>NZ_JADOGI010000115.1 GCF_015645445.1 Nonomuraea cypriaca | reverse complement strand
TCGATACGGATTCTTCGGTCTCCGCGCCGAGAGTTACTAGTATTCGCCGCTCCATAACTATTAATTTCCTGATATGCCGACCACTCTGCGCTGGGTCGATTTCGCGGCCGGCCTGCCGTACCACGCGGCTCTGGTGCCGGTGACCGGCAGCCGCCGCGACCGGCCCGAGCCGCACAGTCACGCCGATTTCCACGAGTTCGTCTTCGTGACCGCGGGGGCGGGCGTGCAGTGGGTAGGCGAGACGGAGATGCCCCTACGGGCGGGCGACGTGGTCCTGGTACGGCCGCACGACCGGCACGAGTTCGCGGGTACGGCTGACGAGGAGATGCGCTTCATCAACATCGCCTTCGCGAGCGCGCGCTGGCATGCCTTCGCGGATCTCGCCGGGCTGGCGGGCACGGTGGATTGGGATCGGCGCGACCTCCCGCCGTTGGCGCGCGCCGATCCCGCCGGGCCGGTCGCGGCGGAGTTCGCCCGCGTACTGGGGGCCTACTCCGGCGTGCCCCGCGCTCTCGATCTGGTCAGGCTCTGGACAGCGGTCATCCCGATGCTGGAACGCGCCGGCGGCACGCCCGTGGACGAGCGGCCCGGCTGGCTGGTGTCGGCCTGCGTCGCGATGAACCGCGAGGAGAACCTGCGCGAAGGGCTGCCGAGGCTGCTCGCGATGGCCGCCGTGAGCTCGGGACATCTGGCTCGCTCCATGCGCAGGCACTACGGATGCACACCGATCGCGTTCATCGCCAGACGCAGACTGGAGCACGCCGCCCTGCTGCTGCTCACGACGACGGAGGGCATCGGCCAGATCGCCCAGCGCTGCGGTTTCTCCGGCCAGTCGTACTTCGGCAAACTCTTTCACGAGACGTACGGCATGGCGCCTCGCGACTATCGCGAAGCCACCCGGCGTGCGGTGGTTCCGGCGCGCGCGCCGGATCGCCGGTGACCTGATCTCCGCCGACCAGCGCGACCCGGTGCTGGTGGTGCGCTCCGCCGACGGGGCACGAGCAGGTGGCGATCGTGAGGGCTGTAGCTGTACGGCGGCGCAGCCGTCCCGGTGATGCAAGCTCGGCGTTGTTCACGTAGAGGCCGATGTACGCCTCTCCTGCCATGGGATCGATGCAAACTCATCTCTGTCTGCCATGATCGTGGGCCGAATCGCCGATCCTCCTTCGGGAGGGTCGGCGATTTCGTTTGTGAGGGCGCTCTATGTCGCAGAGTATTTGCGCTACATCATGATTTCGCCCGATATCGGCCCCACGCGGCAGGCGCAGGGATCAGTTGTACACGGGCACCGAGGAAAGAGCGGCGCTTCCTATAGGCGATCTATAATCGAACGATATCGGCGTCCTGTAGAACGGTAGCCATGTTCAAACACCTCAAGGAAGCCGTCATCTCACTCGGCACCGGAACCTTCCTGACGTTGACACTGGCAGCCGCCCCCGCGCAGGCCACCATAGCGATATCGGCTGACGATATCCCGGTGGACAGGTGCAAGCGCGGAAACTTCTGCATCTATAGCCCACCCAGGTACCCCCTCTGGCAGTACAGCGGGAACGTGAATCGCACCCACACGTTCAACGGAGGGTCGTCGTGGATCAGGAACAACGGGTATAGAGTCTCCGGCGCCGACCACATCCGCTTCACTTACAATTATTTCGGCGGATCCAAGACGACCGGCTGTCTGCATCCCCCGGGCGACGGCACGACCATCAAGAAATTCACCAGAAAGGAAACCGTCAACATCTTCAAGGTCGAATGGGTCGGCGCCTGCTAGTGCGGTAGCCGGTGCGCCCACCTGGCTGAACGTCGTCTCGGACAAGGTGATGGGGCTGGGCGGGCTGGTGGTGCCCGGCACGTTGCGCGGCACCGCGATTCCGGCAGGCGGCCTGACCACCGGGACACGCGCCACCAACGGTTGGGGAGCGTTCAACAGCCTGGGCCCATCCCCGCCATCGTGCAGCACTGGGACGACATGGCCCGGGTGGCCGGACCGCTGTCGACCAACCAGGTCCGCGGTACTCGTGCGGGCGGCGGTCTGCGTCATCGAGGACACTTGCGCGGGCTGGCTGGTCGATCTGCTCGGCCTCCCGCTGAGACGTCGGCGGGGTTCACGACGGGCACCCAGATGGCCGCGTTCACGGCTCTGGCCGCGGCGCGGCACCGGCTCCTGGCCGCGCGGGGGTGGGATGCCGAGGCGGACGGTTGTGGGGAGCGCCGCGCATCCCGCTGATCGCCAGCGCCCAGCGGCACGCGTCCATCGACCGTGCCTTGCGTTGCCTGGGCATGGGTACACGGGTGCGGCTGGTGGCGTGCGACGCCAACGGCGCGGTCGTCTGAGAACAGATCCGCGCGTTACATCGTGGCAGGACACGTTCGGGAGGAGAACGCCTGTACGTTCGTCCTGTTCGATATCTCCACCACGAGCGAGGACCCGTCATGCAAGCCATCACCGTTCGAGACCGCGCCGCCGGTCTGGCCGGGCTTTCCCTGACGGAAGAGCCGTACCCGCACGCCGCCGAGAACGACGTCGTCGTCCGGGTGCATGCCGCAGGGTTCACCCCCGGAGAGCTCGACTGGCCGGGAACGTGGTCCGATCGCGCCGGCCACGACCGGACGCCCAGTGTGCCCGGGCATGAGGTGTCGGGTACCGTCGCCGAGCTGGGATACGGAACAACCGGCCTGACCGTCGGCCAGCGGGTGTTCGGGCTGACCGACTGGACCCGCAACGGCTCGCTGGCTGAGTACGTGGCGGTGGAAGCCCGCAACCTCGCGCCGCTGCCGGCCGACGTCGACCACACCGTGGCCGCCGCACTGCCCATCTCAGGACTGACCGCGTGGCAGGGCCTGTTCGACCACGGCCGCCTGGCTGCCGGCCAGACCGTCCTGATCCACGGCATCGCGGGAGGTGTTGGTTCTATCGCGGTGCAGCTCGCACGCGAGGCAGGAGCCCGAGTGATCGGCACCGGCAGGGCCGGCGACAGGGACACAGCACTCGGTCTCGGCGTGGATGCCTTCTTGGATCTGCAGGCCGATCCCCTTGAAGATGCCGGTCAGGTCGACGTGGTGTTCGACGTGATCGGCGGTGACATCCTGGACCGCTCGGCCGCGCTGGTGCGCACCGGCGGCACGCTCGTCACCATCGTCTCGCCACCCACGGTCCGGCCCCGTGACGGGCAGGCGATCTTCTTCGTCGTCGAGTCCGATCGTGCCCGGCTCGCGGACCTGGCACAGCGGGTCCGGGACGGACGGCTCCGCCCGATCGTCGGGGCCGTGCGGACGCTCGCCGAGGCGCCCTCCGCGTTCGCGCCCGCCCAGCGCACCCCCGGCAAGACGATCATCCGGGTCACGGAAGGCGAATAGCCGGCAGGCCGGCTCAGTTGTCGGCGACGTTGTATCGGCTCGGCTGCACTTGAGCAGACCATCACCAAGGCTTGAATTCGCCCGTGGTTAGGCTCGTAAATGCCGGGACAGCGTAATCATCACTCCTCCTGACCGAGCCCCATCCCCAGGTGTGGGGGCGGAATCCGGGAGGCCTCGCGATCACCCGGTGCGCCTCAAAGGTCCAAACAGGATAGGAGAGCCGTCATGATCCGAGTACGGTTCGCCGGTGGCCTTCTGGCTGCCGGCATGGTGGCCGCGTCCGTCGCATACGCACCCACCGCAGAGCGTGCGACCGGCCAGGTGCCAGTGGCCGCCACGGTTTCGCAGCCACCGTCCGAGACGCTGTCGCCTCTCTTGGAACAGGCGCTTCCAAATGTCAAGGGCAAGACGTTCACCTCGGCGATCGTGAACTTCCCGCCCGCCGCACGCGCGGCGCCACATCGGCACGGCAAGGCTTTCGTCTACGCCTACGTACTCGAGGGCATTGTGCGCAGCCGGCTCGGTGGCGAGCCGGTGCGTACGTACCGACAAGGCGAGAACTGGGTCGAGCAGCCGGGCGCCCACCATGTGCTCACGGAGAACACCAGCCGGACGCAACCGGCGAAGCTGCTGGTCATCTTCGTCTCCAACACGGGAGACAAGCTCAAGGTCAACGATCCGCCAAGGTAGGGCTATCGGCTGGGCGCAACGGCGCGGGTTTGATCAGCGCGGCCCCCGCATCGGGTACCACCGCTGGCATGCGGCCAAAGTCGGACATCGAGACCTGACGACCAGATGAAAACCTGGACCCATGTTTCCGGAGACTCCCGCCGCCGCGGCGGCGCTGTCGGTGGCCATTCGTTTCTACTCGCCCGCGCTGTTCAACCACTGCGTCCGCTCCTACCTGTGGGGAGCGGCGTACGGCACAGCACACGGGATCGCCTTCGATAAAGAAGACGTCGACCTTGTCGGTGTTGCAACCCGGCGAATGATTTTGTGATAGTCGATCCATGAAATCGGCTGATGGCGGGAACCTGCAAGAACTCCTCGACGAACAGGTCGTCTACTACCGGGCGATTGCCGCCGAGTACGAGCGCCACGCTCTACCCTTTCCCGGAGGCGCTGAGCTGTCGGCGGCGCTCGATGCGTTCCGGCCGACCGGCAGCGTGCTCGAACTCGCCTGCGGTCCAGGCAGATGGACCACCCAACTGCTCCAGCACGCCACAGATGTCACCGCCTTGGACGCGTCCCCGGAAATGCTCGCCATCGCCTCGACGCGGGTGGGCGAGGACGAGCGGGTGCGCTTCGTGTCAGCCGACCTGTTCCGCTGGCAGCCGGACCGTCGCTACGACGTCGTCTTCTTCGGGTTCTGGCTGTCACACGTTCCCGCCGAACGCTTCGCGTCCTTCTGGTCGCTGGTGGCCGACTGCCTGAAACCGGAGGGGCGGGTATTCTTCGTCGACGACGGCTACCGGACCGCCGACGAACTCATCGAGGGCGAGCAATCCGCGACCATACAACGCCAGCTCATGGACGGGACCGCCTACCGGATCGTCAAAGTCCCGCACCAACCGCCGAATCTCGAACGACAGCTCGAGCGGATCGGATGGCGCATCAAGATTCACTCAACATCTGGGCCGTTCTACTGGGGAGCGGGAAACCGGGCCTGACACCAAGAAACCGCCACCTTCCACGGGACAACTTCGGACCGCTTCTCATTCAACCTGTCACAACCCTGACCACGGACCCTTTCCATGACAAGATCAGTGTGTTCCTGCTTGGTGTGGACCTGTTCTCGACGCCTGCCGAGCAGGTGATCGCGGAACTGTGAGCCCGCTACGACGTCGAGGCTGACCAGGGCGACTGCGGCCTGGTGGTGCCGGAGTTCTCCGTCGGGATGTCCCGATCGGCGGTCCCGTTTCCGGGCGCGGATCAGGAGACCATCGACCGCTACACGTGTTTCGAGAGCGTCCTGGTCGCGAGCCGGGGCTACTACGACTCGCCGCCTCGGACCGGGGGGTCATGAGCGCGGGCCTGGCCGCGATGGACGAGTTCTGTGCGAGCACGGCTACACCTCTGCCGACGTCCCGTTCCCCGAAACCCGCCACTTCAAATGAGAAAGCAAGACCAGTACTGGCGTCAGGTGCGCTTGAGACGACTATCGATATCCATATCGATATGGCGGGGTCATCCATATCAGTATTGGACGCCCTTGGATATTTTATGATCTTCTCTTCGGCATGACACGACATCTCCGACTGCGACTAGCGGTCGTGACACTGACTGCTGCCGTGCTGTTGGGCGGCCCTGCCTATGCGGCGGGTGCCGTCACCGGCGAGACGAGCACCACCAGCGTCTCCGCCCGGACGGGGAGCAACGCCCTCTCCGGCTCCGACCTGAACAAGACGCTGCAGGAACTCGAGAAGTCCTACGACGGGCGTATCGGCGCGGTGGGCATCGACCTGGGGACCGGTAGAACGGTCGGCTACCGGGCCGGCGAGCGCTTCCCGTTCAACTCCATGTTCAAGGTGTTCGCGTGCGCGGCAGTGCTGCACAAAGCGCGCACCAGCGACCCCGGGCTGATGGACAAGGTGATTCGCTGGAAGCCTGCCGAGATGGCCGAGCTGACCGCGAACTCCCCAGAAACCACCGAATACACCGACACCGGCATGACACCTGCACAGCTGTGCCGCGCCGGGATCACCAAATCGGACGGCTTCGCGGGCAACACGCTGCTGAAGCAGATCGGCGGGCCGCACGGGCTGACCGAGTTCTTCCGCGCCACCGGTGATCGGACGAGTCGCCTGGACCGACCGGAGCCCACGCTGACCGAGTGGAAGCCCGGTGAAGAGCGCGACACCACCACCCCCGCGGCGGCCGCACAGACCTTCACCAAGCTCACCACCGGTAAGACCCTCCACACCCACGACCGAGCGCGGCTGGTCGGCTGGCTGAAGGCCAGCCTCACCGGCATCAACCGGATCCGGGCGGGACTCCCCAAGGACTGGACGGTCGGCGACAAGACCGGCACCGGCGGCGCGAGCAACTACGGCACCGCCAACGACGTGGCGATCGTCTGGACACCCGGATCGAACGCGCCGATCATCCTGTCGGTGTTCACCAACCGCAACCTCAACAACACCCCGCACGATGACAAGGTGATCGCCTCCACCGCGACTGCGCTGGCCAAGGCCCTCGGCAGGTTGTGACCGGCCATAGAATCGTGACGCGGTCCGCAAGGTAAAAGCGGATTTCGAATTCCGCCCAGGCTGCCGACGCCACCACCGTCCGCAGCCGTGCGGAGGGCAGCGTCAGTCCAGACCGTCGACCGCTCAGGCGTTCCGGTCCTCGATGTGGGTCGCCGTTCCGAGCGGGTTCGTCATCGTCGGCGAGGGTAACTCCAGCCCTTGCACCAGCTTCACCAGCACCTGGACCATCCGTACCCCCAACCCGGTGGGGATCACCACCATCTGCCGGGTCGGCCTGGCCCAGATCCCGGCCGGCTACCACACCGTCGGCGGGACCACGTCCGGCGAGCCCTGCGCCAGCTTCGACGGCACCTGGCAAATCGCTCCGAATTAGGCGGACCACGATGCGCGATGGCCCCCGGCGCGCCGCAGCCGCTCCAGGACATCGACGTCCATCTCCTCGACGGTCTCCACGACGCGGCTGTCGCAGAACCGCCGCGTCCCGTCCCGCCTGGATCCAAGAATCCACGCCGACGGTTCGCGGTGTCCCACTGGCCGGCATCACCTCGGCTATACACTCGGAATCCGGCGATTTGATGACTTCTCCACCGTTCCTGGAAGGATTGATGATGCCCGACGAACCCGACGTCGAGGACAAACTCCAGTCCCACGTGCCGCACACGGCACGGATCTGGAATTACTGGCTGAACGGTAAAGATCATTTTGCTGCGGATCGGGAGGTCGGGGAACGGGTTCGGAAGATCTTTCCCGTGGTGATCGAGCTGGCACAGGCCGACCGGCTGTTCCTGGGACGGGCCGTACGGCACCTGGTCGCCGAGGCGGGGATCCGGCAGTTCCTCGACATCGGCACCGGATTGCCCACCCAGGACAACACCCATGAGGTCGCGCAGCGGGTGGCTCCCGAGTCGCGGATCGTGTACGTCGACAACGATCCGCTGGTGCTGGTGCACGCGCGAGCCCTGCTGACCAGCTCCGAGCAGGGCGCCACCGACTACATCGACGCCGACTTGCACGACCCGGACACCATCCTGCGGGAGGCGGCCAGGACACTGGACTTCTCCCAGCCGGTGGCGATCATGCTGCTGGGCGTCATGCATTTCATTGGCGACGACGATGAGCTGCAGCGGATCATCGACCGGTTGCTGGCCGCGGTGCCATCCGGGAGCTACGTGGCGGTGGCCAACACCACCACGGCGATCAACGGCGAGGCCACCGCCGAGGCGGTGCGCGTGTGGAATATCGACGCCCAGCCGAAGCTCAAGCTGCGGACCCCCGAGCGGATCGCCGAGTTCTTCGCCGACCTTGAGATGGTGGAACCGGGGTGGGTCTCGTGCTCACGGTGGCGCCCCGAGCCAGAGTACGACGGCAGCCTGCCGGTCGAGGTCGACCAGTGGTGCGGGATCGTACGCAAGCCATAAGGTCCACGGGTCAGGGGCGTCGCGCGCGGACCACCAAGCCACGCCCCACCGAGGTCGTACGCGTGCTACTGCCCGTTCTTCTGACCGGGCGCTTGAGGCTGACGATCCCGCGGGCGCGCCGAGTCGGGGCTGCGCCTGTTGCCGGCGTGTCCTTCGTGTTCACGAAATCAAGCCGGCGTGTTATCACCGAATCATGATTATCAGTCGCCGGACACTTTTAGGAGCGGTCGTGCCGGTCACAGCGGCCACGGGGTTGGTCGCGGGCACCGGCGCGGCCGCGGGGGCAGTGGGGAGGGAGGAAGGGGCCGCCGCGCTGAGGACGACGGCGGACGGCGATTACGACGGCTCCGACCTGTGGTTGCGGTACGTGCCGGTCGGCGACCCGGGTCTCCTCCGGAAATATCGGGAATCGGTGACCGCCGTCATCGTGGAGAACGCGGGACGGAAGAAGGTGCACCGCCATACGCCGAACCTGAGCATGGCGCCGGGATCGACCGAGAAGCTCGTGCAGACCACTCTGGAGGCGGCCAGGGACGAACTGGTCAGAGGCCTCGGCGGGTTGCTGGACCGGGCAGTGCCGGTGAAGACAGATCCGGGCGACAAGCCCTCCGACGGCGCTGTGATCGTGGGGACACGGGACAGCTCAAGGATCGTACGGCAGCACATCTCCGCCGACGACCTGACCTCCGTCGGCGACGACGGCTACCTCATCCGGTCGTTCTTCAGGGGGACTCAGGGGTTCACCGTCATCGCCGGCAACACGGAGGTCGGAGCCCTGTACGGGACGTTCGCCTTCCTGCGGCGCCTACAGACGCACAAGTCCATCACCAGGCTGGACATCTCCGAGTCCCCCAGGGTCAGGCACCGCCACCTGAACAACTGGGAGACCGTACGCCTCTACGCCGGCAACAACGCGTCGGGAACGGGCGGTCTGAACGGGGAAAACGGAACGATCTTCAACTTCACCGGCACCGGCGAGAGTGCCGGGCGGAACCTTCCGGTCATCCTCGACCGCTACATCGTGGCAGCGCGGGCGATGGCGTCCGTGGGGATGAACGGCATCACGATCAACCTCGTCAACGCCGACAACGTCTATCTCACACCGGAGTACATCGCGCAGGAGGCGGCGCTGGCCGACGCGCTACGACCGTACGGGATCAAGCTCGCCCTGTCCATCAACTACACGGCCCCCACGGACCCCCGGTTCGCGCCGGACACGCTGACGAACGAGCAGCTGGATCCACACGGCGAGGAGTTCAGGGGATGGTGGAACCGGCGGGCCAGGCTGTTGCAGGCGTCCATCCCGGACTTCACCGGCTTCACCGTGAAGGCCAACTCCGAAGGCCAGCCGGGACCGCAGGACTTCGGCGACGACCACGGGGACGGCGCCAACGCCATCGCGGCGGCGGTGGCGCCTCTCGGCATGAAGATCTACTGGCGCACCTTCGTCTACAACGCCGACGTGGACGAGGACCGGCTGAAGAGGGCGTACCTGGAGTTCGGGTACATCAACGACGAGCGCCAGCCCGACGGGACGAGAGGCCGCTTCCTGGACAACGTGTTCCTCCAGACCAAGAACGGCCCCCTGGACTTCCAGGCGCGGGAGCCCATCCATCCGATGTTCGGCCGTATGGAGCACACCAACCAGGCGCTCGAACTGCAGATCACCCAGGAGTACACCGGCCAGGACGAGATGCTCTGCTACCTGGGCCCCATGTGGGAAGAGGCCCTGAAGACCGACACCTACGCCAGGGACGAGCGGGGCCGGCTGCTCGACAAGCGGCTGATGGGCCACATCGTGGACGGAACGGCTCAGGGCCACTCGGACACCGCCATCGTGGGCGTGGCCAACCTGGGCAACGCGGACAACCTGACCGGCCACCACTTCTCTCAGGCGAACCTGTTCGCCTTCGGCCGCCAGTCCTGGGACTGGACGCTGGACTCCGCGGACATCGCCGCCGACTGGGTCCGGATGACCTGGAGCAACCGTAAGAACGTGGTGGGCACCATCGTGAAGATGATGATGGGCTCCTGGGAAGCGCTGGTGAGCTATCAAACCCCGTTCGGCATGGCCCACCAGTTCCGGTCAAGCGACCACTACGGCCCCAACCCCGCGGAACGGCTCGCGCGGGACGACTGGAGCCCCGTGTACTACAACAAGGCGGACAGCATCGGCCTGGGCTATGATCGCTCCTCCACCGGGAGCGACTTCACCGCCCAGTACTTCCCCACTCTGGCAGCCAGATACGGCGACATCGACACCGTCCCCGAGAACCTGCTGATGTGGTTCCACCACGTGCGCTGGGACCGCCGGATGAGGAGCGGCAGGATCTTCTGGGACGAACTGGTCTACCGCTACCAGATGGGCGTCCAGTACGTCACCTGGATGCGGCTGACCTGGGACTCCCTGCAACCCTCCATCGACGCCCGCCGCTTCTCCGAGGTCAAGACCAAGCTCACCATCCACGAAGCCGATGCCGGCGACTGGCGGGACACCTGCGTGAACTACTGGAAGGAGTTCAGCGGCAGGGACAATCCCGCGGACAACGGTCCTCTGTCGATCAAGATCGTGGTCGGCGGGCGGACGATCGGCGCCTTCGACCCATCCGCTTCGTCCTACAGGATCACCCTGCCCGCCGGCGCGTCACCGAAGATCACCAAGGTCATCCCCGCCGACCGGGCCACGCGGTACGAGATCCTTTCGCAGGCGGACGACGTTCCCGGACAGGCCATCGTCAGGGTCGCCAAGGAGGACTTCTTCGGGCCCATCGTGAAGGACTACGTCTTCGTCATAGAGCGCGCCCACCCCTGATGGCGACAGTGGGGTCGCGGCTCTTGGGGCGTGTTTCAAAATTCAGTCAGCCTTTTCATCCCCTGGTGGCGAGCTGCATGATCGCGAGGCTGACGTTCACCCATCTTCCCTGCTTCGCATCAAGCTCGCTGGACACCGGCCACGTCGTGCAGCTGGCTGGCAGTTACGCGCTCTGACGTGCGCAAGCGCCGCTAAAGATCACGCCAACGGCTCCTGGCAGGTTGCTCGTACGACCGGTCAACAGGACACAGTGGCCCCCGGGCCGGTACGCCGGCGCGGGGGCGGGGCATCGCCCGGCTCTACCGGACAACGTTCGTGACCTACGGGATCGACGGCGCGTGGACGGCCGGGGCCCAGACCCGCATCGTCGACGGTCCGCGGTTGGCCCAGAGCCGGTAGGGGATCGCCGTGAGCTCGCGCGGACGCCGATTCGATGCCGGGACCGCGGAGATCTCGCTCCAGCCGGCGCCCTCCCAGGCCGAGTCGTCGCGTAGTCGTCCCGCGACGCGCACGACTGTCGTGCCATCGAACAGTTCCTCGTCGCGCTCGACCCGCAGGTTCGCCTCGATGAGGAGCTCGACCGCGTCGAGATCCAGTTCACCGCCGACGCTTTCCAGGCAGAAGACGACGGGGCCGCGCTCGATCGCGACCTGGCCGCGCACGGCGTCGACTGCGGGGTGCGGCGCGGTCACCCGCGCCGGCATGGGCAGATCGAGTACGACGACGTCGCCCGGTGCCCAGACACGCTCGACGACCACGTAGCCGCGCGCGCCGCGTTCGACGGGCACGGGTTCGCCCGCGACGGTGAGCGCCGGCCGGCGGCACCAGGAGGGTATGCGCAGGGACAGTGTCCACGGTTGCGTGATCGACCTTTCGACCGTCACGGCGATGACGCCGTCCTCCGGGTATTCCGTGGCCACCGACACCGCCACTTCGCCGGCGGCCAGCTCCGTGTTCACGCTGGAGGGGGTGTAGAGGTGCAGTTGGATCCCGCGGTCGTCGCTGGTGGCGAGATATCCGCTGAGCGAGGCGATGGTACGCATGATGTTCGGGGGGCAGCAGGCGACGTCGAACCACTCGGCACGGGTTCCGGGGGCGTCCGTCCGTAGCGGCTTGCCTCCGGTGGGCGCCGGGGGCCGCGGTGAACGCCGGTGCAACGGGTTGACGTAGAAGAACCTGTCGCGGCTCACCGAGGTCGCGCCGGAGAACGCGTTGTACAGGATGCGCTCGATGAGGTCGGCGTAGGCGCCGTCCCCGGTGGCCAGCAGGAGGCGCCAGCTCAGCATGACGCCGGCGATCGACGCGCAGGTCTCGCCGTAGATGAGGTCCGGTGGCAGCTCGAAACGGTCCCCGAAAGCCTCGCCTTCGAAGCGGGAACCGACGGCGCCCGTGAGATAGGTCTTCTCGGCGACCATGGAGCGCCACTGGCGCTGCGCCGCGTGCAGCAGTGCCTCCTCGCCGGTCTCGAGATAGACGTCGACGACCCCGGCGAGCAGGTAGAGCGCCCGCACGGCGTGGCCGATGACCGTGTCCTGGTCGCGTACGGGCGCGATGTCCTGGAAGTAGGCCGGGCCGAACAGTCCCTGACCGATCACGCCGTGTCCGCGCACGTCGATGAGCTGCTTGGCGAGGTCGAGGTAGGCGCGCTCGCCGGTGTGGCGATACAGCTCGACGAGGGCGGTCTCGATCTCGGGGTGTCCGTCGGTGTCACCGCGGCGGCCGTTGCCGAACTCGGCCACGAGGTGGTCGGCGAAGCGCCGGCCGATCGCGAGCAGGCTCTCATCGGCCGTCGTCCGCGCGAGGGCGATGCCGGCTTGGATGAGGTGGCCGGCACAGTAGAGTTCGTGTCCGCGGGTGAGGTTCGCGTACCGCTGCTCGAGCCCGGCCTGGACGAAGGTGTTGAGGTAGCCGTCATCCTCCTGCACGCGGTCGAGGAGCGCGACGGCGTCGGCGACGAAGGCGCTGAGCTCTGCGGACGCCCCGCGCGACAGATCCCAGCCGATGCCTTCGAGCACTTTGTAGAGGTCGGAGTCGCAGAACACCCAGCCGCGCCGCTCCGCGATGACCGAGGAGTCCACGAGCCGGCGGAAGTTGTCCAGCACCCCGTCCTTCTCCAGCCAGTGCGTCGCGTGCGGCGTGGTCACCGCGCGGTTGTCGCGCTGCCATCGCGCCCAGTAGCCGCCGGTGACGCGCGCTCGCCCGATCGAGATCGGCTGCAGCGCCAGGCGCGCGCCGGAGCGGGGTGAGCAGGGCGCGGCGATCTCGTCCAGCGGGGCGTCTGCCGTCATCAGGATGCCTTTCTGGTCGGAGGGTGGTCAGCCGCGCAACGCGCCGTTGAGCAGGCCGTTGACGTAGTAGCGATGCAGCACGAGGTAGAGCACGATGCACGGGATCATCGCGACGACGATGCCGGCCTGCAGCGCGCCGAAGTCGATCTGGCCGAAGGTACCCTCGCGCACGCTGACGAGCATGAGCGGCAGCGTGAACTTCTCCCCGGTGCTGAGGAAGATGAGCGGCGCGAGGAACTCGTTCCACGAGGCGAGGAACGCGAAAAGGCCCACGGTCACCACGCCGGGCGTCACGATGCGCAGCGAGACGTGTCGCAGCGCGCCGAGCGGCCCTGCGCCGTCGAGGAACGCGGCCTCCTCGAGCTCGCGCGGTATCGAGTCGAAAGCGTTGCGCATGATGAGCACGCCGAACGGCAGCTGGAACATCATCAGCACGAGCCCCAGGCCGATGAGCGAGTCCTGCAGCCCGAACACGCCGAGCAGGATGTAGAGCGGCAGCAGCATCGTCGCGTACGGAACCATGAGGATCGCCAGGATGGTGACGAAGGTGAGATTCTTCCCCCTGAACTCGTAGCGCGAGAAGCCGTAGCCCGCGAGTACCGAGATGACGACCGTGCCGGCGACGGTGATGAGCGCGACGATGAGGCTGTTGCCCGCGTAGGCGGAGATTCCCGCGCCGTATTCGCGGAGCGTCCCGTAGTTGCCGAGCGAGAGTGAGCGCGGCAGGAAGGTGGGCGGGATCGCGTTCGCCTCGGCCGGGCTCTTCAGCGAGTTGAGCACCGCCCAGATGAGCGGGAAGAGGAAGAGCGCGGCCAGGACGCCCGCGACGAGGTGGAACACGCTCGTCTTGGCGCCCGACCAGAGCGTGAACGGGACTGATGCGGTGCGGGTGGCCATGGTCAGACGTCCTTCCTGCGCAACAGTGGGAGCTGGACCGCGCTGATGATGAGCAGCACCACGAGCAGCACGACCGACAGCGCCGCGGCCTTGCCCATGTCGAAGTTGACGAAGGCCGTGTTGTAGACGGCGAAGACGACGCTCACCGTGCTGTTGTCCGGCCCGCCCTTGGTGAGGATGAGGAACTGGTCGAAGGCCAGCAGCGAACCGGTCACCGAGAGGATGAAGAGCAGCGCCAGCGTCGGCCGCAGGGACGGGATGGTGATGTAGCGCAGCTGCTGCGGCCTGCTCGCCCCGTCGACGCGCGCGGCCTCGTAGAGCTGGGGCGGGATCGACTGCAGGCCCATGAGGAGCACGATCACCTGAAAGCCCATGAACTTCCAGGAGACGAGGATGATGATCGACCAGAACGCCAGCGTCGGGGTCGCCAGGAACGCCACGGGCTGCTGCACGATGTGCAGACCGATGAGCACCTGGTTGAAGACGCCGATGACGGAGTCGGAGTCGACGAACCAGAGCAGGGTGGCCGCGGCCGTGCCGACGACGTAGGGCAGGAAGTAACTCGTGCGGTAGAACTTCGCCCCGCGCCGGCGACTGTTGGCGATCGCGACGAGCACGAACGAGATGAGGAACATGACGACCGTCGTCACCACGGTGTAGACGAGAGTGAACCCGATCGCCTTGGTGAAGACGCTGTTGCCCGGGATCGCGAGGTAGTTGTCGAACCCGGTGAAGCTCGGCGTGCCGAGCAGCGGATAGTCCTGGAACGACATCCAGACGAGGATGCCGAGCGGAATCAGGAAGAGTATGAGCGTGACGAGGCCGGCCGGGGCGACGAACAGCGCCCCGGTCCTCGCGGCCGGCGATGTTTGTTTGGAGGTTGGTTTGGAGACTGCCATCGTCCCCTCCTCGTTCCCGTGCGGGCGGTGCCGCCCTTCCCAAGGGACGGCAGCGCGGGGGGTCGGTGCTATTGGGCGCTGTCCAGCGCCGACTGGATCGTCTGCTGACCCGTCCTGACGGCGTCATCCGGCTTGGCGCCGAAGACGGCGCCGCGCACCATCGCGATCCACGGCCCGGTCGGGTCGTTGAACGCCTGGCCGAAGGGCAGCGCGAACGGGGTCTTGCCGGTGGCGACGCCGTCCATGATGAACTTCGTGCGCGGGTCCTTGGCGGTGTACTGGTTGCCGGAAAGATCCGTGCGGACGGGCAGGTCGCCGTTCTTCGCGACGATGTCGATCTGCTGCTGTTCCTGGAGCGTCCACTGGAGGAAGTCCCACGCGGCGTCCGCGTGCTCGGACGAAGCCGAGATCGCGGCCGAGTCGCCGCCGACGAAGGTCGAGCCGCCCGAGCCGTCCGGCGCCATGAGGTGCGCGACGCCCCAGTCGAAGGAGTCCTGCTTCTGCAGCGCGCCGACGATCGCCGAGCCCTGCGCCATCATGCCGACATTGCCGGACTCGAAGTTGTTGGCCCAGGTCGAGCCGTCCTGCGTCATGGCGTTGGAGGGCATCACACCCGCGTCCCACATCTGCTTGTACAGGGCGAAGACCTGCTTGACGGTGTTGTTGTCGAAGTTCGCCTTCTTGCCCTGCTCGGCGAGGATGTCGACGCCGCCCGCCCACATGTACGGGAACATCGTGTACGCGGTGCAGCCGCCACAGTTACCGCCGAAGTCGAAGCCGTAGGTGTCCGGTCCGAGCGCGCGGATCGCCTTGGCGGCCGACAGCAGCTCGGTGAAGTTCGCCGGCGGCTTGTCCGGGTCCAGGCCCGCCTTCTTGAAGAGCGTCTTGTTGTAGAAGAGCACCGAGGAGGCGAGCTTGTGCGGGATGCCGTACTCCTTGCCGTTCCACGTGCCGGCCGCGATGTGCGAGGGCGCGATGCTGCCGGCGAACGGCAGCGCCTTGACCCGGCTCGTCAGGTCGAGGAAGACTCCCTTGCTCGTGTAGTTGGGCATGTAGACGACGTCGGAGACGACGATGTCCGGCAGCGTACGGGCGCCCGCGGCGGTCCCGACCTTCTGCAGGAAGCCGTCGTCGGGGATGCCGGTGACCTTGACCTGGTTCTTGTGCGTCTTGTTGTAGGCGTTCACCAGGTTGGTCGTGAACGCCTCCGTGGGTGAGGCGACCCAGAGCGTGACGGTCTGCGGACCGGTGTCCGGCCCGGACCCCGACCCCGAGCAGGCAGCGACGCCGAAGAGGACGAGAGCGGTGCCGAAAGCCGGCAGGGCGCCCCTTCTGAGCGGTGAGCGGGTGTATCCCATGGCGGACCTCCTTGTCGTGAAAGGCATCTGACACCTGACGCCTGACATCAGATGTCTGTTGGCGGATCTTGGCGCCGCGGTTTGGTGCTCCACCGGCTATCGGCCGCCCTCGAGCTTGCGGCTGCGCTGCTCCAGGCCGCGCTCGCCGTACGGGTAGTCGCCGGTGACGGGTGTGCTCGCCGCCGCGAGCAGGGCGAGTTCGCCGGCCTCGAGCACCAGGTCGAAGGCCGCGAGATTGTCCTCCAACTGCTGGAGGGTGCGCGCTCCGAGGATCACGGAGGACACGGCGGGCTGCGCGGCCAGCCACGCCAGGGCGACGCGGCTCGACGGCACACCCCGCCGCTCCGCGATCTTCCCGAGCGCCTTGAGCACCGCCTGGGCTTGTTCCAGCCGCGCCACCGGCAGCCCGTCGAGCGGCCGCCTGCCGGTGAGCACCCCCGCCGCGAGCGGGGACCAGACGAGCAGTCCCAGGCCGTTCGCTTCGAGCGCGGGCATGATCTCCCACTCCAGCTCGCGAGTGAGCAGGTTGTACTGCGCCTGCAAGGCGCTCGGGCCGACAAGGCCGCCGAAGGACGCGACATCGACGACGCGCTGCACCTGCCACGCGGTGAAGTTGGACAGCCCCACGTAGTGGATCTTGCCCGCCCTCACCGCGTCGTCGAGGAAACGGAGAGTCTCCTCGATCGGGGTGTGCGGGTCGAAGGAGTGCGCCTGATAGAGGTCGATCGTCTCGACGCCGAGCCGTTCGAGCGAAGCGTCGAGGGCTTGGGCGAGGTGCTTGCGAGACAGCCCGACATCGTTGGTGCCGGGCCCTGTCGGGAAGCGTGCCTTCGTCGCGAGCACGATCTCGTCGCGCACGTGCGCCGGCTTGCTCGCGATCCAGCGGCCGACGATGCGCTCGCTCGTGCCGCCACCGTAGGCGTCGGCGGTGTCCAGAAGTGTGCCACCCGCCTGGGTGAAGCGGTCGAGTTGCGCGAAGGCCTCGGGCTCCGCCGTCTGCTGCCCGAAGGTCATCGTGCCCAGCGCGACGCGGGAGATCGAGCAGCCGGACGAGCCCAGGGTGGTGTGGCGCATCAGCCGACCTCGGATGCGTCGTCCCGGGGCGACAGCAACGTCACGACGGAGGAGTCGTCGCGCGCCCCGAGCCCGTGGCTGTCGGCGAGCAGGTAGAGCTGCTCGGCCGCCGCGGCGAGCGGGGTCGCGACCCGGGTCTGCCGGGCGACCCCGGTGACGATGCTCATGTCCTTGACGAAGATGTCGAGTCGCGACTTCACCTCCGCGCCGTCGCCGTAGGCCTGCAACATGCGCGGACCGCGGTCGCCGAACATGAAGGAGCCGCCCGCCCCCTGCGAGAGCGCGGAGATGACGGTCTGCGGATCGACCCCGAGCCCGCGGGCGAGCGCGATCGCCTCGGCCGCCACCGCGATGTGCACGCCGGCGAGCAACTGGTTGATCGTCTTGAACACCTGGCCGTCGCCCGCCGCGCCGCCGACGATCGTGAGCGTCGAGGCGAGCCGTTCGAGCACCGGTCGGACGCTCGCGAGCGCCTCGGCCGTCGCGCCGACGAGCACCAGCAGGTCGCCCTCGCCCGCGCGCACGGGCCCGCCGCTCACCGGAGCGTCGACGAGGCCG
Source organism: Nonomuraea cypriaca (assembly GCF_015645445.1). Classification (GTDB taxonomy): domain Bacteria; phylum Actinomycetota; class Actinomycetes; order Streptosporangiales; family Streptosporangiaceae; genus Nonomuraea; species Nonomuraea cypriaca. Next base: position 15,579 of record NZ_JADOGI010000115.1, on the reverse strand, counting down.
ATGCCCGCACTCGCCAACTGCTCGGCGATCGCGCGTACGGCCGCGGGCCCGATGGTGCTCGTCAGCAGCACGACCCCACGGAACCCGGCGCCCACCACGCCGCCGGCCCCGAACAGAGCCGCTTCGACCTGCGCCTGGTCCCGCACGGCCAGCAGGGCGATGTCACTGCCGGCCGCCGCCTCCGCCGAGCTCGCCGCGGCCGTCGCGCCCCCCTGAACGGCGGCCCTCAGGCGGGACTCGTCGATGTCGTAGGCGCGGACGGGAAAGGCGCCGGCGAGTCGCAGCGCCATGGGCAGGCCGATGGCCCCCAGCCCGATGTGCGCGACGCGCGGTGCTGCTTGTGACATGGACTATTCCTTTCTCAGGCGGTCGACGACCTCGGCCAGGGCCTCGTCGCCGCCGACGTTCCCCGCGAAGACGACGTAGGGCAGGCCCGCGGAGCGGCCCTCGGCCGCAACCCACAAGGAGACGATGCCGGGCAGCAGGGTGCCGAGCACATGGGCTCGTACGATGCCGAGCCCGTCGGTCGCCACGTCAGAGGACGTGATGCCGCCCTTCGCGACGACGAAGGCGGGGCGTACCCGGGCCGTGACGCCGCGCACCACGCGCACGACGCCCGCGCTGATCGTGCGTGAGAGCGCGAGGTTCGCCTCGCCTGAGCCGGCGGTGACCAGCACCCGGCTCGTCGAGAGCACGACCTCCTCGCTCGCGAGGAGGTCGACGACCCGCTCCACGACCTCGGCGACGTAGGCCCCGACACCATCGGGGTTGAGCAGCCGATCGTTCTCCAGCTCGATGAGGGCCATCGACCGGCCCGCCCGCAGGCGCTCGAGTTGCCGGGTGGTCTGCGCGACGTGCGAGCCGACGACGACGAGACCGTGAGCGGTCGCGGAATCCGTGAGCGAGCGCAGACGCGCGTCGTCGATCGGAGGCACGGCCGCCTGCCCGCTGCGCGAGCGGACGAACGAGGGGCCCACCCGGTAGACGAAGGTCTTGCCCAGACGCTCCGCTTCGATGAGCGCGAGCGTGAGCATCCGCAGGTCGTCATCGCAGGCGGCGTCGACCGCGACCGGCCGTCCCGCACCGAGCGAGGTCAGGCGGGAAACGAGAGCGGGAAGATCGCCCGACCGCAGCTCGCCCAGCGTTATCACGGGAACCTCGCGCCGCGGGATCGCGCCGCCGCTCTTCTCCTCCACCCAGGCGGGCAGCGCCGACGCCCGATAGCCGAACGTCGCGTCTCGGGCGAACTCGCTCTCGCCGACGGGGAGCATGCCCTCGGCGGTGCGGAGCCAGTGCTCGCCGTTGACCGTGACGCGGCCCGCGTCGATGTAGGCGGGGGCGAGCACGACCGCGTCCACCTGCCGGTTGAGCGCCTCGGCGATGGCGTCGGCCTCGAGCGGGAAGTGGCCGCGCAGCGTCGAGTCGCCACGGCTGGCGAAGACGACCTCGACCCCCTCCAGCGCCGCGGCCTCCAGACTGGCGCGTACGACCTCGCGGTCTCGTGCCGCCGCGGCGGCGGCGGGCATTCCACGTGTGTTGACCAGCACGAACACCGCCGGTGCGCGCTGTGTGAGCGCCCAGCGGAGGTCGTCGACCGACCAGCGCGTCAGCACCGGCAGGCCGGAGACGGTCTGAGTGCCGGTCGGATCGTCATCGAGCACGATCATGCGACGACCGGACGCCACCGCCGCCGCGAGCTCCCCCGGGGAGACCGAGAAGGCCCGCGGCTGGCCGGCGAGCACGTCCTCGATCGGACGCGGCCGGACATGCTCGGTGGATTCCTTCGTGCTCACGCGTGGCCGTCCAGGACGTGCTGCCTGAGATCGCGCTGCGTCTGCTGCATGTGCGCTTCCATCGCCAGGCGAGCCATCTCGCTGTCGCCCGCGGTGAGCGCGCTGATGATCTTGCCGTGCTGCTCGATGGCGTTCCGCTGGATCTCCGGGACCGCCGAGGTCTGGCGCCTGGCCTCGATGAGCAGCGGACCGAAAGGGCCGAACAGCAAAGGCACGAAGACGTTGCCGCTCGCATGCATGATGACGTCGTGGAAGCGGATGTCGGCGTCGACGAAGCGGGTGACGTCTCCGTCCGCGGAGGCCGCGCGCATCTCCTCGAGCTGCACGCCCAACTGCACGAGGTCGTCGTCGGACCTGCGCTCCGCGGCGAGCTGAACGGCACCGATCTCGATCATCCTGCGTGCCTCGAGCAGGCGCTCGGGCACGAGCCCGAGGTTGCTCGACGGCGTGGCCGAGGCCCGGACGACCGCCTCGAGCGATGTCCACTCCTCCGGTGGGTTCACCTCGGTGCCGCGGCCCCGGCGGATGCGCACGACGTTCTGGGTGCGCAGGATGCGGATCGCTTCGCGGATGGTGAGCCGGCTCACGGTGTAGCAGCTGGCGAGTTCGCCCTCAGGAGGCAGTGGTCGGCTCGGGCTCAGCCGCCCCTCGATGATCTCCTGGAACAGGCGCTCCGCGATGCTCTCGGCAAGTGTCACGATCGGCTCCCTTGACCATTCCGGACACCTGACGTCTGATGTCTCGCATCACCGTAACCCAGCACCTGCCTGGTCGCAAGGAGGGGTCTTACCTCCTGTGGCAGGCAAGACCAGGGTTGTGATGTCCCGCGGCCCTCCGGCTTTGAAGACCTCCCTGACCGGCGATCTCCGGCACGAGTGTGCGCCATCCGGCTCTTAGGACGCGCCGCGCGGGAATCGACGCGGTCGAAGACGTCGGTGGTGACCATGATTCTAGTCTGCGGAATTCGAGTGAGGCGCCATTGCGTATGGCGGAAGTCATACATAAATTCCCCTTAACCGGGCTGTAACACAGCACCAGGCTAGGAAGGAGACGGCCGTGGCACTTCTCGCCCGCGTGTCGGCCAGACCCGGCTCGGATCTCGGCCTCAAGCTGGCGGGTATCGCGGTGGCGTTGCTGCTGGTGGAGCTGTGTACGCGCAGCGGGCTGCTGCCGGAGCGCTGGTTCCCGCCGTCCGGCGAGATCTACGCCGAGTTCTTCCGCCTGGCCGGCGGGCGGCCACTGTGGGTGGAGGTCGGCCGGACGCTGCTCGGCTGGGCGGCCGGGCTCGGCCTGGGCGCCGTGCTCGCCGTGCCCATCGGCATGGTGCTCGGTTCCAGCCGCACGATTTTCCGGCTGGCCCGCGTCGTCATCGAGTTCTGCCGTCCGGTGCCGCCGGTGGCGCTGATCCCGCTGACCGTCCTGGTGTACGGCACAGGGCTGCAGGCGAAGGTCTTCCTCGTCGCCTTCGCCGTGTTCTGGCCCCTGCTGTTCCAGACCATCTACGGCGTCCAGGACGTCGACCCGGTGGCCGCCGACACGGCGCGCTCGTACGGGCTGGGCACGTTCGCCCGGTTCCGCACGGTCGTGCTCCCCAGCGCCACCCCCTACATCGCGACCGGCCTGCGCATCGCGTCGTCGATCGCGCTGATCCTGACGATCACCGAGGAACTGGTCGTCGGCACGCCCGGGCTCGGCCGGGCCATCATCGTCGCGCAGTCAGCGGGCGGGACCGCCCGCATGTACGCGCTGATCATCACGACCGGACTGCTCGGCTGGGTCCTCAACGCGGCGTTCGGCGCCCTGGAACGGCGGGTGCTGGCCTGGCATCCCGCGCAACGGCAGGAGGTGGCCCGATGACGCGTGCCGCGATCGACGCGGTGACCGACCCGGTCACCGGCAGACGGACCCGTCCGGCGGCGAGCCGCGCGACCCGCCGGATGGGCCGCGCGCTGCGGCTGCTCGGGCTGCAGCTCGTCGTTCCGTGCGCCGCGCTGGCGACCGTCTGGTGGTGGACGGGCCAGGCGGGCAGCTTCTACTTCCCGCCCGCGTCCGAGGTCGCCAGGGACTTCGCCGACCTGTGGCTCTTCGACCGGGTAGGCGGGGACGTGCTGCCCAGCCTCGGCCGGATGTTCGCCGGATACGCGATCGCGGTCGCCGCCGGGGTGGCGCTCGGCACGGCGCTCGGGCTGTTCCGGCGGCTGCGCACCGCGGCCGACCCGGTGGTCCAGTTCCTGCGGGCGCTGCCGCCGCCCGCGCTCATCCCGTTCGCCCTGCTGCTGTTCGGTGCCGGCGACGGGTCGAAGGTCTTCATCATCGCGCTCGGCACAGTGTGGCCGATCCTGCTCAACACCATCGACGGCGTACGCGGCGTCGAGGCGCAGCAACTGGAGGCGGCGCGCTCGTTCCAAATCCCCGCGACCGCCCGGCTGACGCGGATCATCCTCCCGGCGGCGTCCCCGCGGATCTTCGCGGGCATGCGGACCAGCCTGGCCATCGCGATCATCCTGATGGTGGTCTCGGAGATGGTCGCCAGCGACAACGGGATCGGCTACTTCGTGCTGGAGTCGCAGCGGTCCTTCGCCATCCCGGAGATGTGGACCGGGATCGTGCTGCTCGGCGTGCTCGGATTCGTCCTCAACTGGCTCTTTCTCGTACTGGAGGCACGCGTCTTGTTCTGGCACCGCAGTCTGAAGGGGAACTCCGATGCTTGAGGTCGCCCAGCTGAGCAAGGTCTACGGCCCGGATCCGTCCGCCCGCCCGGCCGTCGCCGACCTGACCTTCGACGTCGCCGTCCGCGAGTTCGTCTGCATCCTGGGATCGTCAGGATGCGGGAAGACCACGATGCTGCGCTGCCTGGCGGGGCTGGAGCCGGCCACCTCCGGCGAGGTGCGGCTGCGCGACGTGGTGGTGTCCGGGCCGCCCAGGGAGATGGCCCTCGTCTTCCAGGACTACAGCAGGTCGCTGTACCCGTGGATGACGGTGGAGCGGAACGTCGCGTTCCCGCTGCGCTACAAGGGGGTCTCGAGGCAGGAGGCGCGCGGCGCGACCCAGGAGGCGCTGGAGGCGGTCGGCCTCGGCGGGCGCGGCCAGTCGTACCCGTGGCAGATGTCCGGCGGCATGCAGCAGCGCGTGGCCATCGCCCGGGCACTGGCCTACCGGCCGCAGATCCTGCTCATGGACGAGCCGTTCGCGTCCGTCGACGCGCAGACCAGAGCCGGCCTGGAGGACCTACTGCTCGACGTATGGCGCCGCTACGAGATCACCGTGCTGTTCGTGACGCACGACATCGACGAGGCGGTCTACCTGGCCGACCGCGTACTGGTCCTGCGGGCGCCCGCGCACGTCGCGCTCAGCGTCGACGTGGGCCTGCCCCGCCCGCGCGACCAGCTCACCACCAAGAACCATCCGGACTTCGGACGGCTGCGCGGTGAGCTGCTCGGCGCGCTCAGCCCGGCCGGATCGCCGCTATGACGAGCAGGGGCGCGCTGCGTGGGATCGGGGCGCTGCTGCTGGCGCTGTTCCTGGTCACCGCGTGCAGCGACTATCCGGGTGACCTGTCCGGCGGCGGCGTCGGCGTGTCGGGCGGTGACGGTCAGACGCGGGTCAAGGTGTCCGACACGGCAGGCATGCCGGCGGCCTTCCTGACCTACGGGGTGCAGCGCGGCTTCTTCACCGCGGAGGGCTTGGACGTCCAGGTGCAGACGTCGGCGGGCGGGGCCGCCGTGATCCCCGCGCTGCTCAACGGCGGCCTCGACGTGGCCGGCTCCAACGTCGTCTCCGCGGTGATCGCGATGAACCGGGGCCTGCCGCTCACCATGGTCGGCTCGGGCACCAGCACGTCCGATGACCCGGACCAGGACTTCTCCGGGATCGCAGTCCCGGCGGCCAGCACGATCACCAGCGCGGCGGGACTGAACGGCAAACGGATCGCCGTCAACACGCTGCGCAACATCAACGACATCGTGATCGACGCCGCCGTGCGCAAGGCCGGGGCCACCCCGACCGGCGTCAAGTACGTCGAGATGGGCTTCCCCGAGATGCTGCCCGCCCTGGAACGCGGCGACGTGGACGCGGCCATGCTGATCGAGCCGTTCCTGAGCATGGCGCGGACGGCCGAGATGCGGGTGGTGGCCGCCCCGTACTCCGACGCCAGGAACGGACTGCAGATCGGCACGTTCCTCATGTCAGTCGAGAAGGCACGGGAGAACCCGCGGCTGGTGTCGGCCTTCCAGGCGGGGGTGCGGCGGACCGCGGAGTCCACCAGACGGGATCCGGCTGCGTTCCGCGCCGCGCTCCCGAAGATCGCGGGCCTCAAGCCCGAGCTGGCCGAGAAGATCCATCTGCCGCAGTGGAACGCGACCACCGACCGCGCCTCGGTGGACCTCATCGCGGCCTCCATGAGACGCCTGGGCCTCACCGACCGTTCCTTCGACCACACCCGGCACGTCCTCAAATAGCCGCCCCGGGCTCAGAGGTTGGCGCGCAGCAGGCGTTGGACGGATTCGGCGGCCTGGCCGAGCAGCGGCACGAAGTCGCCTCGTGCGTCGGCCTGCCCGATCCGGTCCGCGGGCAACAGGACGGCCAGCGCCGCCAGCGGGGCGTTCGTCAGGTCGCGCACCGCCACCGCGACCGCGTACACGCCCTCCTCGCCCTCCTGCTCGTTGAGCGCGTACCCGTGCCGCCGCACCAGCGCCAGCTCCTTCTCCAGCCGCTCCCAGGTGGAGATGGAGTTCGACGTGCGGGTGACCAGGGTCCGGTCCTGGTACCGGCGGTCCAGCTCCATCGTGGACAGCGCGGCCAGGATCGCCTTGCCCGCAGCCGTGCAGTGCGCGGGCATGACGACGCCGGTGCGATCGCCGACGCGGACCGTGCGCGGGCTCTCGACGCAGTCCACGAAGCGGACGTTGCGTCCCTCGATCAGGCTGAGGCTGACGGTCTCCCGGGTCTGCTCGCTGAGCTCCTCCAGCACCGGCCGGGCGACCGACCGGATGTCGATCCGCCCGATGGCGGCCAGGCCGATCTCGTTGAGGACCGGGCCGGGGCGGTACACCCCGTTGGGCTTGTCCTGGAGCACGAAGCCGTGCCTGCGCAGCGCGCTGAGCAGGCGATGCGCGGTCGAACGCGCCACGCCGAGCCGATCGGCCGCCTCGGAGACGCGGATGGTCTGCTGCTCACCGATCAGTGCGAGCAGGCTCAGCGCGTTGTCCACCGACGTGGGCACGGACTCCGACCCCGGAACCAAATTCGACATAAAGGAACTCTAGCGCCTTGTCTTTCGCATCTCCGGAATAGCTTACTACCGTCGGTGTCATGACCCAGCTCACTGATCTCCCGGTGATCGTCGTCGGGGCAGGGCCCGTCGGCATGACGGCGGCGGCGCGGCTGGCCAAGGACGGTCTCCCCGTGGTCGTGGTGGAGGCCGAGCCCGTCCCGAAGACGGACTGGCGCGCCTCGACCTTCCACGCGGCCACGCTGGAGCTGCTCCAGGACATCGGCGTGACGGAGCAAATGAAGGCCGAAGGCCTGGTCGCGCCGATCTACCAGTTCCGCGACCGCAGGGACGGCCTCGTCGCCGAGTTCGACTTCCGTCTGCTCGCCGCCGAGACGCCCTATCCGTACCGGCTCCAGCTCAACCAGCAGCACCTGGTGCGGATGTTGCACGACCAACTGCGCGCCGACGACCGCGTCGAGCTGCTGTTCGGCTCCCGGGTCACCGGCGTGGCCAACACCGCCGCCGGTGTCACCGCCGACGTCCAGACCCCGGACGGCCCGCGCGTCCTGCACGGCAGCCACCTGATCGGGGCGGACGGCCCGGGCAGCACGGTGCGCGGGTCATTGGGCATCGAGTTCGCCGGCTACACCTACCCCGAACGGTTCATGATCGTCAGCACCACCGTCGACCTGGGGGAGCGGATCCCGGGCCTCGCCCACGTCAACTACATCGCCGACCCGGCCCAGTGGCTGTTCCTGCTCCGCACGCCCGAGTCATGGCGTGCGGTCTATCCGGTCCCGCCGGACGAGCCCGTCGAAGCGGCCTCCACGCCGGAGCGCTTGCAGGAGCAGCTCCAGGCGGTGGCGCCCTACCCGGCCGACTACCCGATCGTCGACTTCCAGGCCTACAACGTGCACCAGCGGGTCGCCGCCTCCTTCCGGGCCGGGAACATCGTGATCGCCGGGGACGCGGCGCACATCAACAGCCCGCTCGGCGGCATCGGCCTCAACAGCGGCATCCACGACGTGATGGACGCGGCCGCCCGCATCGTACGGATCCGCGCCGGCGAGGCCGATCCCGACGCGGAGCTGAGCGCCTACGACGCCGTGCGGCGCCAGGTCGCCATGGAGTACGTGCAGGCCGACACCCAGCGCAACACCGAACGTCTCAAAGAGACCGACGAGACGCGCAGGCGGGCCAGCCAGGAAGAGATGCGGGCCATCGCGGCGGATCCGGCGCGGGCCCGCGCGTACATGCGGCGGGTCTCGCTGCTGGAGAGCGTGCGGCGCTTCGGCATCGGCCTGCCGCCCGGACATCCGATGGAGGTACCGGTATGACGGCGACGACGACCGCCGAAGAGCTGGAGGACCTGTACGCGCGCCTGTCGAAGGCGGGACTGCGGCCACTGTGGACCATCACCGAGCAACTGCTCACCTCGTCGCCGCGGCCCAAGGCGGTGCCGTGGCTCTGGCCGGCGCGGGTGATGCGCCCGCTGGCCGAGCAGGCCATCCGGCTGGTCCCGGTGGAGCGCGGCGGCGAACGCCGCGTGCTGTCCCTGGCCAACCCGGGGCTGGACGGCAGGCCGTACGCGGCCGGCACGTTGTGGGGAGCCCTCCAGGCCCTGGGCCCGGGCGAGTCGGCCCCCGCGCACCGGCACACGCCCGGCGCCATCCGGTTCGTGCTGGCGGGCGAGGGCGTCTGGACGACGGTGGACGGCGAGGCCTGCGCGATGGGCCCCGGCGACCTGATCCTCACGCCCGGGTGGGCCTGGCACGACCACACCAACGGCGGCGACGCCCCCATGTTCTGGTTCGACGGCCTCGACCTGCCGATGATCGAAGCCTTGGACGGTATCTTCTTCGAGCCGCACCCCGAGGCGCGCCAGCCCGTGCGGGGTCCGCACGACTCCGCAGAACACGGCCCAGTCGATGGCACTGCCGCGTTCGCCGCCGGGCAGGTCACCGAGGCCCTGGACCCGGCGCCGTCCCCGCTGCTGGTCTACCGGTGGGCCGACACCGACGCCGAGCTCACCCGGCTGGCCGCGGCCACCGATGCGGGCACGGACACAGGCATGGTCAGCCTGGAGTTCACCAACCCGGTCTCGGGTGCCAGCGTCCTGCCCACCCTCGCCTGTGGGATGCATCGGATCGTCCCGGGACGAAACATGCTGCCTGTCCGGCGCAGCGGCAACACCGTATACGTCGTCTTCCGCGGCGAAGGCCACTCTGTCATGGACGGCCGCCGGTTCGACTGGCAGGCCGGCGACATGTTCGTCGCGCCGTCGTGGGTGCCGGTGGAGCACCACGCCGCCACGCCGGCGGACCTGTTCAGCCTCGGCGACACCCCTGTGCTCCGCGCCCTGGGGATCTACCGGGAGGAGACCCTCGCCGACCCGCAGACCGTCACGTCCACGTTCGCACCCGAGGAGCCCTCATGAGGTTGGCCCTGTTCGACGACCACCGGCTCGGGGTGGTGACCGGCGACGGCGTCGTGGACGTGACGGACGCGCTGCCCTGGCCGCACGATCCCGACCCGCTGAGCGCGGGCTGGTGGCGCAGGCTCTGCCGCGACTTCGCGGACGTGCGCGGGGCGCTGGAGAAGGCCGCAGAGCGGGGCCGCCCGGTGAAACCGGTACGGTTGCGCGCCCCGGCACTCAATCCGTCCAAGATCGTCGCCTCGGCCAGCAACTACGCCGACCACGTGGCCGAGATGCACGGGGTGCAGGAGCGCACCCTCGGCCGCGTCGAGTCGTGGATGTTCGACTTCGACGTCTTCCTCAAGGCCCCGTCGTCGATCTCCGGGCCGGACGACGACATCGTGCTGCCCGACGCGGTCGTCGCCGCCGGCCAGGAGATCCACCACGAGTCCGAGCTCGTCGTCGTCATCGGCGCCGGCGGCAAGGACATCCCCGAGGCGGCCGCCCTCGACCGCGTCGTCGGCTACACCCTCGGCCTGGACATCACCGTGCGCAGCGCCGCCGACCGGTCCCGCCGCAAGAGCTACGACACCTTCAGCCCGCTGGGCCCCTGGCTGGTCACGGCCGACGAGGTCGGCGACCCGGCCGACCTCGACATCCGCCTGTCGGTGAACGGCCGGCAGCGCCAGGCGGTGCACACCGCCACGATGATCACCAAGGTGCCGGCCATCGTCGCCTACGCCTCGTCGATGATGACGCTGCTGCCCGGCGACCTCGTCTTCACCGGCGCCCCGCCCGGCGTCGGCGAGATCCACCGCGGCGACGTCCTGGAGACCGGCATCACCCGCATCGGAACCATGCGCCTGACCGTCCGGTAGCGAGCCCGGGCCGGATCGGTGATCGGATACGGGATGGCGGCGCGCCCAGAGACCGGTGCTCGACCGTGCTCGCCGACCACTCCGGTCCAGCGCATGGAGACCGACGCCGCCGGCGACCCGCTCGTCGCCCTTCTGCGCAGCGCCGCCTCCGCCTCGATGCCGTCCGACCAGCTCACCGAACACCTCACCCGGACCCTGCGGCACATCCTCTTCGACTGAGGGTGGTGGGGCCGGCAGCGCCTCGGCCTCCCCGGTCTGTCCGGACGCGCGGCGTCAGGGGCAGGCGCCTGAGCAGCTCACCCCGTTCAGCGTGCCGAACCTGGCCCGGACGGTCTGCGTCGTCCCGGCCACACGCAGCCCGACCCGCCCGCCAGGAAAGGCGGCTGGGTCGGACCAGGTGAGCTGCTGGGTGCCGTCGAGGCTGATCGACACGTCTGAGCCGACGGCGCGGACGACGAGGTTGTGGTCGGCGTCCGGCGTCAACGGCACGTCCTCGCAGGCGACCTGCGTCCCGGCCCCGTTCACCACCTTGGTCAGGACGACGCGGGCGCTGCCGCCGCCCGGCTGGGGCGCGGGGCCGGCGCAGGCGCTGCCGTTCTGTGGTGCGGCGATCAGGGCCGCGTAGCCGGTGAAGCTCTCCCCCGCTCCGCTGCCGCGCACGATCAGGCCGGCCTGACCGGGGTCCATCAGCCGTACGGAGGTGGAGGCCTTGACGTCGGCGAAGTAGCTCGTCTCCAGCATGCTCCTGCCCACGGCGCCCGTCGACGTGCCCTGGTAAGACTTGTCGTCACCGACGTCGACCACGGACCAGGTTCCGCCCGCTTCGAGATACCCGTCGGGCAGGTTCGCGCGCACGTCGGCCGGCCCTCGGGGGTTCTTGAAGCTCTCGGTGACGCGGTTGGCCGCGTTCCAGGCGTGGTGCGCGGCCAGGACGGGCCCGCTCACCGCCGGGACGGGCCATAGGTTCTGGCCGTCCGCCTCACTCGGGTTGGTGGCCAGGTCGAACAGGTAGTTCGTGGTGGTGGCGGGGGCGGGGCTGGTGCTGCTGATCCATTTCAGGTCGCCGGACCGCTGGGCGGCGATGACCGTGCCCTGGTGCCCCTGCTCGGCCTTGTCGACCACGTAGCGCCAGCTCAGCTGGGTGTGTGGCCGTCCCGTTCGCTCGCCGGTGAGGTACGGGGTCAAATCCACGCCGGAGGCGCCTGCCGGAGGGGCACCGGCGCTCCCGGCGGCGGCCAGGAGCGTCGGGCGCAGGTCGAGGCCGCTCACCGGATCCTGGTAGGTGACGCCCGCGGGGAGGGCGGCCGGCCAGGTGAGGGCGAAGGGCACCTTGATGCCGCCCTCGAACAGGTCGTACTTGCCGCCGCGGGTCGCCCCCGTGAAGAAGCCGAGCTGCTGGCCGTTGTCCGACAGGAAGACGAGCAGCGTGCTGTCCGCGATGCCGTTGTCCTCCAGGGCCTGGCGAACCTGGCCGATGCCGTCGTCCATGGTGCGAACCATCTCGGCGAAGCGCTCCTGGTCGGACTGCTGGGCGCCGCCGGCGCACGAGGTGGGCGTCTCCAGCGGCGTGTGCGGCGCGTTGTAGGCCAGGTACAGGAAGAACGGGTTCGCCGCGTGGTCGCCGATGTAGTCGACGGCGTGGTCGGTGAACTCCTGCGTCAGGTAGCGGGTGCTCGTGCGGTTGGCGTAGGTCTGCGTGGCGCGGTCGTACTGCTTGAGTGCGGTGCCGGGGCAGTAGGCGTGCATGCCGCCGAAGAATCCGTAGAAGTCGTCGAAGCCCATGGCGGCCGGGAGGTGGTTCGCGTCGAAGGGCTGCCCTCCGGCGAGGTCCCATTTGCCGATGGCCGCCGAGGTGTACGCGGCGGGCAGCGCTTTCATGATCGTGTCGGTCGGCATGCGTTCGGGCCGGGCCCGGGTGAGATGGTTGCTGTCCGCGCCGGCGCGGGCAGGCTCCAGGCCGGTCAGCAGCGCGCTGCGGGACGGGCTGCAGACCGGGGAGGCCACGTAGCCCTGCGTCACGCGTACCCCGTCGTCGCCGATCGCCTCCAGGTTCGGGGTGGCGATCGCGCCGGGGCGGCCGTACAGGGAGGTCTGGTCGTAGCCGAGGTCGTCGGCGACGACGAGCACGATGTTCGGCGGCGTCGCGGCCTCGGCCGGGACGCCGGTGAGGCAGGCGGCGAGCAGGCCGGCGGCCAGGACGCCGGCTCGGGTGCGGGTCACGGGTCAGGTCACCACCGTCAGGATGTTGGAGTTGCCGAGGCTTTCGACGCCGTCTCTGACGGCGGACACGCGGTAGTAGTACGTCCGGCCCGCGGTGATGCCGGTGTCGGTGTACTGCGGGGAGGTCAGGCCGGAGGCGATGCGGGTGTAGCCCGACTGCGGGCTGGTGCTGCGGTAGAGGGAGTACGTCCCGCCGGTCCCGGTCATGTTGTCGGTCCAGACGTGCACCTTGTCGAAGGAGGCGACCTGCCGGTTGGCTCCGAGGGCGAACGCGCCGGTGGGGTGGGCGGAGTCCTGCGCGGTGAGCACGGGCAGGTGGTTGACGTAGCAGGCGAGATCGTCGCCGACGGCCTCCAGGACCAGGCGCATGTTGGTGACGTCCACCGGGTAGAACGGCTGGCCCACGTCTGTCAGGTCGATCTGGGCGAGCGTGGTGAACGTGCCGTTGACAGCGCGGATGAGCTTGAAGCGCTGGTCGGCGTGATCGTAGACGAACCGGTAGTAGTTGCCGCTGTCGGTGTAGCGGCCGAGGACGCTGACGGTGCCGTTCGCGGTGAAGGAGGTCACGGCGATCTGGGCGTCGATCGACACGCTTGCCCAGGCGGCGTCGCCGTTCACCGTCTCGGACAGGCCCGTGGCCGAGGTCGCGGCGTAGACCTTGGTGGCCCGCGCTGGATCCGGGTGGTCGGTGACGCTCCATGTGCCGCTCGCGACCGTCCAGCCGGCGGCGTCGCCGTCCTCGAAGTAGTCGCGGAAGGTGCGCACCAGCGAGGGGTCCCAGGTCAGGGCGGCGGAGGCGGCGGTGTCGGGTGTGCTCAGCCGGAGTCGGACGGGGGTGTAGGGCAGGTTGAGCACCGGCATCGCGGAGACGGCGGCCGACGGAGCGCTGGACCCGGCGCCGTTGAACGCTTCGACCGTGAAGTGGTAGCGGGTGCCCGCGGTGAGGCCGTCGATGTCGGCGCCCATCCGGTTGCCCGCCTGGAGGGTCTGGGTCAGGGCGGAGGTGGAGGTGCCGTAACGCACGACGTAGCCGGTCGCCAGCGGGACGCTGCGCCAGGTGACGGTGACCGTACCCGCCCTCCGGCCTACCGCCACCGCGTTCGTGGGGGTGGGCGGGGCCTGCGTGGTGACGCCGACCTCGTTCGAGTGCCCCGAGTTCCCGCCCGCGCCGGTGGCGGTGACGGCGAAGTGGTAGGTGCCGCCCGCGGCCAGTCCCGTCACGGTCGTGCCGGCGGCGGAGGAGGCCGTTCGCGTCTGTGTGTAGACGCCGGGCGTGGTGCCGTAGTGGATGGTGTACGACGTCGCGTTCGGGCTGTTCCACCATTTCAGGCGCACGCTCGTGGCGCCGGTCACCTCGGCGCTGGTGATGCGGGGCGTGCGGGGGGCGGCCGGGCTGCCCGAGCGGGCCCATTCCAGCCGCACCACGCTGTAGGGCGGGATCGTGACGGCCGACCCGTCCGGGTAGGTGACGCTCTGCTGGCTGATCCGTGCCGGGTTGTCGGCGGTGTTGCCCGCGTCCGGGTCGGCCGAGGCCGAGTAGACCGCCGTGACCTGCGTGTTCAGAGTGGCGCCGCCGACGCGGAAGTCGATCACGTGTTCCTCGGCCGACTTGTTCGTCATCAGCGCGTAGTTCTTCATGTTGCCGCCGAACCCGCCGCGGTAACCGGTGGCGAAGAGGGCGGGGACGTCGAGCGCGCTGCCCGCGCCGTCGCGGGCGGCGACCGTCGCGCCGCCGGTGACCGTGGTCTGCCAGCGGGCGGCGCTGTTGTTGACGGCCTCGTTGACGATGACGTTGGCGACGCCGACGGTCTTGAAGTAGAGCTGGTGGTCGAGCGCGCCGCTGTCGATGGTGGTGCCCAGTTCGAGGGCGTCCAGGGTCTTGTCGGTGTGGTCCTGGGCAGCGTCCAGGATCCACAGCGGGATGCCGCCCGCGCCGGTGAGCATGCGCGTGTTCTCCTTGGGCGCGGTCGTCAGCCGCATGACGGCCTCGGCGTTGAAGACCGCGTTGTACTGGGTGTTGTAGAGCGGTCCGGCCACGCGGACGTCGAGCTCGTTCTGCAGGATCGGGGTGGGCGAGAGGCGGCTGCGGGCCAGGTAGTCGTCGCCGATGCGGTCGCGGAACGCGGCGGCCAGCCAGTTGCCGGTCTCCCTGCTGCCGGCCTCGTAGGTGTGCCAGACGATGGCGTCCCACCACGGGGCGGTGATCTGGTAGATGCGGTCGTCCCAGGCGTTGCCGCCGGTCGGGGTGTAGGCGATCACCGTCTTGGCGTCCGGATCGACTCCGCGGATCGCGTCGTGGAACGGCTTGACCTTGTTGAGGTAGTCGGTCGCCGAGTTGTAGAACTTCGGCAAGGCCGACGCGCCGCCGGTGAACAGGTAGGGCTCGTTCTGTAACTCCCAGTAGTCGACGAGGATGTGGTTGTCCGCGCAGAACCGGGCCAGGTCGGCTGCCTCGGCGGGAGTGCCGGTGAAGGTGTTGACCACCATGGTCAGGGCGGCGCACGTCTCGCGCAGCGAATCGTAGTAGCGGACGAGGTCCATGTAGCCGTCGTTCTTGCCCGCGTTGACCCGGCGTTCCCAGTCGTAGAGGTAGTACTGGTTGCGCTTGTCGAACATCTGGGCGCGGCGCTCCTCCGGCATGGTGCCGGTCCTGGGGTCGAAGACGTTGTTCGCCGTACCGGCCGACCAGCGTCCCCAACGGGGCTGGAGCCGGGCGATCAGCGCGCGGTAGGCGTCGTCGGTGAAGTGGTAGGCCCGGTTGGTGATGTGCATGTTGTAGCCGATCAGGCCGGGCTGCAGCGGGATGTCGGCCGAGTCGTCGACCTCGACGCCGGCGGGCACGGCCGCCGCGCCGGACACCGCGCGGGCCGGCTGCGCGACGCCGAACGTCACCGCCAGGCCCGCCGCGCCGCCCCACAGCAGAACGGCGCGCCGGGTCGGTTCGTGTTTCTCCATGGCAAGGGTCCTCACTCTTCGGCGTCGGCGGGGCTCCGCCCGTTCGTCACGTATCTGGTCACCATGGCGTCCCAGTCGAGGACGCCATGGTGACCAGATACGTGA
>NZ_JADOGI010000114.1 GCF_015645445.1 Nonomuraea cypriaca | reverse complement strand
CCCGTGCCCCACCCCGCCTGGGACCGCGTCCTGGAGGCGCTGCGCACCGGCGCCGCCCCCGCGCTGGCCGAGGTCACCTCGACGTCTCTGGGGCTCTGGCTGGTCCGCGCCACCTACATCGCGCCGCGGGTGGATCCGACGCCGCTGCTGGAGCTCGGGCACGGCAGCGCGGCCGAACTGCACGACCATCTGTGCGACCGGCTCATCCCCGCCCTGGTGAGCGCGCGCCCGCCCGCCGACGGCGCCCACCCCTTCCGGCCGCAGCACGTCTGGACCGCGGAGCAGGTCGGCCGCTGGCTCACGTACCTGTCCCGCCAGCTCACCCGCAGCCCGGAGAACCCCCGCGACATGGCGTGGTGGCATCTGGCCCGCTACGCGCCCAGCCGCTCGGTCCGGGTGTGGACCGGCATCGCGATCGGGGTCGCGGTCGGGCTGGCCTTCACGCTGCTGACCGGGATGCCGCTCGCGGGCGCGGGCATCGGCCTGCTCTCCGCGCTCGTGGTCATCATCATGATCGGCTCCTGGTTCACCGAGTCGCCCGGCCACGCCGACTTCCAGCTGCGCGGCAGGCTCTCCGAGCTTCTCCGCGTCCTCAGGGACGGGCTGGTCGTCGGAGCCCTGGGAGCGCTCGTCGGCTGGCTCATGGCCAGCCCGAGGGGCGGCACGCAGGCCGGTCTAGGGGCCGCGAGGGACATCGGCCTGCTGGCCGGCATCGGGTTCGTCGTCGTGCTCAGCCTGATCCGCTGGGTCGAGCACCCCACGACCGCCGCGACCGCGAGGTCCCCGCGCTCGACCTGGCGGGCCGACAGGAACCTGACCGTCATCCGGATCTTCAGCGGGCTCGCCGTCGGGCTCATGGGCGGATCCATCGGGCTCAAGGCTCAGCTCAGCCCGAGTGTGGCGATCGTGGGCGGGCTGTTGCTCGGGCTGCTGTTCGGGCTCATGCTGGGCAGCCACCACGCCTGGCTGGCGTACACGCTGACGATCCCCCGCCTGGCCACGAAGGGGAGGCTGCCCCTACGGGCCATGGACTTCCTGGACGACGCCCACCGGCTGGGCCTGCTGCGCACGGAGGGGCCGTACTACCAGTTCAGGCACATCGAGCTGCAGCAGCATCTCGCTCGCGGGCGCAACCTGACGTCCGGGGAGGAGCCGCAGCCGCCGTCACCGCTCCCGTGACGGCGTGCGCCGGGCTCAGCGGAACGTGCGCCGGTAGGTGTGGGGGCCGACGCCGGTGACGCGCTCGAAGCGGTCGCGGAAGGCCGTGGCCGAGGTGAAGCCGACCTGGGCGCCGATGCGCTCGACGGTGTGGTCGGTGGTCTCCAGCAGGTGCTGGGCCTGGCGGACGCGGGCGCGGTGCAGCCATCGCAGCGGGGTCGTGCCGGTCTGCTCGCGGAAGCGGTGTGGCGGCGGGAACGTTCAGACGCGCAGCAGGAGCAGGGAGACGAAGCCGAGCACGCCGCGGTAGCCGTTGAGCCACAGGTCGCGGTGCTCTTTCGCGGCGGAGAGTGCCTGCTCCCCGTCGGGGCCCGGGTTGGCGGCGGCCCAGCGCGCCAGCGACCCGGTCCACGACCATTCGTACTCGTCCCACTCCCCCAGCTCGCTGACGTGCGCGTAGACGGTCAGCCAGCCCTCGGACTCGGCCGCCGCCACCGTGCCCGCCAGGTCGCTGAACCGGCCGAGTTCCTCGACGGCCTCCGATGGGGGTCGTTCCCAGAAACCCTCGCCCACCAGCGCAAGCCCGCCGGGCCGGACGAACCGGGCGACCGCGTCCATCGTCCCCTTCAACCCGCCGAAGGCATGCGTCGAGCCCATGCAGAGCACCAGGTCGTACGGCTCGGCGGCGGCGAAGTCGGCGGCGGGCGTCGAATGCAGCGAGAGCCGGTCGGACAGGCCCCGCGCGGTGGCCGCCCGTCGCGCGGACGACAGCGCGTGCGGCGAGATGTCCACCCCGTCCGCCACAGCCGACGGGACGAGCTCGAGCGCCCGGAGCGACCATTCGCCCTCGCCGCACCCGAGGTCGAGTACGCGGGCTCCGTCCGGCAGCGCCGCCTGGCGCAGCAACCGGTCGAGGGCGGCCTCCGAGATGGGCGCGGCGATCGGATGGCCGGCATGCGCGATGGCGCTGAGCAGTTGTCGATCCATGCCGCTCATCCTCCCGTCCTCCGCAACCGGTTTTCCGACCGGTCATGGAGCATGCGGGTCACTGCTTGAGGTGGAGGATGAGTTGGACGCGGTCGCGTACGTCGAGTTTGCGCAGGATGCTGGAGACGTGGTTCTTGACGGTGCCCTCGGTGATGAACAGCCGGGCCGCGATCTCCTTGTTGGCCGCCCCGGCGGCGACCATCCTGGCCACCTCGATCTCGCGGGCCGACAGCAGCTCCTGACCGGGGAACCCGCCGGGATCGGCCCGCCCATGCCGCAGCTGGGCCACCAGGCGGGCCGCCACCGGACTGCCCAGCACCGTCTCGCCGCGACCCGCCCGTACGATGGCCGCGACCAGCTCATCCGGTGAGCAGTCCTTGAGCAGATAACCGACCGCGCCGCCGCGCAACGCCCCGAAGATGTAGTCGTCCTCATCGAACGTGCTCAGCACGATCGCCGCCACCCGCGGCTGCTCGGCGGCCAGACGGATCACCAGCTCGACCCCGTTCATGCCCGGCATCCGCACGTCCACCAGCGCCACGTCGGGATCGCACGCCCGGATCACCGTACGGCGTCCAACTCGCGCTGACCGCCTGCGCCCTGACGCTGACCGGCCTGGCCCTCCTGCTGCCGTTCGGGCGCAAGCCCCAGGCCGAAGCCGCCGAAGCCGAGGCCGGAGAGCGCGGCCGTCAGGTCCGGCAGGGCGGCGCGTACGGGACGTCTTCGCCGACGTAGCGGAGCCATGCGTCACGGGTGAGCGTGTCGCCGGTGCTCGTGCAGATCCGCCGGGCGGCCGACTTCGCGTCGGTCGTCCACAGCCGTACGGTCTGGTCGGCGCCGCCGCTGGACAGGACCGCCCCGTGCGGGCTGAACCGCACATCGTGGACGGGACCCGTGTGGCCGGCGAGCGGCTGACCAAGGGCGGCGGCCTCGGCAGGACGGGACACGTCCCACAGCCGCACAGCATGGTCGCCGCCGCCGCTGGCCAGCCTGCGGCCGTCAGGGCTGAACGCCACGGAGAAGACAGGACCGGTGTGCCCGGTGAGCGGCGAGCCCAGCGCGGCGGGCCTGGCGGGGTCGGAGACGTCCCACAGCCGCACCGTCTGGTCGTCGCTGCCGCTGGCCAGGGTGCGCCCGTCGGGGCTGTACGCCACGAAGAGCACGAGGCCGATGTGGCCGGTGAGTGGCCGCCCCAGGGGAGCGGCGCCGCCACGGCCGGAGACCTTCCACAGGCGCAGGGTCTGATCGCCGGCGGCGCTCGCCAGCGTACGGCCGTCAGGGCTGAACGCCAGCGAATGGATGCCGTTGCCGTGCCCGCGCAGGGGCTTGCCGAGCGGCACCCTCCTGGACAGGTCCCAGAGGCGGATCGTGTTGTCGTCGGCCGCGCTGGCCAGCCTGCGGCCGTCGGGATGGAACGCCAGACCGTAGACCACCCCGGTGTGCCCACTCAACGCCCTGCCGCGCAGTCTGGGACGGGCCGGGTCGGACACGTCCCACAGCCGCACGAGTCCGTCACCGCCCGCGCCGGCCAGCGTCTTTCCGTCCGGGCTGAACGCCACCACATAGATGCCGTCCCTGCCGCCGGTCAAGGGCTCGCCCAGCGGCTCTGGACCGTTCCAGATCCGGATGGTGCGGTCGTCGCCGACGCTGGCCAGGATCCGCCCGTCGGGGCTGAACGCCACCGAGGTCACGTTGCCCGTGTGACCGGTCAGCAGCGGGTGGACCTGCCAGACGCGTAGCACCCGGTCGCCGCCCCCGCTGGCCAGGGTCCTGCCGTCCGAGCTGAACGCCAGCGCGTTGACCGCCCCGGTGTGGCCGGTGAGCGGCACGCCCAGCGGCACGGGACGGGCGCGGTCGGACAGGTTCCAGAGCCGTACGGTGTCGTCGGCGGCGCCGCTCGCCAGAGTCCGCCCGTCCGGGCCGAACGCCAGCGCGTTGATCCTGTTGGTGTGGCCGGTGAGCGGGGCGCCGAGCGGTGTCCGGCGGGGCACATCCCAGAGCCGGATGGTGCGGTCGTCGCCGGCGGCGGCCAGCGTAGTGCCGTCCGGGCTGAACGCCACGGACATGACGTAGCTGCGGTGGCCGGTGAGCGGCGTGCCGAGCGGCGTCCGGCGGGCCACGTTCCAGAGCCTCACGGTTCTGTCGGCGCTCGCGCTGGCGAGGGTGCGCCCGTCGGGGCTGAAGGCCACGGCGGCGATGGTGTCGGCGTGGCCGGTCAGCGGCCTGCCGAGCGGTCGCGGCCGGGCGCGGTCGGAGACGTCCCAGAGCCTGATGGTACGGTCCCAGCCGGCGCTGGCCAGGGTCCTGCCGTCCGGGCTGAACGCCACCGTGTAGACCACGTGGTCGTGGCCGGTCAGCGGCTTGCCGAGGGGCGCGGGAGCGGCCGGGTCTGACAGGTCCCAGAGCCGTACGGTCTGGTCGCGGCTCACGCTGGCCAGGGTCCGCCCGTCCGGGCTGAACGCCAGGCTGGAGACCGTGCTTGCGTGACCGGTCAGGGGCTTGCCGAGCGGCACGGGCCGGGGGCCGGACATGTCCCACAGCCGGATGGTCCGGTCGTAGCCGCCGGTGGCCAGGGTGCGGCCGTCCGCGGCGTAGGCCGCCGCGAAGACGGTGTCGTCATGACCGGCCAGCGGAGTGGACAGGGCGGTGTTCCCGGCGGTCAGCAGCCGGGTGTAGGTCTCGTTGCCGGGTCTCATGCGGTGCGCGAGCAGGCTCAGCTGGGCGGACATCGACACGTCCGTGCCACGCAGCCGGTCGGCCTCGGCGAGGACCCGGTGGTAGACGGCGAGGTCGCGCTGCCGTCCGGTCTCGACCTGCTGCGCCACGGCCTTGCGTTGTTGCTGGACGGCGACGACCGCCGCGGTGACGGCCAGCACCGTGAGTACGGACAGCACCGCGAGGACGCCGGTCCGCCGCCGCTGGGAGCGGCGTTGACGGTGGACGGAAGCGTCGAGGAACGCCCGCGCGGCCGGGGTGAGATCGTGGTCGGGCGCGCCGGCGGCCCAGCTCCGCGTGGCCTCCAGCCGCGTCCCGCGGAAGAGGAGTGAGAGGTCCTGGCGGCCGCCCCGGTCCCACACCCCGGCGGACTCCACGAGGTCCTGGTGGGTCAGGCGGTCGGCGCGGTTCTCGCTGGTCCACCCCCGCAGCCTGGGCCAGCTGTGCAGGAGCGCCTCATGCGTGATCTCGACGGTGTGGTGATCCTGGGTCAGCAGCCGTTCCCTGGTGAACGCGTCCATCACCGCCGCCGCCTTTCCGGGATCGGGACCGGTGCCGGCCGCCTCGGTACGGAGCAGCCGCCGCCGCGTGTCCTCAGTGCCGTCCCCGATCTTGACCAGGCGCAGGAACAGCAGCCGGGCCACCGCCTGCCCGGCGGCGTCGAGGCTCGAGTACACCTCCTCGGCAGTGGCCGCGATCGCGCCCTGGATCCCACCGGTGGCCTGGTAGCCGCCCACGGTCAGCGTGGATCCGTTGCGGGAGTGCCAGCTTCGCCGCAGCGCGTGGGCCAGCAGGGGCAGGCGGCCCGCTTCGTAGCCGCCCGTATCGGCCGTGTCGGCCGCGCCGGTGGCGCCGAGGTCGCGCAGCAGCAGCTCGATGATCCCTTCCTCGAGGTCCAGCCCGACGTCCGCGGCGGGATAGCGGATGGTCTCGCGCAGCTCCTGCTCGGTCATGGCGGCCACCACGAGGGGGTTGTCGCGCAGGGCGGAGTGGAGCCGGCGGTAGTGGGTGCAGGCGGCGTAGAAGTCGGCGCGCAACCCGATCACGACGTGCGCGGCCGGCCCACCGTCCGCGCACGGGGCGGCCAGCCCGGCCAGCAGGTCGATGAACGCACTCCGCTCCGCCGGGCCCGCGCCCATGGTGAACAGCTCCTCGAACTGGTCCACCACGATCAGCACGCGCTGCCCGGCGCCGAGGAGTGCCGGGACCCGCCCGGGATCGGCGATCAGCTCGGGGGCGGGATCGGCGCCGGTCAGGATCGCGACGGCGCGGGCCAGGCGGGAGGTCAGGGTGGTCAGCGGGGTGGCGGTGGGCGTACAGACGATGTGTGGCCAGTGGGCCGAGCCGGGCAGGGCGCCGCCGTCGAGCGCGGGCAGCAGGCCCGCGTGGATCAGCGAGGACTTCCCCGCGCCCGACGGGGCTATGACCATCTGGAGGCCGCCGGTACGCGCCCGCCGGTCCAGGGCGCCGATGAGGTCGGCGACCGGTTTGTCCCTGCCGAAGAACCAGCGGGCCTGTTCGCGCCCGAACGCCGCCAGACCCGGATACGGGCACTCCTCGGCCACCGTTCCTGACGTGGTGCGGAGCGTGGAACGGGTGCGGTCGTAGTAGTGCTGGTGCTGGTCCCTCGCGACCTGGGTGACGTGCGCCTGACCGGAGGCGGTGGCCTCCTGCCGGATGCGTGGATCCGCCTGCTCGTCCGGCCTCAGCACCCCGGGCTCGTCCGGTCGCGGCACGCCGGGATCCTCCGGCCGCGGCACCCCTGGCTCGTCCTGGCCGGGGTGTCCGGGTGTGGCGCTCATTGCCCGGTGATGTGCATGTCGCCTCCGGACTGGTAGACCCGGCTCTCGTCGTGGGCGGTCGCGTTCATCTCGATCGTCCTCGGGGCGGCCGCCGGGGTGAGCCGCTCGTCGAGCAACCGGCGCAGCTCCGCGCCCGCCTCCGGCGACTGGCGCAGGAGCTGGGCCAGGCGCAGCCGCCAGGCTCCCGCCAGGGCCTCCTCGGTGTCGGTGTCACCGTCGAGGCGGGCGGCCAGCACCTGCGCGCGGACCTCGGCCAGCTCCGCCTCCAGCGGGCCGGCCTGCTCGGGGTGGAACCGCCGCCACAGCGCGACCACTGCCGTACGGGCCTGCTGCCAGGCGTCCGTGGCCATCGCCGTCACCAGCGCGGATCCCGCCGCCACTACCACTGGGTCCATCCCCGAGCCCCTAACGTCACGGATTGCCACCAGCCGATTACCGTAGGGTTCCCCGGATGGCCGGGCAAGCCGAATGACCTTTTCCGACGCCTGAGCGCCGGCCCGGTTCAGGAGGCGGTGGCCGGCGCGAGCCGGCCGCGCCGTTCCAGCCGCCCGACGGCCGCGGCGGAGGCGAGCCCCGCGGCGGCCATCAGCAGCCAGGGCAGGCCGCCCAGACCGGAGGTACGGCCGACGTCCACCAGGGCACCCGACAGCAGGTTGCCGGCCAGGATGCCGATGCCGGACAACAGGTTGTACAGGCCGTAGTAGGTGCCGATCAGGCGATCTCCGGCCATGTCGGCGATCGTGGCCATCTCGAATGGGAAGGCGACCAGCGTGCCGGCCGTGAGCAGGACCGTGCAGGCGATCACCGGCAGCATCGCCCATGGCGTCGGCAGGAGCAGATGCGCCGCGGCGGCGGGCGGCAGGAAGGCGACTCCCATGAGCGCCAGGCCCCGGCTGATCGCCCGGCCGCGGCTCCACCGGCCGGCGCACCACGAGGTCACGCGTACCTGGCCGGCGATGCCGAGCAGCGCCGAGATCGCGTACAGCGCCATCACCCCGGCGTCCCCGCCCCCGACCCGCTGCACCTGCAGGGGCAGGGCGAGATACATCTGGTACGACAACGCGTAGGAGGCGATCATCGCCGCGGCGAAGGAGACGAAGTCCCGATCGCCGAACGCCTGACGCCAGTCGCGCAGCACCGGCCGGTCTGCGCCCGCCGCCGCGCCGGACCGCGCGGGAAGACAGAGGCCCTGCAGCACGGTCAGCACCGCGAAGACGGCCGCCGCCACCAGGCACACGGTGGTGAAACCGCTGTTCAGCAGGGCCAGGCCGACGAGCGGACCGAGCAGGATGCCGCCCTGGTAGAACACGTTGAACACGGCGAAGGCCGCGACCTTGCGCTCCCCCGCCGCGCCGGCCAGATAGGCGCGGGCGGCGGGATTGAACAGCGCGCCCGCGAAGCCCGTCACGGCCGCCGCCACGAGCAGCACGGGCAGTGAGGTGCTCAGCCCGAACAGGGCGAACCCGGCCGTGCGCAGCGAGCAGCCCAGCATGATCATCGGCTTGTACCCGAGCCGGTCGGCCAGTGTGCCGCCGACCAGGAACATGCCCTGCTGGCTCAGGTTCCGCAGGCCCAGGACGAGACCGATCGTCCAGACGGCCAGCCCGGCGCCGTCCGCGAGGTGCTGGGCGAGGTACGGCATGAGCATGTAGAAGCCGAGGTTGATGCCCGCCTGGTTGATCTGCAGGACCTGGATCGGCCGGTCGAAGGAGCGGAACTGCCGCAGCGTGCCGGTCATCGCCTGCCCGCCAGCGGGTCCGCGACGTCGACGCAGCGGGTCCAGCGGCGGACCACGCGTTCTGTGGGTACGGCCAGCGGCTCGGGTTCGGCGGCGGGAACCGTGCCGAGGAGGTCGTGCGCGCGGCAGTAGTCGTCGTCGAAGATGGTGTTCCAGTACCGCCACGGCCCGTCGGGGAAGATCGCTACGACGTCCTCCCCCGTACGGGCCAGCCAGCGGGCCACCAGCGTGGCGGCGCCGGTGCTCCAGCCGCCGGAGAGGTAGTGCCTGGCCGCCAGGGTGCGGCAGGCCCACACCGCCTCGGCGGCGTTGACCCAGTGCACCTCGCTGAAGGCGTCGTAGTCGACGTTGCCCGGGTGGATGCTGGAGCCCAGCCCGCGCATGAGCCGCGGCCCGGCGGGCTGGCCGAAGATGGCCGAGCCGACGGTGTCGACGCCGACCAGCCGCAGGGCGGGAAAGTGGCGGCGCAGGACCTTGGCGATGCCGGCGCTGTGCCCGCCGGTGCCGACCGAGCACACCAGCACGTCGATGTGCGGCAGCGCGGCCAGCAACTCGTGTGCCAGCCCGGCGTAGCCGTCGACGTTGTCGGGGTTGTTGTACTGGTCGGGGCAGTACGAGCCGGGGATCTCCGCCAGCAGGTGGCGTACCCGGTCCCGGCGGGCCTGCTGCCAGCCGCCCACCGGGTGGGGCTCGTCCACGATGTCCAGCCGCGCGCCGTAGCAGGCCAGCAGCCGTCGCATGAGCGGCTCCATGCCGGGATCGCCCACCAGCACGACCGGATGGCCGAACGCGATGCCGGCCAGGGCCAGGCCGAGCCCCAGGGTGCCGCTGGTCGACTCGACGATCGTGGCGCCTGGCCGCAGGTCGCCCCTGGCGCGGGCCCGGCGGACCATGTGCAGGGCAGGACGGTCCTTGATGCCGCCCGGGTTGAAGCCCTCGAGTTTGGCCCAGAACCCACGGCCGCCCGGCACGAAAGGCTCGGAAATGAACGCGAGCGGCGTGTTCCCGACCGCGAGAGAAAGCGATGAGTATCCGGTGCTGAGAGTGTCCTGTGGGCGCGCGAAAGTTGCTTGCGATGACATGGTGAATCCCCGAAGTGAATGACGCGGCGCACGGTAAGGCGCACTTACCGCGCGGCCTGCGGAAAATGGACGACGGCAACGGCCGGGGTCCTATATGCGCAGCACACAGAGATTTTCGAGTTCGGTCGCGGCGGGCCGCGCCGCGTGCGCCGATATCGACGCTGATCCGGCGGGCGCCGGTGCCGAGGAAAGGCACACGGTCGCCGGCACGAGGAACGTCGACGCGCCCGCGGGGCTGATCGCCGAACAGTTCTGTTCGGTGCCGTGCTTGTGCCTCACCGGCAGTTCCTGGCGCAGGCACCTCGCGTCGTGCCTGGCGGGGGGCGGGCCCGCGGCCTCGCCGGCGCTGTACGCGACCTGCTCGGACAGCTCCACGGCCGCGCAGGCGCACCCATTCGCGAACAGCACGGTGATGACCATGACGAGCGCGAGACAGGCGCCCGCGACCCGTCGCCAGGCGGCCGGGGCGGCCGGGCGGCGAAGGCGAGGTGATCGGGTCGCGGGCATCACCGGGTGATAATGCCCGCGCTCCGGCGGGGCGTGCCCAGCGAATCCAAAGGTTCCAGCAAAGAACGTTCCTTCATCGGGGGCGTCGAAAGAGGCGGGCGGGCGTGGGTGCCCATCGATGACGTGGCGTTTCTCGTACGCCACGCCGACGCCGGCGAAGAAATACGGGCGCCGCGGACATGTCCGCCAGACTGACAATCCATCGGTCCGGTGAATATCGGTAATCCCGTTCATGAAAAGGGGGAGTTATCCATGACCCTGTCCAGACGCAGCATCCTCATCGGCCTCGGCGCCCTGGCGGCCGGTTTCCCGACGCCCGCGGCGGCGGTGTCTCCGCGCGGCGCGGGCCTGGCACTGCTCGCCCGCGACGAACGCTTCTGGGCCACGATCGCGCAGCAGTTCCGGGTGTCGCCGGCGTTCGTCAACCTGGAGAACGGCTATTACGGCATCATGCCGGAGCCGGTCCGGCTGGCGTACCACCGCAATGTCGACCAGCTCAACGAGCAGAACTCCCATCTGCTGCGCACCACGTACAAGGCGCGGGCCGACGAGATCCGCGACCGCGTCGCCGGCGTGCTCGGCGCGTCGAGGAACGAGATCGCCCTCACCCGGGGCGGCACCGAGGCGCTGCAGAACCTGATCGCCGGCTACAACCGGCTGCGCCCCGGAGACGCGGTCATGTACGCCGACCTGGACTACCACAGCGCCCAGTACGTCATGAACTGGCTCCCGAAGCGGCGCGGCGTCAGCGTCGTGCGGATCGACATCCCCGAGCCCCCGGCCCGCCAGGCGGTGCTCGACGCCTACGACCGCGCGCTGCGCGAGCACCCCAAGGTCAAGCTGCTGCTGCTCAGCCACATGAACAACCGCACCGGCCTGGTCGTGCCTGTGCGGGAGATCGTCGCCATGGCCCGGCGGCAGGGCGTGGACGTGATCGTCGACGCCGCCCACTCCTGGGGGCAGCTCGACTTCACCATCGACGACCTCGGCGCCGATTTCGCGGTGTTCTCCCTGCACAAGTGGATGGGCGCGCCGCTGGGGTCCGGGTTCCTCTACATCCGCGAGGGCCGCCTGCCCGACATCGACATGATGTTCGCGGACGAGACGTATCCGGCCGCCGACATCCGCTCCCGCGTGCACTCCGGCACCATGGATGTCGCCCCGATCCTCACCGTCGGCACCGCGCTGGACTACCACCTCACCCTCGGCGCCACGGTCAAGCAGGCCCGCCTGCGCTACCTGCGCGACCGCTGGGTGCACCAGGTACGCGACATCGGCAACCTGGAGATCCTCACCCCCGAGGACCCGGCCATGTACGGCGCCATCACCGCGTTCCGCGTGACCGGCCGCACCACCGAGGCCGACAACCTGGCCATCGCCGACGAGCTGATGAACAATCACCAGATCTTCACCGTCCGCCGCGGCGGCGTGGCCCGCGGCGACTGCGTCCGCGTGACGCCGGCCCTGTTCAACTCGTCGGACGACGTGGACCGGCTGGCCAAGGCGCTGCCCGGCATCGCCCGCCGCATGCGCGCCTGACGTAAGTCCTCACTTGAGGACTTGAAGTCTCCGCACGAGGAAATATGGTCTTTCGTGAGGAGGGATGATGCAGCGGACAGGTCGTCGGCCGGGGATGTCCAACACGAGGGGTCAGATCGTGGCGGCAGCCGCCGCCTCGTTCACCTCCCTCGGCTACGAGGGCACGAGCATGCGCCAGGTGGCCGCGGCCGCCGGGGTGGACCCGGCGCTGGTGCGCCGCTTCTTCGGCGGCAAGGAGCAACTCTTCCGCGCCGTGGTCGCGTCGGTGTTCCAGCCGGAGGAGGCGGTCGCCCTGCTGCTCGACGGCCCCAGGGGCAGGCTGGGCGAGCGGCTGGCCGGATACGTTCTCGGCGTGCTGGGCGAGGTGGAGCGGCCTGGCCCGCTCCTCGGCCTGCTGCGCTCCGCCGCCACCAGCGAGCCCGCCGCGGCGCTGGTCCGCGAGTTCCTGGCCGAGGAGTTGCTCGGCCGGGTCACGCGCTCGCTCGGCATGGACCACCCGGAGCTGCGGGCGGGGCTGGCCGCCGCCCACCTTGTCGGGCTGGCCGTCGCCCGCTACGCGGTGCGCGTCGACACGCTGGTCTCCGCCGGGCCCGACGAGCTCACCGCCTGGCTCGCCCCGGCCCTGCAGCGCTACCTCACCGGCAAAGCCCCCCAGTGATCAGGAGGAAGCGACACGATGGCCCGCGATGACACCGGCGAGCAGGTCTGGGATCCGTTCGGCACGTTGCGCCGGGCCCTGTGGATCGGCGGCGGCCAGTGGGCAGGGAAGTCCACCGTCGCCCGGCTGCTGGCCACCCGGTACGGGCTGACCGCCTACCACTACGACTACCACGACGCCCGCGGCCACGACGACCGCCGGATCGCCCGCCGCGTCCGGCTCGGCGAGTCTCCCGCGCCGCCCGATCCCGACGTGACCTGGGTGCGCACCACTCCAGAAGACATGGCCGCGGAGACGCTGGCCGGCTTCCCCGCCCGGTTCGAGTGGGCGGGGAAGACCTGCGCGCCCTGGTGGCGGGACGGCCCATCCTCGCCGAAGGCTGGGGGCTACGCCCACCGGAATGACGCCGGAATGACGCCGCGGGGGATCAGCTCTGGACAACGTGCCGTTCGCGTGATCTGACGGAGGAGAAGCGCCGACGATCAGGAACAGGAGCACCTGGACATGAGCGACACGTCGCGACTGCACACCGCCGGCACCACCCTGCTGGACCGGGCCCGCGAGCTGCGCCCGCTGATCGAGAGCGAGGCGGCCGCGGCCGAGGCGGCGGGCAGGCTCACCGCCCCCGTCGTGGCCGCCCTGCACGAGGCCGGGCTCTTCGGCATATGGATCCCCGCGCCGCTCGGCGGCGCCGAACTGTCCCCCAGGGAGCTCCTCGCCGTCTTCGAGGAGCTCTCGTACGCCGACCCCTCGACGGGCTGGGTGGTCATGGCCACCACTCTGGAGAACGGAACGGGCGGTGCCTACCTGGGCGACGACGCCGTCGAGCAGATCTTCACGGGCCCGCGGACGCCGCTCTTCGCCGGCCAGGGCACCCGGCCCGGGACCGCCGTACGCGAGGACGGCGGTTTCCGGCTGAGCGGCCAGTGGAGCTTCGCGTCGGGCATGCCGCACGCCCAGTACGCCCACAGCCTGGCCGCCGTCGAGGGCACCGACGAGGTCCGGATCTTCATCACCCCGATCGAGGACGTCAAGATGCTCGGCAACTGGGACGTCCTGGGCCTGCGCGCGACAGGCAGCATCGACTACGCCATCGACGGCGCCTTCGTACCGGAGTCGTATACGCACCTCTTCACCGAGAACGAGCCGTCGCGCGGCGGCGCGATCTACCGGCTCGGGGTGCTCGACCAGGCGCTGATCTGCCACTCCGGCTGGGCGATCGGCACCGGCCGCCGGCTGCTGGACGAGCTGATCCGGCACGCGGGGGCGCGGGCCGGGCGGCCCGGCCAGATCGCCGGCAGCGACGCCTTCCACGCCGGTTTCGCCCGCGCCGAGGCGCAGCTCCGCGCGGCGACGGCCCTGGTGCACGAGACGTGGGAGGACGTGGAACGCACCCTGGACGCGGGCCGGCGGCTCGACGTACGGCAGGAGACGATGGTGCGGCTCGCGCTCAACCACGTCACGTCGACGGTCGCCGAGGTGGCCAGGTTCGTCTACGCGTCGGGCGGCACGTCGGCGCTGCGCGACGGGCTGATCCAGCGGCTGTTCAGGGACGTCCACGCCGGCACCGCGCACATCACCTCGGGCCCGCAGGTGCTTCATGAGTGCGGTCGCGAGCTGGCCGGCCTCGCTCCTGACCAGTCCTGGGTGCTCTTCGCGCTGGAGTAGCGAGGATTGCCCGTCGCGTCTTTACAACGATGTAACGAACTGCTCCCGCCCTATTTACATCGTTGAAAACAACGATATAAAAAGGCTCATTACCACATGGGCAGGAGAGTGATTCGCATGTCCACGAACAACCTCACGCGGCGGCACGTGCTCGGTCTCGGCGTCGGCGCGCTGGCTCTGGCCGGCTGCGGCGGAGGTGGCGGTCCCAGGCAGGCCGCCACCCAGACAGGGGCGCAGGCCACGGCGGCGCCCACCACGTACACCGGGCCTGCCGTCACGCTCGCCTTCTGGAACGGCTTCACCGGCGGTGACGGCCCTGTCATGAAGAAGCTCATCGAGCAGTTCAGCGGCGAGAACCCGAACATCAAGATCAACATGAACGTGTACCAGTGGGCCGACTACTACACCAAGGTCCCCGGCGCCGTAGCCGCCGGCCAGGGTCCCGACCTCGGGATCATGCACGTCGACAGCGTCGCCACCAACGCCGCCCGCCAGGTGGTGCTGCCGCTCGACGACGTGGCCAAGGCACTGAACCTGACCGAGGCCGACTTCTCCCCGCCCGTCTGGCAGGCCGGCGTCTACAAGGGCGCCCGCTACTCCATCCCGCTCGACGTGCACCCGCTCGGGATGTTCTACAACAAGACCGTCCTCAGCAAGGCCGGGCTCGACCCCGAGAAACCGCCGACGACCGGCGACGAGTACATGGCCGCGCTCGAAGAGCTGAAGAAGGCCGGCATCCAGGGCCACTGGGCGTCGCCGTTCCCGTTCACCGGCAGCCAGCAGTTCGGCAGCCTGCTCTACCAGCACGGCGGACAGGCCTTCGCCGACGACGCCAGCGTCTCCCGCTTCGCCGAGGAGCCCGGCGTGACGGCGCTGACCTGGCTGGTCGAGCTGGTCAACAAGGGCTACAGCCCGAAGAACGTCGGCCAGGACACCGACTTCATCGCCCTGCAGCAGGGCAAGACGGCCTTCAACTGGAACGGCATCTGGTCCATCAACACGCTGCGCGAGTTCAAGGACCTGGAGTGGGGCGTGGCGGCGCTGCCCCAGATCGGCTCCCAGCCCGCCGCCTGGGCGGGCTCGCACCAGTTCGTCGTCTTCAAGCAGCGCACGGCCGACGACAACAAACTGGCCGCGGCCAAGGTGTTCATCAACTGGATCAGCAACCACTCGCTGGAGTGGGCCAAGGCCGGCCAGGTCCCCGCGCGCAAGTCCATCAGGGAGAGCGCCGAGTTCCAGGCGCTCAAGGAGCAGGCCGCGATCGGCACCCAGATCGACGACCTGTACTTCCCGCCGTCGGTGGCGGGCATCGGTGACGCCGCGGCCGCCATGGACCAGGCCGTCAACGCGGCGATCCTGCTCAGGAAGAGCCCCAAGGACGCCCTCGTCGAGGCCGCCGCGAAGGCGGACAAGATCCTCGAAGCGAACCGGAAGAAGTACGGCGCCTGATGGTCTCGCACATCACCAAGGCCAGGCCCAAGGCCGAGCCGGAGGCCACCGGGCCCGGGGCCGCCGTGCCTCGGTCAGGGAAAGCCACCCCCTATCTCTTTCTGGCGCCTTATCTGCTGCTCTTCTGCGTGTTCATGCTGGCGCCCGCGATCACCGGGATCTGGGTGAGCCTGCACGACTGGGACTTCCTGCTCGAGGGCAAGCCGTTCGTGGGGCTGGACAACTACATCGCGTTGTTCGATCCGGCCTCGGCGGTGTACGCCGACTTCTGGATGGCGATGCGGGCCACCGGCATCTTCACGCTGTTCAGCGTGCCGTTCCTGGTGGTGCTGCCGCTGGGGCTGGCGTTGCTGCTCAACCGGCGCTTCCGCGGCAGGACGTTCTTCCGCGGCCTGTTCTTCGCGCCGTACGTGCTGGGTGTCGCGGTGGTCTGCCTGATGTGGCGGCTGCTGCTCGACCCGAACCTGGGCGTCGTCAACTGGATCCTGGGCTCCCAGGTCGCCTGGACCACGTCGCTGCCCGCCGGATGGGTCGCGCTGGTCGGGGTCACCGTCTGGTGGACGCTCGGCTTCAACGGCGTGATCTACCTGGCGGGGCTGCAGGACATCCCGCGCGAACTGTACGACGCCGCCAAGGTCGACGGCGCGAACCGCTGGGCGGAGTTCAGGAACGTGACGCTGCCCGGTCTGCGGCCCGTGATGTTGTTCGTGGTGACCACGACGATCCTGGCCTCGGCCAACATGTTCGGCCAGTCCTACCTGCTCACCGACGGGGCGCCCGGCGGCGAGACCAGAACGGCGATCATGTACATCCTCGACCAGGGGCTCACCCAGTACAAGATGGGCAGCGCGTCGGCGATGAGCTACGTGCTCACGCTCGTCCTGATCCTCATCAGCGTGATCAACTTCCGGGTGTTCAGGGGGCGCTCATGAGGCGCTACACCGTGCTGGTCGCGCTCGCGCTGGTCTTCGTCGGGCCGCTGCTGTGGGCGCTCAGCACCTCGCTGAAGACCAAGCCGGAGGCCACCAGGCTGCCGCCCACGCTGGTGCCTCAAGAGCCGACGACCGCCGCCTACGCCACTGTCTTCGAGGGCACCACCTCGACGCCGGTGCTGCGCTGGTTCGCCAACAGCCTGATCGCCGCCACCCTGCACATGGTGCTCGTGCTGGTGGTCTGCTCGCTGGCCGCGTACGCGCTGGCCAGGCTGGAGTTCCGGGGCAAGCGGCTGATGTTCGCGCTGATCGTGGGCACGCTGCTGGTGCCGGGGTTCGTCTTCCTCATCCCGCAGTTCCTGATCGTCGACCAGCTGGGCTGGCTCGACAGCCTCACCGTGCTGATCGTCCCTGGCGCGGCAGGGGCGTTCGGGGTGTTCTTCCTGCGGCAGTTCTTCCTCGCCCTCCCGCGTGAGCTGGACGAGGCGGCGCGGGTGGAGGGGGCCAACCACTGGCACATCTTCCTGCGGATCACGCTGCCGCTGTCCAAGCCCGCGCTGGCGACGCTGGCCGTGCTGAGCTTCCTGGCCAACTGGAACGACTTCATCTGGCCGATTTTCGTGATCTTCAGTCCGGAGTACTTCACGCTGCCGCCCGGGCTCTCGATTCTCCAGGGGCAGTACACGATCGACTACCCGGTCATCATGGCGGGCGCGGCACTGGCCAGTGTGCCCGTGCTGATCCTGTTCGCGCTGACTCAGCGCTACGTCATCGAAGGCATCTCCCGTAGCGGCCTGAAAGGCTGATAAATGCGCATCGCTGCGATCGCCGCGCTGTTCCTCACGTTACTCACCGCCCCACTCACCGAATCCGCGGCCGCCGATGCGGCGGAACCGGGCGGGGTGGTCACCAACCCGGTGTCGAAGGACTTCGCCGACACCTTCGCCGACCCGGCGGTGATCCGCGGGCTCGACGGCTACTGGTACTCGTACGGCACCTCCGACCCGCTGCGCGAGGGCGAGGGCGAGCACCACCGGCTGCCCATCGCCCGCTCCACCGACCTGGTCGACTGGACCTACGTCGGGGACGCGTTCGGCGCGGACGACCTGCCGCCCTACGCCGCGCCGGGCAGCCTGCTCTGGGCGCCCGACATCCGCTATCTCGACGGCCGGTACGTCATGTACTTCACCGTCACCAACACGGCCACCGCCCCCCACCAGTGGGACTACTCCATCGGCGTGGCCACCGCCCCCACGCCGACCGGCCCGTGGACGCACCAGTCCGCGCCGCTCGTCGCGCCCCGGCCGTCGGGCAGCGACTACTGGAACACGATCGACCCGGCGCAGTTCACCGACGTCGACGGCCGGAAATATCTCTACTTCGGCGGATTTTTCGGTGGTTTGTGGGTGACCGAGCTGGCCCCCGACGGGCTGAAGGTCGTCGGCGAGCCGACTCAGGTGGCCGTCGACAACAAGTTCGAGGGCTCCTACGTCGTACGGCACGACGGCTACTACTACCTGCTGGCCTCGTCCGCCAACTGCTGCGCGGGCCCGACCACCGGCTACTCCGTACTGGCCGGACGCGCGACCAGCCCGCGCGGCCCGTTCCTCG
Source organism: Nonomuraea cypriaca (assembly GCF_015645445.1). Classification (GTDB taxonomy): domain Bacteria; phylum Actinomycetota; class Actinomycetes; order Streptosporangiales; family Streptosporangiaceae; genus Nonomuraea; species Nonomuraea cypriaca. The sequence goes on along the minus strand of NZ_JADOGI010000114.1, from coordinate 15,653 downwards.
ACCGCGAGGGACAGCCGCTGCTCGCCTCCCGCGCCGGCGGCACCCCCGTCCTCGACCAGAACGGGAACAAGTGGATCGGCACCGGCCACCACGCCCAGTTCACCGACCTGTCGGGCCAGGACTGGATGCTCTACCACGCGATCGACCGCACGGACCCGTTCCTGGACGAGCCGTACGGGATCAACGAGCGGCCCATGCTGCTCGACCGGCTGGACTGGATCGACGGCTGGCCGGTCGTGCGCGCGGGCGCCGGGCCCTCCGAGGAGTCCAGGGAGCGGCCGGTGACGAGCGGGTTCGTGGACGAGGGCTTCTCCGGCGACCTGTCGGGCTGGCGCGACGCCCGCGGCTGGGCCGTACATGAGGGATATGTACGCCACGCCGGCGGCGGGACGGCCACCCTCACGGCCGAGCGGTCGCTGGGCGGGGACCTGCGGGTCGAGACGGATCTCCGGTTGACAGGGAAGGCCGCGGGACTGCGGCTCGGCCGGGCGAGCGTGACCGTGTCCGAGAACGGGCTGACCGTTTCCGCCGGCCGGGCGAGCCGCCGCGCCGCGTTGCCCGGAGGGGCGGCGACCTGGCGCAACCTCGCGGTCACCGTCAAGGGCCGGACGATCACGGCCGAGGTCGGCTCGGCGCGGCTCGGCGACCCGCAGGCCACGGTCACGCTCGACGCGCCACGGGGCGTGCCGGTGTCGGGGGCGTTCGGGCTGGTCGCGCAGGGCGCGGCCGAGTTCGACAACGTCAGCGCGGCCCGGCTGTTCCGGCCGGTCACCCGGATGGCGCCGCAGCCGCGGCCGGGCCGGCTGATCGACTCCGACGAGTTCGACACGCTGGACGACGCGTGGCAGTGGGTGCGCCAGGACCCGGCCGCCAAGGTGAGCGACGGCGCGCTGCGCTGGCCGGTGCAGGACGGCGACCTGAGCGGCACCGGCAACAAGGCGGGCGTGCTGCTGCGCACCCCGCCGCCCGGCGACTACATCGTCGAGACCAAGGTGACGCTCGACCTGGGCGAGGACACCGTACGCAACTACCAGCAGGCGGGACTGGTCGCCTACGTCTCCGACGACGACTTCGCCCGGCTGTCCCAGGTGGCGATCTGGAACACCCGCCAGGTCGAGTACGGCAGGGAGCTGCCCTTCGCCGGCCGCCTGTCCTACGGCGGGAACATCGTCGGCGCGCCCGCGACGACGACCTGGCTGCGGCTGGCCCACCGAGTCGATCCCGCCACCGGCGAGCACGAGTTCCGCGCCGGGTCCAGCCGTGACGGCAAGACGTGGACCTGGGGCGGGGTGTGGACGTTCGGCGAGGACGCCGCGCCACGCATCGGCCTGATCGCCCATGGCGGCTCCCAGCCGCCGGTCAACGCCGACTTCGACTACGTACGCATATATCAAGGAGCTTGACTGTGCCCCAAGCACAACTGACCGTGGACCGCGACTTCGCCATCGGGCCGGTGAACCGGCGCCTGTTCGGCTCGTTCGTCGAGCACATGGGCCGCTGCGTCTACACCGGGATCTACGAGCCAGGTCACCCGGCCGCCGACGAGAACGGCTTCAGGACCGACGTGCTCGAACTGGCCCGTGAGATGGGCGTGAGCGTGGTCCGCTACCCCGGGGGGAACTTCGTCTCCGGCTACCGCTGGGAGGACGGCGTGGGTCCCGACCGGCCGACCAGGCTGGACCTGGCCTGGCGGCAGATCGAGACCAACAAGTTCGGGCTCAACGAGTTCATGACCTGGACCAAGGCCGCGCAGGTGGAGCCGATGATGGCGGTCAACCTGGGCACGCGCGGCCTCCAGGAGGCCTGCGACCTGCTGGAGTACGCCAACCACCCCAGCGGGACGCAGTGGTCCGACCTGCGGATCAAGCACGGGGTGACGCAGCCGTACGACATCAGGCTGTGGTGCCTGGGCAACGAGATGGACGGGCCCTGGCAGATCGGGCACAAGTCCGCCGAGGAGTACGGGCGGCTGGCCAACGAGACGGCCAGGGCCATGCGGCTGGTGGACCCGCGGGTCGAGCTGGTGCTCTGCGGCAGCTCCAACAGCGGGATGGCGACGTTCGGCTCGTGGGAGGCCACGGTGCTCGAACACGCCTACGACGCGGTCGACTACCTGTCGATGCACGCGTACTACGAGGAGAACGGCGACCTGCCTGGCTTCCTGTGCAGCGCGGTGGACATGGACCGGTTCATCTCCGGCGTGGTGGCCACCGCCGACCACGTCGCCGCCAAGCAGCGGAAGCGCAAGCAGATCAACCTGTCGTTCGACGAGTGGAACGTCTGGAACTTCTCCCAGTTCAAGGGCATCGCGCAGGCCCCCTTCGAGGAGGCGCCCAGGCTCATCGAGGACACGTACACCGCGGCGGACGCGGTCGTGGTCGGCGACTTCCTGATCACGCTGCTCCGGCACGCCGACCGGGTGAGCATCGCCTGCCAGGCGCAGCTCGCCAACATCATCGCTCCGATCCGCACCGAGCCGGGCGGCGTGGCGTGGCGGCAGACGATCTTCCACCCGTTCGCGCTGACGGCCGAGCACGCGCGCGGCACCGTACTCCGGGTCGAGCCCAAGTCCCCCATGCTGGAGACCGGCCGGTACGGCGAGGCGCCCGCGCTGTCGGCGGTGGCCACCACGGACGGCGACTCGCTGGCCGTGTTCGCCGTGAACAGGTCGCCCGGCGAGGCGCTCGACCTCTCGGCGCGGGTGCCTGGACTGTCCGGTCCCATGCGCGCCCTGGTGATCGAGGCCGGCGACGACCCGCACCGGGTGGAGGTGACCCCGAAGCCGCTGGACGTGGTGGTGGACGGCGACACGCTCAGGACCCGGCTGCCCGCCGCCTCCTGGGCGGTCATCCTGAACGACTGAAAAGGGACGTGAAACAGGGTCCAGGGCTCGCCGGCTCTGGACCTCTCCTGGCAATATGTCGGCTCTTGCCAATTGTTAATCGGTATTTCTCGGCTTTATGCCGAGATCACCGACTTGTGATCACCGTTCGAGCTGCTTGGCCGCCTTCTTCAGCGCCTTCAGCGACGCCGCGTCGAGCTCGGCCGGGACCCGCCAGACGTCCACGCCGCCCATGAGGGCGAAGACGCGCACCCGGACGAGCGGCGCGCCCGGCCGGGGCGGCCTGCGGCTGCCCCGCTGGTCGTGCCCGCCCATGAGGGAGAACCCCACGACCTCGACGTCGACGCTGTCCGGCACGTAGATGTCGAAGCCGCCCATGACCGCGACAGCGGTCAGCGTCACCTGTTCGCCGTCGAGCTCGGCGCCACGCAGGTCGATGTCGCCGCCGCCCATCACGGCCACCGCGTTGACCTTGGGCGCCGCCCGCCAGCGGCCCGCCTTGCGGAAGCCGCCCATCACGGCCACCAGGAACCGGGTCGCCTTCCTGCGCACCGGGCGGGCGGGACCGACCGGCAGGTCGTTGGTGAGCGACTGGAGCTCCGCCGTGGTCCTGGCCACGTGAGCGCGCTCGATGCGTTCTTCGAGTTCCGCGAGCGTGAGCCGGCCCTGCGCCGCGTGTTCGCTCAAATGGTCCATCACCGAATCGCGTTCGGCGTCAGAGGCCCTCACTGTGAGATTCGGATCGTCCGACATGAGCGATGCCCTTCTGCCGCCTCAACAATCCCGTTGTATTTTAACTTCAAATTTCGTCATTTCCCGGTATTAATCCGCCCGGGTCCGGGCGTTTTCCCGGTCGCTCGATCCGTCCGGGCCCCACCAGCCGCGCCGGGCGGCGAGGAGCCCGGCCTGGAAACGGGTGCGTCACGCCGCTCACCTCACCGGCCGGCGAGGTGGCCGGACTCGGCACGGATCGCCTCAACGGCGACCACCTGCGGGTGTCCGACGGCGACGGCCGGTTGTACGACTCGGTGGACGGCGGGCGCACCTGGAGGCCCATCGGGGTGCCCGCCTGGGAGGAGAGCGACCTGCTCACGGTCTACACCGCGGCGTTCGACCCGTACGACCTGGACCACGTGGTGCTGGGCGGCTCGCGAACCGGCGCCCGTGTCACCTTCGACGGCGGGCGCACCTGGACCGCGCCCACCGGGCTGAGCGTGGACGGCACGCGGGCCAACGTGTTCAGCGCCGCGATCTCCCCGGCCGCGCCGCAGGTCGTGTACGCGATGGCGCTCGACCTGGCGGAACTGAACGCGGGCGCGCCGTCCGGCGGCCGGCACATCTACCGGTCGGACGACGGGGGCCGGCACTTCACCCCCGTCGTGGACCAGGGTGACGGGATCACGATCCCCAACGGGCCGCTGCTCGCCGCCCACCCGAAGAAGCCCGGCGTGCTCTATTTCGTGTGGGGAACCGGGTGGGCGTCGACCGGCACGGACATCTACAAGTACGACGCCCAGCGCGGCGGCGTCACCATCGCCCACAACGCGTACGACCGGGTGAATTCCATCACGTTCAACCCGGCCAACCCCAAGGTGATGTACCTGGGGGTGGCCGAGGAGGTCTGAGCCGATCACTTCGACAGGTAGAGGATCTTCCAGGTGCCCGCGTACAGGCAGGTCGGCGACGGCTTGGCGGTCCTGCCCGCGGCGCAGACCTTGAGGTCGACCTGGTAGACGTCGCGGTACTTGAACGAGAACTCCTTGGCCGTGCGGTAGGAGCAGTCGCGGACGCTGTGGTGCCTGAACGGCAGGTTGCCGGTGGCGTCGCGGTACGTGACGCGGAAGACCGCCCAGCCGCAGATGCCAGACCTGCGAGCGTGGTCGTAGACCTTGCCCGAGACCCTCACGACGTCGGCGGTCGGGATGACGTCGTGGTCCTCGCCGGTCGCGGTCAGGCTGCCCACGGCCTTGGCCGCGCGCCCCGGCGCGTAGTGCGGGCCCCAGGTCGTGGCGGCGCTGATCGTCGCGGCCTGGGCGGCCGGGGCCAGGGTGACGGCGGTGGCGACGCTGGTGGCGGCGGTGGCGGCGGTGAGGGCCAGTGCGGCGAGGGTACGGGTGATGGTCATTGGATCGGTCCTTTCTGGGGGCGATGGCCCAAGAATGCGGCGGGCTGATTGCAAATGACTTGTCGCAAGTAATCCGCAACTTTCATCCGCCTTGCCACCGTTTGGACGCTCGCCTGCCGCATTCTCGTCAGCGCGCGACGGTTGCCTCCGATGGCGTCCGTCACACCTCGATCCATCGCGAACCCCGGGGGCCGGGCCATCTCCGACACGCCGCCAGAATGGGGTCATGAACGATTTCCGCCTCTCCCTGCCGCCGGCCGGCACCCACGCCGAGCCTGCCGTACTCACCCGGCTGTCCGACCTGGTCAACGAGGTCTACGCGGAGGCGGAGAAGGGGTTGTGGCGGGCCGGCGCCACCCGTACGTCGGCCGCCGAGGTCGCCGAGATGACCCTGGCCGGCCAGATCGCGGTCGCCTGCCTGGGAGAGCACATCGTGGGGTGTGTCCGCATCCGTCCCATCGATGAGCACACGGCCGAGTTCGGCATGCTCACCGCCGATCCTGCCCACCGTGGCCAGGGCATCGGACGTGACCTGGTCGCCTTCGCCGAACGCCGCGCGCTCGACAGCGGGCGCCGGGTCATGCGGCTGGAACTGCTGACACCCCGGTCCTGGACGCATCCGTCGAAGGAGTTCCTGGCCGGCTGGTACACCCGTCTCGGCTACGAGAGGACCGGCGTCAACGCCGTCGACGACTCCTATCCTGCGCTGGCTCCGCTGCTGGCCACGCCGTGCGACATGGTGGTCTACCGCAAGCACCTCGAAGAGGGATAATTCTGACATTTACGCCTTTGAGTGCTTTTGGGCGCTGAACCGGACCGGCTCGGCCACGGCGTCCCACCCACGGTCGTGGCCCGGCCCGATCCACGGTGGCCCCGCCGTTCGGAGGAAGGTACAAGAACAATGATCGACTGGGTCGGCTTCATCCCTGCCGCCATTCTCGTGTCCCTCATCCCGGGGGCGAACCAACTCCTCGGGCTGAGCAACGCCGTACGGCACGGGACGACGTACGCGCTGGCCGGGATCGCGGGAAGGCTGTCCGCCTTCGTCGTTCTGATCGGTCTGGTCGTCGTCGGACTCGGCGCGCTGCTGGCGACGTCGGCCACCGCGCTGGCCCTGATCAAGTGGGTGGGCGTCGCCTACCTGACCTGGATCGGGATCTCCTGCCTGCGGCGCGCCTGGCGGGCGCCCATCGCCTCAGCCGCCCCGGCGGCGGCCGGCAGGCAGGGGCTGCGGCCGCTCGTCGTCAACGAGTTCGTCGTGGCGCTGAGCAACCCGAAGGCGATGCTGCTCTTCGCGGCCCTGCTCCCCCAGTTCACCAGCGCGTCGGGCACGGCCGCCGGCACGCAGATCGCCCTGCTGGGGGCGACGTATCTCGCCATCGAGCTCATCGTCGGCTTCGGCTACATCGCCGTCGGCAGCGGGATCGGCGCCACCGCCATCTCGGCTGGAACGCTCAGGAAGATCGACCTCGGCAGTGGCGTGTGCTTCCTCAGCCTCGCGGGACTCCTCGCCGTGGACGACGTCACCGCCTGACACCACCGAACCCCGTTCACCACCGAAGGTCAGGCCAGGTAGCCGCCGTCGATGTTGAGTACGCTGCCGGTGATGAACGAGGCGCCGGGGCCGGCGAGGAAGACCACGCCCGCGGCGATCTCCTCCGGGCGCCCGAAACGGCCCAGGGCCTTCAGCGCTCGTTGCGCGTCCGCGAAGTCGCCCTCCGGCGGATTCATGTCGGTCGCGACCGCGCCCGGCTGAATGACGTTGACCGTGATGCCACGCGGGCCCAGGTCGCGCGCCGCCCCTCTGCTGTAGCCGGCGATCGCGGCCTTGGTCGCCGCGTAGCCGGCCATCCCCGGAAAACCGGTACGGTCCGCCAGGCCGGAGCCGATCGTGATGATCCGGCCGTCCTCGCCGATCACCTGCGCCGCGGCGCGGATGGCCGCCCGGTTGACGTCGTACAGGTTGTCCTGTGCCGTCAGGTCGTCCTCGGCCCTCGACCAGCCAACGGCGCGGGCGGTCGCCGAGACCCTGCTGCGCGGCGCCGTCGACGTCGCGACGACGCCGGACGGGCCGGACGGCTGTCTCATGGTCCAGAGCGCCCTGGCGACCGGCACGCAGAGCGAGCCGATCCGCGCGGAGCCGGCGGCGGTACGGCGCGCGTCCGAGACGGGATTGACCGAACGCTTCGAGCGAGCGCGCGCCGCGGGCGACCTGCCGGAGTCCACCTCGCCCGCGGCCCTGGCGCGATACGTCTGGGCGATCTCGGCGCGGCTATGTGAAGGCGTTCCTGTGGGCCGACACGAACGCGGTGAAGGAGCGGGCGGGGCGGCCGGTGACGGTTGGTACGACCGGGGAGACGCGGTCCTCGGCGCCGTGCCGGATGTCCTCGTCCAGGCCGGCCAGCATAGCGGCGTACTCGGGTGGCATACCGGTGGCGGCGAACCTGGCGGTCATCTCGGCGGTGCTGACGGCCCGGTGCCGGACGGTCCTGCCGGTGACGCCGCTGATGACGGCGGCGGCCTCGGCGTAGCTGAGGGCTTCAGGACCGGTGACCACGTGATCGGTGTTGTGCGGAACGGGATCCAGCAGGGCCCGGACGGCGACCTCGGCGATGTCGCCGGCGTCGACGAAGCCGACCCGCCCCCGCCCGGTCGCCGTGACGATCTCCCCGTGCTCCCGCACACCGGCGGCGACCGGGTGCTCGCCGACGAAGTTCTGCATGAACCAGGACGGCCGCAGCACACACCACTCCGGCATCGCCGCCCGGACCAGGCCAGGCAGGGCGCCCAGCCCGGAAGTGCCCTCGGGCACCGCGGACGAACTGAGCAGCACCACGCGCCGCACCCCGGCCCGCCGCGCCTCCGCCAGGAACCGGTCGACCGGCGGCCCCGGCTCGGCCACGCCGTTCGGCGCGATCAGGTAGATCCGGTCCACACCGGCCATCGCCTGGCCGTGCGTGTCCGGCGCGCCCCAGTCGAACCGTACGTGCTCGGGGTTGCCGTCCGCGGGTGTCCTGGTGGCGACGCGTACGGCGGCCCCGCGCTCCCGCAGCGAGGTGACGACCCGCCGCCCGGTGGTGCCGGTGCCGCCGACGACCAGCACACCACTCATGCCCTCGGCTCCGCACCGGCGAACGCGGCTGTCAGCTCGTCCAGGCCGCCCATCAGCTCCGCGCCGGCCAGCGGGCTCCAGTAGTCCAGGTAGCGCACGATCTCGCCGTCGCGCGCGGTGACGACCGCGACGTAACGCATCCGGTACGCCCGGCCGGTGGCCACCACCGTGCCCGCCGCCTCGAACTCGGCCACGACGACATCGGGATCGGTCGTCTCGTGCACGGTCCGCTCGGTGATCTCGCGCACGTCCAGCAGGCCAGGGTAGTCACGGAGGTAGTCCTCGACGGCCGCGCGGCCCTCCAGCCTGGCGGGGTAGCCGGCCGAGGCGAAGGGAAACTCGATGACGCCGTCTACGGCCCACAGACCGGCGTAGCCGATCATGTCCTTGGCCAGCAGCAGCCGCAGCGACTCGGCGAACAACTCGGCGGCGGTGCGCCTCGCGCGCTCGGTCATGGCTCACTCTCCTTCAGAAATGGACGGTACGGCCCCGTCCCGTCCATGACTATAGACGGGACGGGGCCGTCCCGTCCAAATGTAAGCTGTCAGGCATGACCGAGCGCACGCGGCGCGCCCCGACCGGTGCCGCCGTACTCCAACCGCAGATCACGTCGGCCATCACCGAGGCCGTGCTGGACGAGCTGGCCGTGCAGGGCTACGGCCGGCTGTCGATGGAAGCCGTGGCCAAGCGCGCGGGAGTCGGCAAGAGCGCGTTGTACCGGCGGTGGCCGTCGAAACAGGACATGGTGCTCGCGGTCCTCTCGAAGTTCAGCGTGCCGCTGGCCGAGGTCCCCGACACAGGATCACTGCGCGGGGATCTGCTGGCGACCCTGCGCGCGGTCCACGACTGGCTGACCCATCCCCGCTTCGCCAAGATCCTCCCCGACCTGACCGCCGAGGCCGTACGCAATCCGGCGCTGGCGGCGGCGATCAGGGACACCATCGGCGAGCCGCGGCGGGCCATGGGCGCGGCCCCCCTGCGCCGTGCCATCGACCGCGGCGAGCTGCCCGCCGACCTGGATCTCGAGCTCGCCCTCGACCTGGCCGCCGCCCCCGTCTACTGGCGGCTGACCGTGCGTCAGGCCCCCGTCGAGCCCGGCTACCTCGACCACCTCGCCGACCACATCCTCCGGGCACTCGCCGCCCGGCCCGCGCCGTGAGCATCCAGCCCCCACGATGACCGCCCGGCCCGCGCCGCGAGCATCCGGCCAGCACCGCGAGCGTCCAGGCCGCGCCGTGAGCGCCCGGCCCGCGCCGTGAGCATCCGGCCCGCGATGATGAGCGCCCGCACGTGCCGTGAGCGTCGCGTGTGGCTACCACGGCACGGCGGTCCCGTCCCAGGAGAAGAATCCGCCGGTGGGGCCGTCACCCATCCGCGGCTGGGCAGGCTGCGGCTCAACTGCGACGTGCTCGCCGTCCCCCACGACGACCAGGAGGTCGTCTTCATCACCGCGGACCCGGGCACCCCCTCCGCCCGCGCCCTGAGTCACCTACTCCCCACCGGCTGACCACACCGCGACCGCCGACGCGGTCAGATGTCCACTTTCGCCGTGGTGATCCCTTGACATCCGCAGATGTAACAAGTTAGCGAGGTGGTGGCCGGCATGCGCACGTCGCTGACCGTCGCCCTGGTGACCGTGCTCGTCGGCGGGACCGCCGGGCTGCTGCTCGGGCTGCTCGCCGGCTACTTCGGGGGCTGGCCCGACGGGATCATCTCCAGGATCGGCGACATCCAGCTCGCCTTCCCCAGCCTGCTGCTGGCCATCCTGCTGGCCGGCGTGCTCGGCCCGAGCATGGTGAACGTGATCATCGCGCTGGCGGTCACCCGCGCCGCCGACCGGGTGGCCATCATGTACGCCGGCCGCATCGTCGAGACCGGCACCGTGGCCGAGGTGTACGAGCGGCCCGCACACCCGTACACGCTGGGCCTGATGCGGGCCGTGCCCGATCCCCGCGACATCGGCGCCCCGCTGGAGGCGATCGAGGGCCACCCGCCCGACCTCACGGAGCCGCCAGCCGGCTGCTCCTTCCACCCGCGCTGCCCGTTCGCCAGGGACGTCTGCCGCACCGACGACCCCGCCCCGCGCGTGCTCGGCCCCCGCCGGGCCACCGCCTGCCACTTCGCCGAGGAGGTGACCGCTCATGCCGACCGGTGATGAGCCGCTGCTGGAGCTGACCGACCTGGTCACCAGCTACCGTCTGCGGGCCGGGATCGGCCGGCCCGGCGGTGAGGTGCGCGCCGTGGCCGGCGTCAGCCTGACCGTCGGCGCGGGCGAGACCGTCGGCCTGGTCGGGGAGTCCGGCTGCGGCAAGTCCACGATCGCGCGGACCATCGTCGGCCTGGTGCGCCCCTCCAGCGGCAGGGTCCTGTTCGAGGGCCGAGACCTGGCCGCCCTGCCGGCCAGGGAGCTGCGCAGACTGCGCAGGGAGATCCAGCTCGTCTTCCAGGACCCGTACGCCGCGCTGAACCCCCGTATGACCGTCGGCGCCCTGATCAAGGAGGCCTGGAGGATCCATCCGGGGCTGGTGCCGCGCGAGCGATGGGACGAGGAGGTCCGCGCCCTGCTCGACCGCGTCGGCCTGCGTCCCGAGCACGCCGGACGCCACCCCCACCAGTTCTCCGGCGGGCAAAGGCAGCGCATCAGCATCGCCCGCGCCCTGGCCGTGCGGCCCCGGATGCTCCCCGCGCACGTCACCACGCGCGCCGTCTTCAACGACCCGGCGGGCGGGGACCCGGCGGCGCTCGTACGCGCGATCTGCGGTCTGGTCAGGCAGACCCCCGCGGGAGCACGGATCCAGGTCGCCCACTTCGTCATGTCGGGCGCCGCGGGCACGGAGTTCGCCGACGAGCTGATCAAGGCACACGAGCGGGACGTGGACGTGCGGGTCGTCCTGGACGGCGACACGCGCGGCGCCGCCATCGCCACGAAGCTCTCCGCCGCGCTGGGCACCGACACGGCGGCCGGCTCCTGGGTGCACGTCTGCACCGGCCCGCCGTCCGGCGGCACCGCCGCGTGTGTCGGGAACAAGGGCCAGCACAACAAGTTCTACCTGTTCTCCCGCACCGGCGACGCCTCCGACGTGGTGGTGCAGTCGTCGGCCAACCTGACCGACCTCAACTCCGCCACGTACTGGAACAACGCCGTCATCCTGCCCGGCGACCAACGCCTGTACGACGCCTACGCCGGCTACTTCGCCGACCTGGCCGCCGAACGCAAGAACCTCGACTACTACCGGGTCGTCCAGACCAGGGCCGCCCGCGCCCACTTCTTCCCCAAGGCGGACGGTGACCCCATCGTCGACCAGCTCGGCAAGGTGTCCTGCGCGGGCGGCACCACGATCAGGGCCGGCATGTCGGAGTGGGACGCGTACCGCATCGCCGTCCCGGCCAGGCTCCGCGACCTGGCCGCCCGCGGCTGCACCGTCCGGATCGTGTACGGGATCATGGACGACGAGGTCAGGCGGCTGCTGCTGGCCGAACCGCGCGTCGAGGTGCGCGCCCTGGGCGACGGCGGCGCGCTGCCCGGCCGCGTCCACTCCAAGTACCTGCTGATCGAGGGCTCGTACGACGGCGACCGCGACGCCCACTGGGTGTTCACCGGCAGCCACAACTACAACGAGACGTCCCTGCGGCGCAACGACGAGACGTTGCTCCGGCTCAACGACAGGACCCTCTACCGGCAGTACGTGGCCAACTTCGAGCGCATGCGCGCCGTCGCGCCGCTGGCCGCCCTGTAGCCCGGCCACGGCCCTGTTCACCTCGGTGCGCTGGAAGGCGCTGACGTGCTCGGCGTTGATGACGACTGATGACGATCCAGCTCGGCGAGCCGGCGTCTGACGGCCTCGGCGTCGTTGAGCCGGGGGAACGGCTCGCCGCGGGGCGGATCCGCACCGAGGAACTCACACAGCGGCTCCCAGCCCTGACGCACGTCGAACACCAGCAGGCGACCCGCAGGCAGGCCCTCCCGGACGGCGGCCACGTGCCTGCGGAACGCCGCCACGCCCGGCTCCCGGTCCGGCACATAGTCGGGGAACGGCCTTATGTCGCCGAAGGTCTCGGCGGCGATGTACCGCAGCAGCGGCTGGAGCCCGGCGAGCCGGACCTGGAAGGGGTTGTCCGCGTCCATCGAGTCCACCCGCATGGTGACCATGGTGCGGAAGCTGTGTCCTCACCACCCCTTCACCCGCACACCACCCACGATCCCGTCGCCCCGATCCGGGGAATCCGTACAAGCGGCGGTATAGTCCACTAAATCTACTGTTTTCCCCTGGAGTTATGTTGACCAGCAAGTTCGCCGGCGTCCTGGCCGCGCTCGCTCTCGCCCTCGCCGCGTGCGGCTCCGGCCAGGGTAGCTCCCCGGGCGGCGGCGGGTCAGGGACCCCCGACGCCGCGGCCACGATCGAGGTCGGCTCCCTGTACGAGCCCCAGAACCTCGACAACACCGCAGGCGGCGGCCAGGGCGTGACCGAGGCGTTCAACGGCAACGTGTACGAGGGCCTGTTCAGGCTGACCGACGCGGGCAAAGTGGAGCCCCTGCTGGCCGAGAGCCACGAGGTCTCCGACGACGGCCTGACCTACACCTTCAAGCTCCGCCAGGGCGTGAAGTTCCACTCCGGCAAGGCGCTGACCTCCGCCGACGTGAAGAACAGCATCGAGAAGGTGATCGCCGGCGACTCCCAGTCGGCGCGCAAGAGCAATCTCAAGCCGATCGAGTCGGTCGAGGCCCCCGACGACGGCACGGTCGTGGTCAAGCTGTCGAGCCGGTCGATCTCGCTGGTGTACAACCTGAGCTACGTGTGGATCGTCAACACCGCCGCGAAGGACCTGGCCACCGGCGAGGACGGCACGGGGCCGTACCAGCTGGGGGCCTGGAAGCGCGGCTCCACGCTCAGCCTGGAGCGCTTCCCCGGCTACTGGGGCACGCCGCCGGCGAACAACGGCGTCGTGTTCCACTACTTCACCGACGCCACGGCGCTGAACAACGCGCTGCTGACCGGCGCGGTCGACGTGGTGACCAGCCAGCAGAGCCCCGACGCCCTCAGCCAGTTCACCGGCAACCCGGACTACAAGATCAGCGACGGCCACTCCACCACCAAGCTGCTGCTCGCCTTCAACGACAGGAAGGCGCCGTTCGACCAGCCGCTGGTGCGCAAGGCGGTCTCGTCGGCCATCGACGACGCCAAGCTGCTGGAGTCGGTCTGGGCCGGCCACGGCAGCCTCATCGGATCGATGGTGCCGCCTACCGACCCGTGGTACGAGGACCTGACCAAGCTCAACCCGTACGACGTCGAGCTGGCCAAGAAACAGCTCGCCGAGGCCGGTTACGCCCAGGGCTTCCGCTTCACGCTCGACACGCCCAACTACGACCCGCACCCGACCGCCGCCACGTTCATCAAGGGCGAGCTGGCCAAGGTCGGGATCACGGTCGACGTCAACGTCATCACCGCCGACGAGTGGTACACGAAGGTCTACAAGAACCACGACTTCGCGGCCACCCTGCAGGAGCACGTCAACGACCGCGACGTGGTCTGGTACGGCGACCCGGACTTCTACTGGGGCTACGACGACGAGCAGGTCGCCGAGTGGGTGACGCGGGCCGAACAGGCCAAGAGCGCCGCGGAGCAGACCGAGCTGCTGAAGAAGGCCAACCGGCGGATCGCCGAGGACGCCGCCAGCGACTGGCTCTACCTCTACCCGCAGATCGTGGTGGCCGCCTCGAACCTGTCCGGCTATCCGGTCAACGGCCTGAACTCCCAGTTCTACGCGTACGGGATCAAGAAGGGCTGATGGCGCCCTACCTGCTGCGCCGTACCGCGTTCCTGCTCGGCTCGCTGCTGGCGGCGGCCGCGCTGCTGTTCGTGCTGCTGCGGCTGCTGCCCGGCGACCCGGCGAACGCGCTGCTGTCGGTCGGCGCCACGCCGGAGCAGATGGCGGCGGCGCGCCGCCAGATCGGCTCGGATCTGCCGCTGCCTGAGCAGTTCTGGTCCTGGCTGGCGGGGCTGGCCAGGCTGGATCTCGGCACGTCGTTCGTCAGCAGACTGCCCGTCGGACCGGAGATCGCGGCGCGGCTGGTGGTGACCGTGCCGCTGACGCTGCTGTCGTTCGCGCTCGCGGTGGCGGTGGCGCTGCCGGTCGGGTTCGTGGCCGCCTGGCGCTCGGACCGCTGGTACGGGCCACTGCTGAACGGAATCTCGCAGCTCGGCCTCGCCGTCCCTGTGTTCTGGATCGGGATGTTGCTGGTGACCGTGTTCGCGCTGCGGTTGCGGGTGCTGCCCGCCGGCGGGTTCCCGCGCCAGGACTGGGCGGACCCGGTCAGGGCGCTGACCTCGCTGGCGCTGCCGGTCGTCACGATCGCGCTGGTCATGTCGGCCTCGCTCATCCGCTACGTCCGCTCGGCCACCCTCGACGTGCTGGGCGGCGACTACCTGCGTACGGCGCGGGCGCTCGGCGCGTCGTTCGCCGGCGCGATGTGGCGGCACGGGCTGCGCAACGCGGCCGTCCCCGTCATCTCGATCCTCGGCATCGAACTGGCCACGACGTTCCTCGGCGCGGTGGTCGTGGAGAGCGTGTTCACGCTGCCGGGCCTCGGCACGATGCTGGTCGAGGGCATCGCGGAGCACGACTATCCGGTCATCCAGGGTGTACTGGTGGTCAGCACGTTCGCGGTGCTGGTGATCGGCTTCGCGGCCGACCTCGTCCAGCGGCTGATCGACCCGCGGTTGCGGGCCCACGTCGGCGGCGGGCGCCCATGAGGGGCCGGCCGACGTTCGTGATCGGGTGCGTGCTGGTGGCGTTGATCCTCGCGGTGGCCGCCGTGTCGCTGGTCTGGCTGCCGTACGATCCGGCCGACACCACGGGCGGGCGGCTCGCGCCGCCGGGCGGCGAGCACCTGCTGGGCACCGACAAGCTCGGCCGCGACCTGGTCACGCAGCTCATGGTGGGCGCCCGCATCGCGCTCACGGTCGGGATCGGCTCCGTGCTGCTCGGCGGCGTGCTCGGGGTGGCGGGCGGGCTGCTCGCCGGGTTCGCGACCCAGTGGCTGGACGACGCGCTGTCGGCGGCGCTCGACATCCTCATCGCGTTCCCGACGCTACTGCTGGCCATGCTCGTGGTGGCGGCACGCGAGGCGTCGCTCGGCTCGGCGGTGCTGGCGATCGGGCTGGCCATGTCCGGCGTCGTGGCGCGGCTGACGAGGGTACTGGTCAAGCGGGTGCTCGCGCAGGACTACATCACGGCCTCGCGGACCTCGGGCACCTTGTGGCCGCGCGTCGTGGCCGAGCACGTGCTGCCGAACATCTGGCCGACGCTGCTCGTCAACCTGGCCCTGCAACTCGGGCTGGCGGTGCTGGCGGAGGCGTCGCTGTCGTACCTCGGGCTCGGGCCGCCGCCGCCGAACGCCTCGTGGGGCCGGCTGCTGCAGGAGGCGCAGGCCACGGTGCTGACGTCGCCGACCGGCGCCATCGCGCCTGGCGTGCTCCTTGTCGTCCTCGTCGTGGGCGTGAACCTGGTCGCCGACGGCTTCCGCGACCTCGCCGACCCCACCCGCCGGACCAGCCGATGACCCCACCCGACTC
>NZ_JADOGI010000113.1 GCF_015645445.1 Nonomuraea cypriaca | reverse complement strand
GAAGCCGAACCCGCCCGCCCACGCCCCATGCCCTCCGCACGAGGGGCGATCGGTTCATTGAGAGACCAAGCGCGCGTTCGCATGCGACAATTGGGCCACATGCGTGAGGTCTGGCCGGGCGAGCCCTATCCACTCGGCGCTACCTGGGATGGCGTTGGCACTAGTTTTGCGGTGTTCTCCGAGGTCGCCGAGCGGATCGAGCTGTGCCTTTTCGACGATGACGGCACTGAGGAGCGCGTCGACCTGCCCGAGGTCGACGCGTTCGTCTGGCATGGCTACCTGCCGGGGATCCAGCCGGGGCAGCGCTACGGCTACCGCGCGCACGGTCCTTACGACCCCGCGCACGGCCACCGCTGCAATCCCAGCAAGCTGCTGCTCGATCCCTACGCCAAGGCCATCGACGGCGAGCTGACCTGGAACCAGGCGCTGTTCCCCTACTACTTCACCGATCCCTCCAGGCGCAACACCGAGGACAGCGCGCCCTACATCCCGAAGAACGTCGTGGTCAACCCGTTCTTCGAGTGGGGCAACGACCGGCCGCCGCGGACCCCGTACCACGAGACCGTGATCTACGAGGCGCACGTGCGCGGGCTCACCATGCGGCACCCCGACGTGCCGCCCGACCTGCGGGGCACGTACGCGGGCGTGGGGCATCCGGCGATCATCGACCACCTGCTGTCGATCGGGGTGACCGCGGTCGAGTTGATGCCGGTGCACCACTACATGCCCGAGCACTTCCTGGTCGCGCGCGGGCTGACCAACTACTGGGGTTACAACACCATGGCCTACCTGGCCCCCCACGGCCGCTACTCCAGCGCGGGGACGCGGGGGCAGCAGGTGCTGGAGTTCAAGGCGATGGTGCGGGCGCTGCACGAGGCGGGCATCGAGGTCATCCTCGACGTCGTCTACAACCACACGGCCGAGGGCGACCACATGGGGCCCACGCTGGGGTTCAGGGGGATCGACAACGCCGCCTACTACCGGCTGCACGACGGTGACCGGCGCTACTACCTCGACTACACCGGGTGCGGCAACTCACTCAACGTGCGCTCGCCGCACGCCCTGCAGTTGATCATGGATTCGCTGCGTTACTGGGTGCTGGAGATGCACGTCGACGGGTTCCGGTTCGACCTGGCCTCGGCGCTGGCCAGAGAGCTGCACGACGTCGACCGGCTGAGCGCGTTCTTCGACCTGATCCAGCAGGATCCGGTGATCTCGCAGGTCAAGCTCATCGCCGAGCCGTGGGACGTGGGTC
The DNA here is from genome assembly GCF_015645445.1 of Nonomuraea cypriaca. GTDB lineage: Bacteria > Actinomycetota > Actinomycetes > Streptosporangiales > Streptosporangiaceae > Nonomuraea > Nonomuraea cypriaca. The sequence continues at coordinate 32,445 of NZ_JADOGI010000113.1, read as the reverse complement.
CGGGCGGGTATCAGGTCGGAAACTTCCCGCCGCTGTGGACGGAATGGAACGGCAAATATCGGGACATAGTGCGAGATTTCTGGAGAGGTACGCACTCCGCCCTGCCCGAGTTCGCCTCCCGGCTGACCGGCTCCGCCGACCTCTACGAGTCCTCCGGCCGCCGCCCGGTCGCCTCGATCAACTTCGTCACCTGCCACGACGGGTTCACGCTCACCGACCTGGTGTCGTACGACCACAAGCACAACGAGGACAACGGCGAGGACAACCGCGACGGCACCAACGACAACCGCTCCTGGAACTGCGGTGCGGAGGGCCCCGTCGAGGACCCCGGGATCGTCACGCTGCGCCGCCGCCAGCGCCGCAACTTCCTGGCGACGCTCTTCCTGTCGCAGGGCGTGCCGATGCTCTCCCACGGCGACGAGCTCGGCCGCACGCAGCGGGGCAACAACAACGCCTACTGCCAGGACAACGAGCTGGCCTGGGTCGACTGGTCGTTGCTGCACACGGAGCCGGAGCTGCTGGAGTTCGTCCGCGCGCTGTCGAAGCTGCGCCGCGAGCACCCCGTCTTCCAGCGCCGCCGCTTCTTCCACGGCCGCGACCCCGACAACGGCGATCGCGACCTGGTCTGGCTCACGCCGGGCGGCGCCGAGATGACGGCGGGCGACTGGCACACCGGCTACGCCAAGTCGCTCATGGTCTACCTCAACGGCGAGGCGATCACCGAGCCGGGGCCCAGGGGCGAGCGGATCGTGGACGACTCGTTCCTGCTGCTGATCAACGCCCACCACGAGAACATGTCGTTCTCGCTGCCCGGCGAGGAGTTCGGCGGCGGGTGGCTGCCCGTGCTCGACACCAACCACGACACGGTGGAGGACGCGTTCGCGGACGAGCAGTGGCGGGCCGGCGACATCGTGGCCGTCACGGCGCGCTCGCTGCAAATCCTCCGGCAGCCCCGCAAGGCCAAATCCAGCTGAAGGCCCAGAAAAGGCCAGGTCCAGCTGAAGGGTCCGCCTGAAGGCTTCAGAAGACGCGCGCCGTGCTCGCGGCCAGGAACACCAGCGTGAACGTCGTCACCCCGGCCAGCCCGTGCAGCGCCACCGCCAGCACCGGCAGCCCCCTGCCGCCCTTCTCGTGCCGTCCCGCCCCGAGCCACCGCGTGAACATCGCGAACCCCAGCAGCGCCGTCACCGCCAGCCCGCCGAACGCCACCCATGCCAGCACCCGGCTACCGGTGAGCAGTCCCCCGGCCCAGCACGCCAGCGCCGTCACGGCCAGCACCGGGTGGGAGAAGATCAACGCCACCGGGAAGCGGGTGACCTTGGCCCGCCGCAGACCTCCGCCCGCCAGCCACTGGTGGAGCAGGTACACCCCGGCGAGCGCGGCGATCGCCGAGGTCAGAGCGGTGACCAGACCCACTGGGCCTCCCTGTCAGTTCCCATCCCGCTTGTCACGTTAAGCGAGGAAGCACCTGTACGTCCTGAGATACACGAAAGCGCTATTCGCCCCGAAAACCCCCGGACACAGAATGTCGGCTCGGTGTGCCAAGGTAGAGGAGTGCGGCGCATCTATCCCGACATACAGGACACTCCGGACATCGCGCAGGCGTACGCCTATCCCGACGGCCGGCCGTGGCTGCGGCTCAACATGGTCGCCAGCGCCGACGGCGCGGCCTGGCTGAAGGGCCGCTCCGGCGGGCTGTCGAGCAGCGGCGACAGGCGGATCTTCCACACCCTGCGCGGGCTGGCCGACGTGGTCGTCGCGGGCGCCGCGACCGTGCGCAAGGAGGGCTACGGCCCGGTCCACCCCCGCGACTGGTGGGCGGACCTGCGCGTGGGCCGCCCCGAGGTGCCGCCCATCGCGGTCATCAGCCGCAGTCTCGCCTTCGACCTCGACGACGAGCTCTTCACCGACGCCACCAGCCAGACGATCGTGATCACCTGCGAGGACGCGCCCCACGAGCGGCGCAAGGCGGCGGCCAGGCACTGCGACCTCATCGTGGCCGGCGACGAGGCCGTCGACATGCGGCTCGCCGTGGCGGAGCTGCACGAGCGCGGGCTGACCAGGATCCTGTGCGAGGGCGGCCCCCGGGTCAACGCCCAGCTCTCGGCCTGCGCCGTGGTCGACGAGCTGTGCCTGTCGGTCAGCCCGATGCTGGTCGGCGGCGGCGCGGCCCGCATACTCAACGGCCTGCCCGCGCAGGTCACCCTGATTCTCAGCCAGGTCCTGGAGGAGGAGGGGGTCCTCTTCTGCAAGTACACGAGGGAGCAGAGCGCATGACCGAGCCCACCACAGCGCCGGAGGCGATCGAGGAGCCGGTGCCAGGACTGCCCGTGCGTCCGCCGGTGCCGCCCATGCTGGCCAAGCCGGTCAAGGCGATGCCCAAGCAGAACGGCACGCTGTTCTACGAGCCGAAGTGGGACGGCTTCCGGTGCATCGTGTTCCGTGACGGCGACGAGGTCTATCTCGGCAGCCGCAACGAGCGGCCGTTCACCCGCTACTTTCCCGAGCTGGTCGAGGCGGTCCGGGCCGAGTTGCCGGACAAGTGCGTGGTGGACGGCGAGATCGTGCTGCCCAGCGGGTCGCAGCTCGACTTCGACGCGCTCCAGCAGCGCATCCATCCCGCCGCGTCGCGGGTGAAGATGCTGTCGGAGCGGACGCCGGCGCAGTTCGTCGCGTTCGACCTGCTGGCGATCGGGGACGAGTCGCTGATGGAGGCGCCGTTCGCGGAGCGCCGGGCGCGGCTCGAAGGGATCTTCCCGGAGAAGGGCGCGTCCGTCCGGCTGACCCCCGTCACGACCAGCGACGAGCAGGCGGCCGAGTGGTTCGAGACGTTCGAGGGCGCGGGGCTCGACGGCATCATCGTCAAGCCCGGTGACCAGCCCTACATCCCGGACAAGCGCACCATGTTCAAGGTCAAGCACGAGCGCACGGCCGACGTGGTGGTCTGCGGCTACCGCGAGCACAAGTCCGGGCCGGTCGTCGGCTCGCTGCTGCTCGGGCTCTACGGCGACGACGGCAGACTGCACCATGTGGGGGTGGCGGCCTCGTTCCCGATGGCGCGCAGGGCCGAGCTGGTCGAGGAGATCAGGCCGTACATCGCCGAGTTGAGCGAGCACCCATGGGGCCACTGGGCCGAGCAGGCGGCGGCCGGCATCGGCCGGCCTGCCGCCGGGCCCGCGACGGGCGGGCAGCGGGTGCCGGGCGCGGTGTCGCGGTGGAACGCCAAGAAGGACCTGTCGTTCATCCCGCTCAGGCCGGAGCTGGTGATCGAGGTGGCCTACGACCAGATGGAGGGCGACCGGTTCAGGCACACCGCGCAGTGGCGCCGGTGGCGGCCGGATCGGACGCCTGAATCGTGCACGTACGAGCAGCTCGAGCGTCCGGTTAGTTACAACCTCGATGACATCCTTGCTCGATAACCAAAAAGCCCGTTATATCTCGACATATGAATACAGGAGATGAGCTCAAGGCCGCCGTGTCCGCCCGGCGCGACCTTGGTCCCGAGTTCGAGGACGCCGTGGTGGAGTCGTTCTTGGACAAGATGGGCCAGGAGGTCGACCGGCGGGTGGACGAGCGCCTGGCCCAGATGGGCGCGGGCAAACAGGCGGCCCGCCAGGGCGTGAACGACGGGCACCGGCTCGCCCTGGCGATCGTCTCGATCTCGCTCGGCACGCTCGTCACCCTCGCCCTCACCCTGTTCGGCGAGGAGAGGGCGAGCTACCTGATCCCCGTCTGGATCGGGATCGTCATGGTCAACGCGGTGTTCAACGGCCCTCGAAACCGGGGCTAGGCCAGCCAGATCAGGCCCGCGAACCGGCCGCCGGGCTGCTCGCGGCGGTGGGAGTAGAGCTCGGCGGACTCGATCGTGCAGCGCGCGTCGTGGCGCACGTCCGCCAGGCCCGCCGCCAGGAGCTGGGCCTCGATCCCGGCCCGCAGGTCGAGCGCGGGGGTCTGCCAGGACGTCGTGGACCACGTCTCAGGCACGCGCGCGGCCACCTGATCGCGCAGGTCGGCGGGCACCTCGTAGCAGCGGCCGCAGGCGCCTGGACCGATCAGCGCCACCATCCGCGCCGGCTCGGCGCCCTTGCCCGCCATGGCCTCCACCAGGGCGGTGGCGATGCCGGCCGCGGTGCCGGGCCGGCCCGAGTGGGCGGCGCCGGCCATCCGGGCCACCGGGTCGGCCACCAGCACCGCCGGGCAGTCGGCCCCCAGCGAGGCCAGGGCCAGCCCCGGCTCAGTGGTGAACACCCCGTCCAGCGGCGGCGGGTCCGCGCCGAACGGCTCGCTCACGTAGGCCACGTCGGCGCTGTGGACCTGGCGCATGAAGACGACCGCCCGGACGCCCAGCTCGGCCGCCACTCCCTCGCGGTTGGCGCGTACGGCCGCGGGATCGTCGCCGACCTTGCCACCCAGGTTGCGGGAGCCGTACGGCGGGGCGCTGACGCCTCCGTGCCGATCGGTGATGGCGACGTGCACTCCAGGGGCCAGTTCCATGGGTCGATCCTAGAACTCCCCCGGCCGGGTGATATGCACGGTTGGGAGTGACTGACGATGAGGAGACCTCTGATGACCAGTCTTGCCGACCTGCACGTGCTCATGGCCCGTCTCGGGCACCCGGTGGTCCAGGCCGCGCCCGCCGCCGGGTCGCGCTTCGTGGACGGGACGCCGTACCGGTATGAGATCCCGAGTGTCGACGCCTGGGCGCCTCGACGCTCAACGTCGGCACCGACCTGACCGTGCCGCACCTCGCCGAGATCAGGGCCGCCACCCGCCTGCCGATCGACCTCTATCTGGAGGTGCCCGATGATCAGGGCGGGTTCGTCAGGTTCTACGAGGCAGTGGAGATCGTCCGCGCCGCCGCGCCCGTCTACCTGAAGATGGGGCTGCGCAACGCGCCCAACATCTACCCGTCCGGCAAGCACCTCGGCGTGGTGCCGAAGGAGCTGGGGCGCGAGCGCGTACGCCGCGCCGCGCTGGTGCAGCGGCTGATCGAGCAGCTCGACCCCGAGCTGGCCAAGCCTTCCGCCGGGCCCGCGGCCGACCTGGGCGTGCCTGAGGTCTAGCGGCCCGGCCGCTCAGGCGTCCCGGGGATGCAGCGGCCAGGCGTTCAGGTGTTCAGGCGGTGGATCGTCTGCGGGCCGCCGCCCCACCGGCCGATCGCCTCCTCGTCGGCGAAGGCCAGCACGCGCATCATGTTGCCGCCGTCGCTGATCTCGACGTTGCGGCGCAGCCTGGCCACCAGGTCCGGGCGCAGGTTGGTGGTGCCCGCCTCCACGGTGTCGCCGTAGTGGGGGGCGAAGGCGACGCCCGCGAATCCCGTACGGGCTAGCAGCGTGCGCACGGTCTGCGAGGAGTAGAACATCAGATGGTTCTTGGTGAACCCGCTCCACGTCGACCCGTACGCCTTGAGCAGCAACGACTGGGCGTTGACGGTCAGGATGAGCAGCACCCCACCGGGCGCCAGCAGGCCGCGGAACTTCTCGAAGTCCTCCAGCGGCCTGGGCAGGTGCGCCAGCACGGACCACAAAGTGATCACGTCGAAGCCGCCGGCGGCGATCTCGGGCACGTCCTCGGGCGCGCCGAGGTAGGTGCGCGCCCGGCTCAGCCGCCCGTTGGCCTCGACGACCGACTCCGGCGACAGGTCGACCCCGTACGCGTCGAAGCCCCGCTCCTCGGCGAGTTCGAGGAACAAGCCGACGCCGGAGCCGAAGTCGAGCAGCCGCCGTTCCTTGCCCTCGTCGAACACCGGCGAGAACGCCCGCATGGTCAGGTCGTAGCGGCGCTGCCGGTTGGCGGCGTAGTTGCCGGTCAGGAACTTGCTGTAGCCGGTGGCGTACAGGTCGCCGAGGCGCTCAGGACGTACGTTCGGATTGCGGTAGAGGAAGCCGCAGGAGGGGCAGCGGACGACGAAGTAGCGCCACCCGTTGCCGCCGGACGGCTGGAACAGCGGCTGCTGGCGGGACTCCCCGCACATCATGCAGTTCAGGAACTCCTCGATCTCGCCGAGCTTCCTGACGCGTTCGTAGTCCTCGCGCGGCATGACCGGCGCCCGCCTGGTCAGCCACTTCCACTGCGCCTCACGGATCAGCCGCTCCCCCGGGCGCACATAGACGCGCTGGCCCCACGGAACGCTGTTGTAACGGGAGCCGTATGCGAGACGACTCAGCAATTTGTGTGCCATACCCCACCACCTTGCGAAGCGTTTTGCCCGCCTCGTAGGGGTCTAAGCGTGGTCGATCAGCCGCTTTACGTGATCTTTGGTGACCAGCCGGGACCACCCGGTTCGGATCCGTGCAAGATGACATCGGTCGGCCTTCCCAGTTCGAGGAGCATCCGCACGTCATCGAAGCGCCGCCGGCCCACCTCGATGCGGTTGGGCAGGCGGCCCCACTCGCGGAACCCGAGTGATTCGTACAGTCCGATCGCGCCGTGGTTGTTGCCCCGCACGCCGAGCGTCATCGTCTCGATGCCGGCCGACCGGGCGCTGTCGACGAGCGCGGACACCACGAGCCTGCCCAGCCCGAGGCCCCTGGCCTCCGGATGGGCCATGATCTTCCCGAGCTCGGCCGAATGGGTGAAGATCGGCGCCGCGCCGCGTCGCCACAGGCCCATCCCCTGCACGGTGCCGTCCACGCGGGCGACGGCCAGGCGGGCGTCGCCGTCGCGCACCGCCTTCAGCGTCTCCTCCACCCACGGGTCGCTCTCCTCACGCCCGGGCGGATCGAGGTAGCCCACGGCGCCGCCGGCCGCGACGACGGCGTGCAGGACTCGGTGGAGGGCGGACAACAGGGCTTCGTCGGCGGTGTCAGGCCAGATCAGGTCAGTTCTCACGATGGGCCATCATGGCGTACGGCACCGACGGCTCATGACACCCGGTCGGGGCGTGAAAAGGCGGATTTAGTTGGATAGATTTACCCGTCATGAGCGAGGGGATCAAGGACAACCCTGGACTGTCCGAGGCGGCCGCGCAGTCCCGCGGGTCGGTGCTGCGCAGCCGCGCGGAGTCGTACATCGCCCTGTCGCGCCACGACGCCGCGATCGCGGATCTGACGGAGTCGATCGCGCTGGTGCCGGACAACGCCCGCGCCTGGCGGCTGCGTGGCGAGAGCCACCGCGTACTCGAACGGTACGACGCCGCGCTCGGGGACTTCGACGAGGCGCTGAAGCTGGAGCCGGACAGCGCGTACGCCCTCGGCTCACGCGGCCAGACCTACGCCGCGATGGACCGCCTGGAGGAGGCCATGGAGGACTTCGAGCACGCGCTCACCCTCTCCCCCGACTCGCTGTGGATCCTGGAGGCGAAGGCGGACGTCCTGGCGGACCTGGACCGGCTGGACGAGGCCCTGGAGGAGCACGCCAAGATCATCGCCTTGAACGAGGGCCTCGCCTACTCCTGGATGGCGCGCGGGGATCTGTACCAGCGGATGCACCTGTACGCGGAGGCCATCGACGACTACACGAAGGCCCTGGAGGCCGACCCTGCGCACGTACGGGCGCTGAGCCGCAGGGGTGAGGCCCTGCGCATGATCGACCGCTACGAGGAGGCTCTGACGGACCTCAACCAGGCGCTCGAGGCGGATCCGGAGAACGACCGCGCCTACGGCAGCCGTGGCGCGGTGCTGAGCGAACTGGGCGACAACGAGGCGGCGCTGAGGGACCTGGACCGCGCCATCGAGCTGGACCCGGAGTACATCTGGGCGTATCGGGTGCGCGGGGAGATCCTCCAGGAGCTGGAACGCCACGAGGACGCGGTGAAGGACTTCACACAAGCCCTCCACCTGGAATTCGGCGACTAGGGCCGGTCAGGACCGCTCCGGCTCGTACTGCGCTGCCTCGGGGACGCTCCGGCTCGTGGTGCGCCGCTTCAGGAACGCTCCGGCTCGTAGTGCAACGCGACGATCCCGCAGTCGAACGACCGCGTGGCGACCAGCCGGAGCCGCTGCTGGATGCCGAGGTCGGCGAACACCGGCATGCCCGCGCCGATCGCGACCGGGTTGACGAACAGGTGGAGCTCGTCGAGCAGGCCCTTGGCGATCAGATCCCGTACGAGGGTGCCGCCGCCGCAGACGATCATGTCGCCGCCGGGCTGGGACTTGAGCTTGTTGACGGTCTGCGTGAGGTCGCCGCCGGCGACGACGGCGTTCTCCCAGGTCGACTCGGCGATGGTGTTGGAGATCACGACCTTGGGGGTGTTGTTCATCTGGTCGACGGTCTCCTTGCTCTCGTCGTCCGGCTGCGACGCCCAGTGCGGGATGAATCCCTCGGCGAGCCTGCGGCCCAGCACCATGCAGTCGACCGGCTCCCAGAGGGCGCCCACGTAGGCGTTGATGTCGTCGGTCCAGGGCAGTTTCACCCAGTCCATCTCGCCGTTCGGGCCGGCCATGTAGCCGTCGGCGCTGGTCTGGACCTGGAGCTTGAACGTGCGCATGTCGTGCTTCCTTTCGGTGTGTCGTTCCTCAACAATGCAGGGATGACCTTACGGTCCTCTTCCGGCGTACTTAAGGTGATTAGGCTGTGCCCGTGATGAAGGAGTCGGATCTGGACCTCGGCGACGGTCAGACGCTGCACGTCTTCGACACGGCCCCCGGTGACACCGCCGGTCGCCTGGTCGTCTTCTGGCACCACGGCACGCCGAACATCGGCACGCCCCCGGCGCCCCTCTTCCCCGCCTCCGACCCGCTCGGGATCCGCTGGGTGTCGTACGACCGGCCCGGTTACGGCGGCTCGACCCCGTGCCCGGGTCGCGACCTGGCGTCGGCGGCAGGCCACGTCTCGCGGGTCGCGGACGCGCTGGGCATCGAGCGGTTCGCGGTCATGGGTCACTCCGGGGGCGGCTCGCATGCGCTGGCCTGCGGTGCTCTGCTGGCGGATCGCGTACTGGCGGTGGTCAGCGTGTCCGGCCTGGCCCCGTACGGCGCGGCGGGGCTCGACTGGTTCGCCGGCATGTACGCCTCCGGCCAGGCGTCCCTGCGCGCCGCCGTCCAAGGCCGCGCGGCGAAGGAGCGGCACGAAGCGTCGGCCGAGTACGACCCGGAGATGTTCACCCCGGCGGACCACGCCGCGCTGGAGGGCGAGTGGTCCTGGTTCGGCAGCGTCGTCGGCCCCGCGCTGGAGGGCAGCTCCGGCGGTTCGATCGCCGACGACCTCGCCTACGTCTCCCCGTGGGGCTGCGACCCCGCCCAGGTGACCGCGCCCGTCCTGCTCGTACACGGCGACGAGGACCGCGTCGTGCCCTGCGCACACGGCGAGTGGCTCGCCCGCACCTGCCCCACGGCCGAGCTACGCCTGTCCAAGGGCGACGGCCACATCTCCGCCCTCCACTCCGCCCCGGCCGCCCTGCACTGGCTCCGCGCGACCGCCCGCCAGCCCTCGTAATCTCGGCGCTCCACTCCATTCAGAACGGGTTCTCACTCACGCTCGTGGTGTGGCGCCCGGCTTCTACCTGACCGCGGCGGACCGTGAGTACTTCGGGCCGGCAAGGCCGCGGCCGGGGCAGGTCACGACAGGAGGGGAGTGATTCTCCCCTCCCGTGGTGCCGGCCCCGCATGACGCACCAGGAAAAAGCGGCGGCTCGCGGAGCTGGCCGACTGGATCAGGGACGTCTTGTTCGCCTTCCTCGGCGCAGCGGGTGATCCCGCGCCGCTGGTCGCGGCAACTGGGACGTGATCGAAGAGCCGAGCATGCCGTATTGCGCCTGGCGCACCGCTTACCTGTGAGAAGAACGCACCGATCACCACGCGTGCGAACACCTCGACCGGGGGCGCCCAGCGCCCTCGACCGCCTCGCCGTACGACTGCTCCCGTGCCAGCGGCTCCGCTTCGCGGGATATGAGACCGGGTTGCGGGATTGGAGGGGGCCGCCGCGCAGGGCGCATGGGCGGGAACGCCGGCGTCTGGTCGGCAGGTAACAGCTATTACCTCGCGGTCCTGCTCGTGGACCAGGAAATGTGGCGGCAGGGCGCTACGAACGCACCCTTGCGGGAACCGGCACTTCACCGATGGCGTTGCCATGCCCGCATCAGTCTCCTACGCGCTCGCACGCCAGGGCCGGTGCACCAGCGCCGACCTCCAAGAGTCCCTCGGCGAAGACCGCGAGCAGACCACTAGCGGCCAGCTCTATCACCACCTGCGCGCGCTGCAGAGCGCCAGGCTGATCACACAACGGCGGCCCGGCGAGTACGAGTTGGCGCCTCAGGCCATGATTCAGGTCCTCACCATCCTCGCGGCCGCCTTCGACCTGGCCAACGACCCCCCGCTCGGCCCACCTGTCGTTCTCCCCGAACCGGAATGACCAAACGCAGGTGGAAGACGAGATGCACACCGCGCTGGACGAGCTGGAACAGGCCCTCGCCGCGGTGCGAACGGCAGCACATCGTGTCGTTGCTGATCGAGATGGACCAGCCAAGGTATGCGCTCAGAGCGCCCGAGGTGACTGCGCACGAGCTGGTCGAGCTTGGTGCATGGGGTGAGGCGGTGTCACATCAAGTCAGAAGCAGCGTCTTTCCGATGACGTCGCGGGCGGCGATCGCGGCGTGCGCGTCGGTGGCACGCTCCAGCGGCAAGGTTTGCCCGATGACCGGCCTGATTCGCCCTGCCGCCAGCTCGGATAGCGCCTGTTCGGCCAGCCGCGTCCAATCCTCCGGGGCGATTTCATCCTCGATGCCGAATACAGTGACCTGGCGGCGCTCCGCCTCGCGCGCATCGACGTCGGCGACGCCGCCGGTCGCCGCACCGTAAGAAAAGAACCGCCCGCCGTCGGCGGTCACGTCGAAGGCGGCCCGACCGAGCTGCCCGCCCGCACTGTCGAACACCACATCCACGCCTGAGCCTCCGGTCGCCTCACGCACGCGCTCAGCCCAGCCGGCTTCGGAGTAGTCGACCGCCACATCCGCGCCCAGCCGGCGAGCATGCCGCAACTTCCGTTCGCCGCGGGCCGCGGCGATGACCTGGGCGCCGGCCGCGTGCGCCAGCTGCACCAACCAGACGCCGAGGCTGCCACCCGCCGCGCTCACCAGCACCCGCTCTCCTGGTTGAAGGGCGGCCTTCTCCGTCAGGCTCAAGGCCATCAGGCCGTCGTGCAGACCCGCCAAAGCCTCCGGTAGATCAAGTCCCGCCGGCACCTCGAACACCTCACCGACTGGTACTGCGGCCCGCTCCGCACACCCCCCGCCGGGGTACTCACCCTCCTTGGCGGTACCGGCGACGACCCGTCGTCCGAGCCAGCCGGGATCCACGTCCTCGCCGACCGAGCTCACCGTGCCGGCCACCCCCGTACCAGGAACATACGGAGGCTGCACAGTGAAGTACTCACGGAACAACCCGCTGCGGAGCTGCTTGTCGAGGAACAGAACCTCAGCCGCGGTGACGTCCACCACGACCTGCCCCCGCCCGGCCACCGGATCCGGCTGCTCGGTCGTCACCAACACCTCCGGACCACCGAAACGTGTCACCTGGACTACCCGCATGCCCCATCACCTCTAAGTCCGTTTCAACCACACCTGATCCGCCACCGAACCTAAAACCTCAACCAGGGTTCAGGTCAATTCGAGCAGGAGTCCCGATCTGGGAATCCAGGTAGATCCGCCAGGGCGTCGGCGGCCCAGGCGTGCCGGCAAAGGCGCGTTGAGGCGCCGCGAGGGCCTGTACTCCTCGCTGATCTCCAGTTGGCGGACAGGCCGCCCCGCACGCACTACGAGCTCACCCCCCACGGCATCAGAAAAATCCAAGAACGGTTGGAGCAGGAATGGAACCGGAAATGATCGAGGAACTCAAGAGTGCGGCGTGGCGGAAATCATCATTCTCAGGTGACAACGGCAACTGCCTGGAGGTGGCGCCGCTTGCCGGGGGCCGCATTGCCATCAGAGATACCGAGCGCCCCGACATGCACCCCTTCGTGGTCAGTGCGCCCGTGTGGACCGCGTTCACCAGCGGCGCCAAAGCTGGAGAGTTCGACTTCTAGCCGGCACAGGAAACGTCTTCGTCCCACAAAGACCATGTGAGTTCTCGCCGGGGCCGCGTACGGCGGTCCCGGCGAGAGGCCCGGTCAGAGGGTCAGCAGGGCGCTGACCGGTAGGCGGGTGTCGGACAGGGGGCGGATGGCGATGCGGAGCAGGGCCAGCGCGTTGTCGTCGCCCGCGATGCGGTTGGCGCTGAGTTCGTCGCAGGACTGGCAGTGGTGGATGATCAGCCACTCTCCGTCCTGCCGTACGGTGACGCTCAGCGCCGTCATCCGGCCCCGGCAGGCCGCCCGCCGATCCCCCGGGACGCGGTGGTCGACGTGCAGACTCGTCAGGCAGTGCGGGCAGTGGTTGCGATGGGCGGTGCCCGGCGCGATCATCGGCACGTCCAACCGGCACCCGACGCAGCGGAACGCTCCGCCGGGCTCCCCGTGACGTGCCTGCTTGCGTCGTTGTGGCCGGTCCCGGCCCGGGTTCCTTCTGGGCATGTCACAGGTCGCCGAACGCCTCGAGCGGGAACGGCGGCTGCGCGAGCGGGCGTACGGCCATGCGCATGAGGATGAGCTGGTTGTCGTCCCCGCAGATGGGGTTCGAGGTCAGCTCACCGCAGCCGGTGCAGCGATGGATGAGCATCCAGTCGCCGGTACGCAGCACCGCGATCGAGATCGGGATCATCCGCGACCGGCACTCGGACGGGCCGCCTTCCGCTCGGTCTAGCACGTGCTGCGAGTGCAGGCAGCTCGGGCAGTGGTTGCGGCGGGTGCCGTCGGGTGCGGTCGCGGTCACGGTCAGGCCGCAGCGCACGCAGGAGAAGGTACTGACGATGGAACGTGGCTTGCTGTTGGTGGACAACCTGGGTACTCCTTGCCGGAAGTTCTCGTACAAAGGCAGCAAGGAAGCGCCGAGCGAGCCTCGCGGTGTACGCGGGCGTGCTGGTACGGCAGGCGATCCGGTCGATCAGAACGGACGGTTCAGCGGCAGGATTCGCCCACGGCACGGCGAGGCGCACTTGGCGCGGTGCCAGGCATTAATCCACTCCCCTCCGGGGCGGCATGACCGCCCGAATGCGTCGCTGACCGGACAGATGCGAGGGTAACGGCCTGCGACGGGCGTTCGCGAGTGGTTTTCCCGGCGTCATCGGGGGGCGCGCGCCCGGCGTCCGACCACCCGGTGGAGCAGGGTCAGCAGCGCCACCGTGAGCGCGGCCAGGACGAGCAGTCCGATGCGGTCGAACGGGGTGGTGGCCATCACCACCGCGCCGAACAGGGTGTGGCCCACCAGCGCGCCCCCGGCCGACAGGATCCGGTGGCGGTCGGTCAACCGGCCAGACCAGCGGCCGAACAGCCACAGCGCCCCCGCGCCGAGACCGGCCGCCAGCGCCATCGGGACGAGCATCCACGGGCCGCGACCGCTGGCCGGCGGGGCTCCGAACGGCAGCAGCAGACAGAGGAACGCGACCGGCGCCGCCGCGGCGAGCACCCCGAGCAACGCGGGCGCGGGCGGCCCCCACCCGGCCCCCAACGCACGACCGCTCTCGAACCCGGACCCAGGGCCGGAGCCGGCCCCGGAGCCGGAGCCGGGCGCGGAGCCGGAGCCGGGCGCGGAGCCGGAGCCGGGCGCGGAGCCGGAGCCGGGCGCGGGTGCGGGCGCGGAGCCGGGCGCGGGCTTGGGGCCGGGTGGCAGGCGTACGGCGATTAGGGACAGGGCCGCTATCGCCGCGGCGAGAGCGGCGAGGAGCGGTACCGGCGCCTGGTAGCCGGGGTCGGCGATGGGCGGGATGGCCACGCGGACCAGGGCCACTCCCAGCACCGCGACGACGCCCGTGCAGATGAGCCCGCCCCGCTTCAGGTAGGGACGGTCGCGATGCGCCGGGAAGAGCAGGTCGGTCAGCACGATCGGGATCACCACGCTGAACACGAGGTGGTAGCCCACCTGCGACTCCCAGTACGTGGTGTTGAGCCCGAACACCCGGGGTCCCCAGTCGGCCGCGCCGTAGAGGTTCGGGCTGGACAGCGCCTGGAGCCCGATGCCGTCCTCGGCCAGCTCGTACGCCACACCGAGCACCAGCACACTCGGCCAGCCCCCGCCGGTGCGGCGCGCCACCTCTCTGATCAGCAGCACGCCCGCCCCGTACATGGGCACCACCAGTGGGAACAGCAGCCACGCGATGCTCAGGGGCATGGCGCCGAACGTCAGCTCCGCACTCACCGGCGCCAGCGACAGCAGCGTGAAGGCGGCCGCCCGCGATCCCCGCCCGCTCCTCGGCCCGTCTCCCGCATTCGGCGTCTCCCGCGTACTCATCGCCCCTCCTCCGGCACGCAGGCGACCTCCGAATCGCGCACGTAGGTCGCCTCCGACTCCCGCACGCAGGTGACCTCCACGCACACGTCCAGGTAGCGCGCGGCCAGTCCGGGCAGGGCGGTCACCCCGAACTCGGCGCGGTCGACGCGCGTCGTGGCACGCGCGCCGAACCCCCGAGGCGAGGCCGCCCAGTGCTCGATCGTCAGGCGGACCGGCCGGGCGGCCCCGGCCACGGTGAGCGTGCCGACCAGCACCGTGCCGTCCAGGCGGTCGGCGGCGAACGTCATGACAGGGTGCCCGGCGGCGTCGAGGAAGCGCGCCGAGCGTACGTTGGCGTCCCGCTGCTCGTTCCCGGTGTCGAAGCCGGCGGTCTCGATCTCCACGCGCGCGCTCGACTCGCCGATCGGCTCGGCGACGTCGACGGTCCCGGTACGGATGGCCAACGTGCCCCGCACCCGGCCGAGGCCGAACAGGTGCCTGGTCGTGAACGTCACGGTCGAGGCCCGGGAGTCGATCTCGTAGCGGCCCAGCCTGGGCGTCGTCATCGCGCCCTCCGGTGAAGTCGTGCCCTTCGGTGAAGTCGTGCCTTCCGGTGAAGTCGTGCCTTCCAGTGAAGTGCCCTCGAGTGAAGTCATGCCTTCCAGTGAAGGCGTGCGAGTGTGCCGGGCGGCAGGGCGCATCGGGTGGACCCGTACCGACGCATCGGGTGGACCCGTACCGACGTCCGGTGGGAGCGCATGCGACTTTCGTAGGGTTTCGGGGCCCGGACGATTCATCCGTGCGGGGTGATGTCATACCGTGTGCGCCATGACCGCAGGTCCGTGGCATCGCCGGCATCCGCTCGCCATCGACGTGGCGATCGCGGTGATCTTCGCGTTCCTGGACACCGGCACGACGCTGCTGGGCCTGTCGTGGTGGCCGGAGCGGCCCGGCGTACTGGCCTGGGTCCTGCTGACGGTTCAGGCGGCCGCCTGTCTCACGCTGATCGTCCGCCGCCGCGCGCCGCTCGCGGTCCTCGCGGTGCTGGGCGGGTTCACGCTGGTGATGACGCTGCTGATCGCGCCCGCGGGCGTGCTCGTGCCGGCGGGTGATGCCACGGTCTGGGCGCCGCTGGCGACGGTGCCGGCCGCGTACGCGCCGCTGTACTACGGCAGGAACCGCCGCCTGGCGCTGGCCGCGCTGGCCGCCTTCACGATCGTCATCGTGCGGCCGTGGCAGCCCTCGCTCGCGGTCATCGTCTCGGGCCTGCTGCGCACCGCTGTCGGGCCGCTGCTCGCGCTCTACTTCGACGCCCACAAGCGGGTGGTGTGCATGCTCACCGAACGTGCGGAACGCGCCGAGCGGGAGCGCCACCTGCTCGCCGAGCGGGCCCGCGCCGAGGAGCGCGCGCGGCTGGCTGGCGAGATGCACGACGTCGTGACGCACCGGGTGAGCATGATGGTGTTGCAGGCGGGGGCGTTGCGGGTGACCACGGGGGACGAGTCGGTGCGGCGGACGGCGGAGGAGTTGCGGGCGGCGGGCTGCCAGGTGCTGGAGGAGCTGCGGGACGTGGTCGGCGTGCTGCGTACACCGCCGGGCGATGAGCCGCCGTCGGCGGGCGACTTCGCCGTCCTGGTCGCCGAGTCGACCGCGGTGGGCACGCCGGCCGAGCTGGTGGAGGACGGCGACCCGGCGCTCGCCTCGCCGGTGGTCAGGCGGACGGCGTACCGGGTGGTGCGGGAGGCGCTCACGAACGCGCGCAAGCACGCGCCAGGCTCGCGGGTGGCCGTGCGCATCGAGTACGACCAGAGACGGGTACGGATCGCCGTCCGCAACACCGCGCCGAGCGGCCGGCCCGCCGACGGACTGGCCGAGACCGGCTCGGGGCTGGGCATCGCGAACCTCAGGCAGCGGATCGAGGTCGTCCAGGGCACGCTGCGCGCCGGGCCCGCGCCCGGTGGCGGGTTCCAGGTCGAGGCCGTGCTGCCCGCGTACGTGCCGACCGCGGAAACGGCGGTGTGAGCGGTGATCCGGGTGGTCGTGGTGGACGACGAGCCGATGGTGTGCGGGTTCCTGCGCACGATCCTCGGCTCGGCCGGCGACATCGAGGTGGTCGGCGAGGCGCACGACGGGGCGGCCGCCGTCGAGGCGGTCGTCCGCGACCGGCCGGACGTCGTGCTCATGGACCTGCGCATGCCCGGCGTGGACGGGCTCACCGCCATCGAAAGGCTCGGCCGGCTCGCCGACCCGCCGGTCATCGTGGTGCTCACGACCTTCGACGCCGACCAGTACGTGCTGCGCGCCCTGCGTGCGGGCGCGGCCGGGTTCCTGGTCAAGTCGACGCCGCCGGAGGACCTGATCGGGCTCGTACGGGTGGCCGCAGAGGGCAACACCGTACTGTCACCGGCCGCGGCCCGCCGGCTGATCGCCGCCTCGAGCGACGGCATGCCCGCGCGCGACCGGGCGCGCCGGCGCGTCGCGTCGCTGACCGAGCGCGAGTTGGAGGTGCTGGCCTGTCTCGGCGAGGGCCTGTCCAACGCCCAGATCGCGGCCCGCCTGCACCTGGCCGAGGCCACGGTCAAGGGGTACGTGTCGCGGCTGCTGGACAAACTGGACTGCGCGAACAGGACCCAGGCCGGCCTGCTGGCGCACGAGGCGGGCGGCATCGAAGGGGTTTGACCGTAGGCCGCCGTGGCAGGGTAACCCGTAAAGGGGGACAAAAGCCATGAGCAATCCGCAACAGCCAGAACTGCGCAGATCGGGCAAAGCGCTCACTGGCTCCAAGTCCGCCGACGCGAGCCGCGAGACCAAGTCCAAGACGAAGCGCTCCGCCCACCCGCACGGCACCGACAAGGGCGCCAAGGGGGGCGGCAAGGGCGGCGGCGTGCCTCCCGCCCAGCGTCCTGAGCACCCGGGGTGAGTTGACGTGAGGGGAAGCCTGCAGTTCATCGGGAACGCCACCACGCTGATCCGCTACAACGGCTTCACACTGCTGACGGATCCCAACTTCCTGCACCGTGGCCAGCGGGCGTACCTGGGATACGGCCTGTCCACGCGCCGGCTCACCGACCCGGCCGTGGAGATCGGGGAGCTGCCGCCGATCGACGCGGTGGTCCTGTCCCACCTGCACGGCGACCACTGGGACCGGGTCGCCCACAAGGGCCTGGACAAGGGAACGCCCGTGATCACCACGACCTCGGCGGCCGGCAAGCTGCGCAGGCGCGGCTTCGGCGGGAGCGTGGGACTGGAGGTGTGGCAGCAACACGAGCTGCGCGGCCCGGACGGCAGCGTCAGGATCACCGCCCTGCCCGCCAAGCACGCGCCAGGACCGGCCCAGGCCCTGCTGCCGCCGGTCATCGGCACGATGCTGGAGTTCTGCAACGCGGACGAACGAGTGGAGCTGACCCTGCACGTCAGCGGCGACACCCTGCTCGACCGGCGCCTGGACGCCATCCCGCGCCGCTTCCCCGACATCGACCTGGCCCTCGTGCACCTGGGCGGCACCAAGCTGCTCGGCGCGCTGCTCGTCACCATGGACGGTGAGCAGGGCGCCTCCTGGGTGGAGCTGATCCACCCGCACACCGTGGTGCCCGTCCACTACGACGACTACGCCGCCTTCACCTCGCCCCTGGACGACTTCCGCCACCACATCGAGGTGGCCGGCCTGGCCGACAAGGTGGTCTACCTGGAGAAGGGGGAGACCAGGGAGCTCGCCCCCCATCATCTGGTCCGCCGCTGACTAGCCGGCGTTCCTGGCCCGGCTCGGCTGCACCCGCATCGGCTCGCCCGGCATCTTCGGGTAGTTGGGCGGGTACGGCAGGTCGCCCCTGTCGTCCTCGGCGAACAGCTCCAGGAGCGGCTCGATCGAGTACGCCGCGTCGTCGATGGCCGCGTGCACGTCGCCCACCTCGGCGAAGCGGGCGGGCACGGTGCGGATGTCGAAGTCACGCGGGTCGGCGTCGGCCAGCTCGTCCCAGGTCAGCGGGGTCGAGACGGGCGCGTGCGGCTGGGCTCTGACGGAGTAGGCGCTGGCGACCGTACGGTCCCTGGCGTTCTGGTTGAAGTCGATGAACACCCGCTCCCCGCGCTCCTCCTTCCACCAGGCCGTGGTGACCAGGCTCGGGTCCCGGCTCTCGATGGCCCGGGCCAGGGCGATGCCGGCGTGGCGTACCTGGATGAAGTCCCAGCGCGGCTCGATGCGCACGGCGATGTGGGCGCCGCGGTTGCCCGAGGTCTTCACGAACCCGGTCATCCCGAACTCGCCGAGCACGTCCCTGGCCAGGAACGCGGCCTCACGCGCGGCGGCGAACTCCAGGCCCGGCTGCGGGTCCAGGTCCAGGCGCAGCTCGTCCGGGTGCTCGACGTCGGCGGCCCGCACCTGCCAGGGGTGGAAGTCGATGGTGCCGAGGTTGGCGCAGTAGGCGATGGCCGCCACCTCGGTGACCCGCAGCGACTGCGCCGTACGGCCGCTCGGGAAGGTGACCTGCACCGACCGCAGCCAGTCCGGGTGCTTGGGCGGCATGCGCTTCTGGTAGATCGCCTCGGTCAGCACGCCGTCGGGGTGGCGCTTGATGTTGGTCGGACGGTCCTTGAGCGCGCGCAGGGCTCCCTCGCCGACGCTCACGTAGTATTCGACCAGCTCCCGCTTGGTGGCGCCGATCTCCGGGAAGTAGACCTTGTCGGGGTTGGTGACCTTGACGGTCCTCTCCCCCACCTCGAGCTCTATGTACGGCGATGCCATGCCCCAGAACCTACCCTGACGAGCGCGGTGGGGTGGGCCTGCAGGGCGGGCCCGTCCCGGAGCCGCCGCAGTGGCGGGACCGGGCGCTCGACGGGACGGGCCTCGAAGACCGTTCGCCGCCGTTCCGGGCGCTGGCGCGCCACCCGGCCGGCCGTTGCGATCCCCCGGCGGCGCCAGCACGGGCGTGGGCTGTGCCGCTCGGACGACCCGCGAACGGTCTCGCCCCTTGGCAGGAGGCGATGACACCCCCTTGCCTACAAAGACGCAAATTCACCCCAGAAAGGATGCTTCACCCTGCGGAGATCTCTTTTTGCCGGATCTCGTACTCTGGACGCATGGACAAGGTGGTCAAGAGCGAGGCCGAATGGCGGTCCGAGCTTTCTCCTGAGGAGTTTCACGTCCTCAGGGAGGCCGGGACCGAGCGCCCGTTCACGGGGGAGTACGTCGACAGCAAGACCGAGGGCGTCTACTCGTGCCGCGCGTGCGGTGCCGAGTTGTTCCGGTCGGACACGAAGTTCGAGTCCCACTGCGGATGGCCGAGTTTCTTTCAGCCGTCCGACTCCGACGCGGTGCGACTGATCGAGGATCGCAGCCACGGCATGGTGCGTACGGAGGTACGATGCGCCCGGTGCGACTCGCATATGGGGCACGTGTTCCACGGCGAGGGCTATGCGACGCCCACCGACGATCGCTACTGCATCAACTCGGTCTCGTTGCGACTCGAACCCAAGGCGTGATCGAATAACGACACTGCGCACCGATCGCCTTACCGGGAGTCTTGTGTGGGCTTTGTCCATCTACGCCACCGGTGGGTGACGATCGAGACCATCGGGCGTGTCGTGACTCAACGATGCCAGGTGTGCTCGAAGACGCGGGTCCGCGTGCGTTAGCCCGGTCGGCGGGGCGGTGTCGCCCCTCACCGGCCGGGGTGCGTGCCGGATCAGTTCGGGCGCGGGCTGGTGACGCGGCAACTGCGGTCGGAGCGGCCGAGGACGTTGGCCAGGACAGGGTTGCCGTTCTGCCCGAACTCCGCCTGGACGAACACCACAGGGTGGGCCACGCCGCGGGATCGCTGATATTCGAGCCCGCGCTTGCAGAGCGTCATGGCGTGCCGGGAGTTGTATGCGGAATACGGTAAATCCGTATATATGCGTAAATATCCGCCGATGGTGCGAATGTCCTTGAGGCGTTTCATCGCCTTGTCGCGTGTGCCCCAGCGCGTACGGAAGTACTCCGCGGCCCGCTGATCGGTGTGCCGCGAGGGCCCGTCCGCCTTGTAGCCGGCGGCGTCCCCGGGGTCGGGCAGGCTCGTCGCCTGCGCCTCCACCGGCTTTCCTCCCTGGGCCTCCTCCGGGGTGCTCCCCTGCACCAGGCCGGATGTGCCGCCCCTCGTCTGGTCCCCCGTGCCGCCCCGTACCGTGTCCGATTCCCGTGCCGCGTCCGGCTCACGCGCTGTGTCCGGCTCCCGTACCTTGTCCGGCTCACGCGCCTTCCCGGGCTCGGCCGCGTCCGGGGTGGCGCTCTCCTGGGGCTTCGGCGGCTCGCGCGCCCCGACCTCGGCGCTCGCCCCGGCCGGCGGGCGCGCGGCGCGGCTCTCCCGGTCCGCGCGCGCCGGTTGCCCGGATCCGCCGCCCATCTGCCCCGGCGACTGCTCCGACGACTGGTAGGCGGTCGGCACGCCGCCGAAGGTCCCGTTCGTGCCGAGCAGCGCGGCGGTCCCGCCGGCCAGCGCCAGCGCCCCCGCCAGCAACCGCCGTCCCCCGGTACGGCGTCGCCGCCCGTGGCGCGAGCGACCCGCCACGTGGCGACCCGCCCCGCGCCGCCCATGGCGCGGTCTTCCTGACTCGTCCACCCCGCCCTCCTTGCCCTCTTGGAACGCGCCACCGCAGAGCGCGTCCAACGAACAAGAGATTTCTCTGATTGTGACAAACGGGATAGATCACTTCAGTTGGATCGCGAATTAGCGTCGCGCATTTCCCGCTCTTCGGCGATCAGCTCAAGCAGAGACCGCCGATCCGGCGGGCACCCACGGCAACCACCAGCACGTGAGGGCTTAGGGCAGGGCGGCGATGAGCTCGCGCACGGGCTTGCGCGCGCCCGTGTAGAACGGGATCTCGACCCGGGTGTGCCGGCGGGCCTGCGCGCCCCGCAGCGTACGCATCAGGTCGACGATCCGGTGCAGTTCGTCGGCCTCGAACGCGAGCATCCACTCGTAGTCGTTGAGCGAGAAGCAGGACACGGTGTTGGCCCGCACGTCGGGGTAGTCGCGCGCCATCCTGCCGTGCTCGGCCAGCATCGCCCGCCGCTCGGAGTCCTCCAGCAGATACCACTCGTACGAGCGGACGAACGGATAGACGCTCACGTAGCCCCTCGGCTCCTCCTCGGCGAGGAAGGCCGGGATGTGCGACTTGTTGAACTCGGCCGGCCTGTGCAGCGCCATCGCCGACCAGACCGGCCTGCTGTGCCGGCCGAGGCCGGTGCGGCGGAGCCCGGCGTAGACGTCCTGCAGATCCTCGGGCGTCGCCGCGTGCCACCAGAACATGTAGTCGGCGTCCGCCCTGAACCCGGCCACGTCGTAGACCCCCCTGGTCACGACGTCCTTTCCGGCGGCCTGCTCGATCAGCTCCTCGACCTCGGCCGCCAGGCCGTCACGCTCGGCGGGGCACGGGCCGGTCACCTGGAAGACCGACCACATCGTGTAACGGATCACCTGGTTGAGATCGCGGGCCTTGGGCCGCTGGGCTGCCTCAGTCATGGTTCCTATTCTCCCTGCTGCGACAGGTGGTCCAGAATCCGGGCGGCGGCGGTGCGGGCGGTGCCCAAGCAGGCCGGAATGCCGATGCCGTCGTACGCGGCGCCGCAGACGGCCAGCCCCGGCTGCACGGCGACCGCCGCGCGCACCCTGGCGACCCGGTCGAGGTGGCCCACGTTGTACTGCGGCAGCGCCCCACCCCAGCGCGTCACCCGGGTGTCGATCGGCAGCCCGCGCGCGCCCATCACGCTGCCCATCTCGGCCGTGGCCAGCGACACCAGCTCGGCGTCATCGCGGTGCAGCAGGTGCTCCTCGCCGAGCCGGCCGATCGAGCAGCGCGCGATGATCAGGTCCTTGGCCAGGTGGGGCCACTTCACCGAGCTGAACGTGACCGCCTTGACCGGCCGCCCCTCCACGGGCGGCACCAGGTAGCCGCTGATGCCGGGCGGCTCCGGGAAGGCGTCGAGCGGGTACGCGAGCGTGACGATCGCCATGCTGGCGTACTCGATCCTGGCCAGCTCGGTGGCCGCCTTGGGCGCCTCGGCCTTGAGCAGCCGGGCGGCGGCGGGGCCGGGCGCGGCCACGATCACGGCGTCCGCCTCGATGGTCTCCGGCCTGGGCACCGGACCGGCGACGAGCTGCCAGCCGCGCTCGGTCCTGCGCAGCTCGCGTACGGTGACGCCGGTCCTGATGTCGGCGCCCGACGCCTTGGCGACCGCCTCGGAGAGGCCGCCGACGCCGTTCTTCAGCGAGGTGAAGACCGGCCCGGCGTCCTTGGGCGCCTCGCCGACGAGCTGCCTGGCGGCGGCGAGCAGGGAACGTTCCGTACGCGCCACGGCCGCCACGCGCGGCATCGTGGCCTCCAGCGACAGCTGGTCGGAGCGGCCCGCGTAGACGCCGCCGAGCAGCGGCTCGATGAGGCGCTCGACGACCTCGCCGCCCATCCTGGCGCGGATGTAGGCGGCCACGGACACGTCGGTGCGGACGAGAGTGGGCGGCAGGATCTGGTCGAGCGGCACGCGCAGCAGGCCGCCGGGCGAGACGATGCCCGACCTGGCCAGCTCGATCAGGTCCGCGGGCACGCCCATGACCTGGCCCTTCGGCATCGTGCGCAACGCGCCGCGGGTGTAGACGGCCGACCGGGCCGTGCCGGGGTAGACCAGCTCGTCACCCAGCCCGACCGCCCTGGCCAGGTCCGCGCCCTCGGGCCGCCTGGCCAGCATGGCCTCGGCGCCGGCGTCGACGCTCACTCCGGCGACCTCCGAGGCGTACAGCTTGCCTCCGACACGGGCGGCGGCGTCGAGCAGGGTCACCTTGATCCGCTCGCCCGCGCCCTGGCGGATGTACCACGCGGCGGCGAGACCGGAGATCCCTCCGCCGATGACGACCACGTGGGCCCGATTCCCTTCCACGCCTCCTGACGCTACCGCCTCACCAACGCGCCCAACCGCTCGGGGCGCAAGCCGACAACGCACGTCCTCCACAACAGGAACATAAGTTCATCAGAACGTGATTTCGCTTATCAAACCGGGGTGATGCGCTGGCCGTCTTAGGGGGCATGAGGAGAATCCGGTACGGCATCGCGCTCTCGGCCACCTGCGCGGCCGTACTCCTGGCAGGCTGCGGCGCGGGCGCCGAGCTTCAGTCCACCTCCGGCGGGCCCGCGATGGCCTCGGCCCAGGCCCAGGACCAGTCGAACTACAGAAAGGCGCGCGTGCCGCAGGCCGAAAAGCAGGAGCAGGCGGACCGAGCAGGCCAGGCGGGCATCGTCTCGGACGTCAAGGTGACGCAGCAGGACAGGCAGGTCATCTACACGGGGCGCACGACCGTACGGGCCGAGCAGGTCACCGCCGCCGCAGCGCAGGCCAAGGAGATCGCCACCGCCGCGGGCGGCTACCTGGCCAAGGAGGAGAGCGACGCGGCGAGCGGCACCCGGGAGTCGGCCACGCTGGAGTTCAAGATCCCACCGGCCAAGTACGCCGAGGTGCTCGGCCGCTTCGGCAAGGAGCTGGGCAAGCAGATCTCGGTGAACCAGTCCACCCAGGACGTCACCCTGCAGATGGCCGACGTCGAGAGCCGGCTCAAGTCGGCGCAGCAGGCGCTCGACTCGCTGCGTACGCTGCTGAAGAGGGCCGACACGATCGGGCAGGTGCTGGACGTGGAGCGGGAGATCTCCACCCGGGAGGCGGACCTGGAGTCGCTGCAGGCGCAGCAGAAGGAGCTGTCCACCCAGGTCTCCATGGCCACGCTGACGCTGCGGCTGGTCGGGCCGGCCGCCGCCGTCGAGGAGCCGGAGGAGGAGGCCGCGGGCTTCCTCGGCGGGCTCAGAGCGGGGTGGCGGGCGCTGGTGTCGTTCGCGAAGGTGCTGCTGACGGTGGTCGGCGCGGCGGTGCCGTGGCTGATCGTGGCGCTGCCGCTGCTCGCGCTCGCGATCTACCTGGTACGGCGCGCCCGCACCCGCCGCCCGACGGCCCCCACTCCTCCGCCAACCGGCCCCGACCCGGAAACCGCCTGACCCGCTCGACCTCCCACCGCCCACGCGTGGCGGGCTCGCGGGTCCACCCCGAAGCGCCACACGTGCTCGGCAACCGAAGCGCCAGACGGGCCGGACGTCCGAAGTGCCCAGACGGGCTCGGACGTCCACCGGAAGGGCCTGGCGGGGTCGGGATCAGGGTTTCGCGCCGGCCTCGTGGACGAGGTCGGTCAGGCGCTTGAGCTGGTCGGGGTCGGTCGAGGGGAGCACGCCGTGCCCGAGGTTGAACACGTGCCCCTCGGCCGCCTCGCCCCGGCGCAGCACCTCACGGGCCTTGCGCTCGACCACGTCCCAGGGCGCCAGCAGGATGGCCGGGTCCAGGTTGCCCTGCAGCGCCTTGCCCGCCCCCACCCGGCGGGCCGCCGCGTCGAGGGGCACCCGCCAGTCGACCCCCACCACGTCGGCCCCGGCCTCGCCGAGCACGCCGAGCAGCTCGCCCGTGCCCACGCCGAAGTGGATGCGCGGCACTCCCTGGACGCCGTCGAAGATCCGCCGGGTGTGCGGCAGGATGAACTCCCGGTAGTCGTCGGCCGCCACCGCCCCCACCCAGGAGTCGAAGAGCTGCACCGCCGAGGCGCCCGCCGCGATCTGGATGCGCAGGTGCTCGAGGACGATGCCGGACAGGCGCTCCATCAGGGCGTGCCACAGGTCGGGAGCGCCGTACATCATGGCCTTGGTGCGGTCGTGGTTCTTCGACGGGCCGCCCTCGATCAGGTAGGAGCCGAGCGTGAACGGCGCCCCGGCGAACCCGATCAGCGGCGTGCCGCCCAGCTCGCCGGTCAGCGCCTGGATGGCCTCGGTGACGTACGGGACGTCGCCGGGCTCCAGGGGGCGCAGCACGTCGAGGCCCTTCGCGTCGCGGACGGGCTCGGCGACGACGGGGCCGACGCCCGGCTTGATGTCGAGGTCGACGCCGATGGCCTTGAGCGGCACCACGATGTCACTGAAGAAGATCGCCGCGTCCACGCCGTAACGGCGGACCGGCTGCATGGTGATCTCGGTGATCAGGTCCGGCGTCGCGCACGCGGTGAGCATCGGCACGCCCTCGCGAACCTTGAGGTATTCAGGCAGCGACCGCCCTGCCTGGCGCATGTACCAGACCGGAGTGTGCGGGACGGGCTGGCGGCGGCAGGCACGCAGGAACGCTGAGTCGGCGAGGTTCACCCCACAAGGGTGCCATGTACGGGCGCCGATCCCGACACGGGACCGAGGTGTCGGAAAAAGATGCATTGGACACCTCAAATCATGATCAGATAGCCAGATGAAGGTTTACCGGTCTGCTCGGCATCGGCGTCGCACACGGGTCTCGCACACCCCATGCCCGCCCAGAGAGCCGGTCTCGACTGGGCCAAATGTTCGCCAAGCCACCGCGCGGCATCGATTCATAGACCACTTTCGGGACACGCCGAGCGCGTTGCGGGGAATTGTCAGCGGCTCGTGCCAACGTCGGAGCCACGACCCGAAGAAAGGCCCCGTTGCGATGACCGCGTTGTGGAGTTCCCCAGAGCGCCGCAGTGAGCGCTGCGCTTCCTGCGCTGGTGAGCGACTGTTCGAGCAGCCGCCGTGCGGTGACGGGCACGAGACGGGCGAGTGCCCGGAATGGGCCTGCGTCACGTGCGGTCACGCGATCATCCTCGGCTCGGCCGAGTCCACCCGACCGGTTCGCCAGCTGGTTACGGCCGCGGCTTGATCACGAAGGATGAGCACCCCCGTGGTCCCCTTCCGCCCGACTTCGACCTACGCTTCGGCTATGACCCTCGGTGACCAGCCACCGCCTCCCGCGGCCTTCACGCGCGCGGCGGAGAGCCTGCGGCTGGCCGAGGTCAGGCCGGAGATCGAGCTGGAGGACCTGCCCGCGCCACAGCGGCTGGCCCCGTACTCCGCCGCCATCGGGGCGTCGGTCTACCGCGACGACGACGAGCTCGCGGTCGGCCGGCTGATCCTGCTCTACGACCCCGAGGGCCAGCGCGGGTGGGAGGGGCCGTTCCGGCTGGTCGCGTACGTCAGGGCGGACATGGAGCCGGAGATCACCTCCGACCCGCTGCTCGGGCCGGTCGCGTGGAGCTGGCTGACGGAGGCTCTGGAGGCCCATCAGGCCGACTACTCCGCCGCTGGCGGTACCGTGACAAGAGCCGTGTCCGAGGGTTTCGGCAACAAAGCCGACGATCCGGTCACGACCGAGCTGGAGCTGCGGGCGTCGTGGTCACCCGCTCAGGAGGATCTTTCCGGCCATGTCGCCGCCTGGTGCGATCTGATGTGCCTGGCGGCGGGGATTCCGCCGCTCCCGCCCGACGTGGCCGCACTGCACCGCCGACGTGATGATCCGGAGAGTGACCGAACGAAGTGAGGGCCCCAGTCAAGACAGCACCAGCGTCATGAGGCCGGTGAGCTCATGACAGAAGAACGCACCGTAGAGCCGCTGCTCGAACCGCGCGAGGGCATACCCCCGGTGATCGCCGACGCCACCGGGCTGGAGAGGGTCGTGGCGCGGTTCGCCGCGGGCAGTGGTCCCGTCGCGGTCGACGCCGAGCGCGCCTCAGGCTACCGCTACGGCAACCGCGCCTACCTGGTGCAGCTGCGCCGCGCCGGAGCGGGCACCGCGTTGATCGACCCGATCGCCTGTCCCGACCTGTCCGCGCTCGACGCGGCCGTGTCCAGCGCCGAGATCGTGCTGCACGCCGCCTCGCAGGACCTGCCGTGCCTGCTGGAGGTGGCGTTCAGGCCGCGCGCGATGTTCGACACCGAGCTGGCAGGGCGGCTGCTCGGCTACGAACGGGTGGGGCTCGGCACGATGGTCGAGACCGTGCTCGGGCTGCGACTGGAGAAGGGCCATTCGGCCGCCGACTGGTCCACCAGGCCGCTGCCCGAAGACTGGCTGCGTTACGCGGCGCTCGACGTGGAGGTGCTGGTCGAGCTGCGCGACGTGCTCCACCAGGAGCTGGCGGAGAGCGGCAAGCTGGAGTGGGCGCGCGAGGAGTTCGCCGCCGTGCTCAACACCTCGCCGCCCGTCCCCAGGTCCGACCCGTGGCGGCGCACCTCGGGCATCCACAAGGTACGCAACGTCCGTGCCCTCGCCATCGTCCGCGAGCTGTGGACCATGCGCGACCGCATCGCCAGGGAGTCCGACCTGGCGCCCGGCCGGGTGCTGCCCGACGCCGCCATCGTCAGCGCCGCGCTCGAGGGGCCCCGTACGAAGAAGGCCCTCACGGAGATCTCCGCCTTCACCGGGCGCAGCGCGCGCCGGCACATGACCGACTGGCTCGCCGCCGTCGCCCGCGCCCGCGCTCTGCCCGAGCCGCAGCTCCCGCAGCCCAGCACGCCCGGTGACGGCCCGCCGCCGCCCAACCGCTGGGCCGACCGCGACCCGGCCGCCGCCAAGCGCCTGGCCGCCGCCCGCGCCGTGGTGGCCGCGCTGGCCGAGGAGCACCACATGCCCACGGAAAACCTGCTGCAGCCGGACGCGGTACGCCGGCTGACGTGGGAGCCGCCCGACCAGATCACCGACGAGACCGTGACCGACCGGCTGCGCGCGCTCGGGGCCCGCCAGTGGCAGCTCTCGCTCACGGCCCACCCCATCGCCAAGGCCCTGTCCAGGCTGGAAAGCCGGAGCGACCTCTAGCCCGCCCGCCACCCCCGATTCCCTCCGTCGGCCGAGGGGAATCGGGGTGGTTACGGGCAGGCGTACTTGACGCCCTCGGCAGGACGGCCATACCGTTTGGGAAAGCGCTTTCCCCATTTGGCTCGAAGGGATCCTCATGAGCGTGCGCACCATCGGCGTCGTGATGAACGGCGTCACCGGACGGATGGGCTACCGCCAGCATCTGGTCCGGTCCGTTCTGGCCATCAACGAGCAGGGCGGTGTGACGCTCTCGGACGGCAGCCGGGTCACCCTCAAGCCAGTGCTTGTCGGGAGAAATGCCGACAAACTTGCAGATATCGCTGCTAAGCATGGAATTTCGGATTTCACGACTGAGCTCGACGCCGCCCTGGCCGACGACGGCAACCTGATCTACTTCGACGCCCAGGTCACCAGCGCCAGGGTCAAGGCCGTGCTGCAGGCCATCGAGGCGGGCAAGCACATCTACGCGGAGAAGCCCATCGCCGAGTCGACGCAGGAGGCGATCGCGCTGGCCGAGGCCGCCGCCGCCAAGGGCGTCAAGAACGGCGTCGTGCAGGACAAGCTCTTCCTGCCCGGCCTGCTCAAGCTGAAGCGGCTGATCGACGGCGGCTTCTTCGGCCGGATCCTGTCGGTGCGCGGGGAGTTCGGCTACTGGGTGTTCGAGGGCGACTGGCAGGAGGCGCAGCGCCCGTCCTGGAACTACCGGTCCGAGGACGGCGGCGGGATCGTGCTCGACATGTTCCCGCACTGGCACTACGTGCTGGAGAACCTGTTCGGCCGGGTCGAGTCCGTCTACGCCAGGGCCGTGACGCACATCCCCGCCCGAGTGGACGAGCAGGGCAACACGTACAAGGCCACGGCGGACGACGCCGCGTACGGGATCTTCGAGCTGGAGGGCGGCGTCGTCGCCCAGATCAACTCCTCCTGGACGGTCCGGGTGAACCGCGACGAGCTGGTCGAGTTCCAGGTGGACGGCACGCACGGCAGCGCCGTCGCGGGCCTGCGGAACTGCCGCGCGCAGCACCGCGCCGCCACCCCCAAGCCCGTATGGAACCCGGACCTGCCGGCCACGGCGCGGTTCCGTGACGGCTGGCAGGAGGTGCCTGACAACGCCGAGTTCGACAACGGGTTCAAGGTCCAGTGGGAGGGTTTCGTCAGGCACGTGCTGGAGGACGCCCTGTTCCCGAACGACTTCGCCTCGGGCGCCCGGGGCGTGCAGCTGGCCGAGCTGGGGCTGCGTTCGTCCGCCGAGGGCCGCAGGATCGAGGTGCCCCAGCTGTGAGGATCGACCTGCCCGGCAGCGGCGCGTACACGCTGCGTGAGCCGGTGGTCTGGCCGGCGCCCGAGGCGCCCGCCGGCTCGCGCGTCGTCTACGCCGCCGCCCACGTGGTGGCCGACCCGCTCGCCGACAACACGCCCGGCTCGCCCGCCGCCGTGGACTGGGAGGCCACACTCCGCTTCCGCCGCCACCTGTGGTCGTACGGGCTGCGCGTCGCGGACGCCATGGACACCGCGCAGCGCAACATGGGCCTGGACTGGGCGGCGACCAGGGAGCTCATCCGGCGCAGCGCCGCCGAGGCGCGCTCGTTCGGCGACCCCGCGACGCTGGTGGGCTGCGGCGCGGGCACCGACCACGCGCCCGACGCCGCCGACCTGCACACGATCGGGGCGGCGTACGCGGAGCAGATCGAGACCGTCCAGTCGGCCGGCGCCGGGGTCATCATCATGGCCTCCCGCCAGCTCGCCAGGGTGGCGCGCGGGCCGCGGGACTACCACCAGGTGTACGGCAAGCTGTTCGGCCTGGCGGACCGGCCGGTGATCCTGCACTGGCTGGGCGAGATGTTCGACCCGCAGCTGGCCGGCTACTGGGGATCGCGGGACGTGGGGGCCGCGACCGAGTCGTTCCTTGAGCTGATCCACGCCCACGCCTCGATGGTGGACGGCGTGAAGGTGTCGCTCCTGGACGAGGAGCACGAGATCCGCCTGCGGACCGCCCTGCCCGACGGCGTACGGCTCTACACGGGCGACGACTTCAACTACCCGTCGCTCATCAGGTCCGGCTCGCACGCCCTGCTGGGCATCTTCGACGCCATCGCCCCCGCGGCGGCTTCCGCCCTCCGGGCGCTCGACGCGGCCGAGGCCGCCTCGGGCTCGGACCGCGAGCGGCTGCTCGGCTCGTACGACGAGATCTTCGGGCCGACTGTCCCGCTGTCCAGGAAGATCTTCGAAACTCCGACGTACCACTACAAGACCGGCATCGTCTTCCTCGCCTGGCTGAACGGCCACCAGGACGCCTTCGCCATGGTGAACGGCGCGCAGTCGGCCCGCTCGCTGCTCCACCTGTCCGAGGTGTTCCGCCTCGCCGACCAGGCCGGCCTGCTGGCCGACCAGGAGCTGGCCGTACACAGGATGAAGGCGTTGCTGGCGGTGAACGGTCTTTGAAGGATGGAGAACTCGTGCGCCTCTCACTGAACCAGCGGACGACCAAGCGCTGGTCCGTGGCCGAGGCCGTGGACGGGTGCGTACGGCATGGCCTGGAAGCGGTCGGGTTGTGGCGGGAGGAGGTCGCCGAGCAGGGGCTCGCGGAGAGCGTGAAGCTGGTGCGGGAGGCCGGGCTGCGGGTGTCGTCGCTGTGCCGTGGCGGCTTCCTCACGGCGGGCGGCCTGCCCGGCGAGGAGGGCCGCCTGGCGTTCGCGCGGGCGCTCGACGACAACCGGCGGGCCATCGACGAGGCGGCCACGCTGGGCGCGGCCTGCCTGGTCATGGTGGTCGGCGGCCTGCCTGGGGTGAAGCCCGGCGAGCCGATGCCGCCCGGGGCCTCACGCGATCTGGCCGGGGCACGCGAGCGGGTGGCGGAGGCCCTGGCCGAGCTTGCCCCCTATGCCGGTCAGCGGGGCGTCAAGCTGGCTCTCGAAGCGCTGCATCCGATCTACTGTCCCGACCGGGCGGTGTTGTCCACGCTGGGCCAGGCGCTCGATCTGAGCCTGCCGTACCCGGAGGAGCAGGTCGGCGTGGTGGTCGACACCTTCCATGTGTGGTGGGATCCGAGGTTGTTCGAGGACATCGCGCGGGCGGGCCGCAGGATCGCGTCTTACCAGGTGTGCGACTACCTGCACCCGCTGCCTGAGGACGTGCTGCTCGGGCGCGGCATGATGGGCGACGGCGTGATCGACTTCAGGCCGATCACCGAGGCCGTCCTGGCCGCCGGCTACACGGGGGACGTCGAGGTGGAGATCTTCAACGCCGCCGTCTGGGCCGCCGACCCGGACGAGGTGGTGGCCACGATGAAGGCCCGGTACGCGGGCGTGGTGCTGCCCAGGCCATGACCCCGGGACGCCGCCTGTCCCGCCCGGCAGGCAGCCGGGGGCCGGGCTACGTGACTTCGTAGCGAAGGTAGACGATGCCCGAGGGGAACGCCCGGGTTTCCAGCAGCCGGGTCCTGATGGAGGAGTCGAGCTGGGGGAAGAAGGGCTTGCCTGCGCCGACGACGAGCGGGTGGATGAAGATGCGGAACTCGTCCACCAGTCCCAGCCGCAGCACGCTCCACGCCAGCGTGGCCCCGCCCACGTCGAGGTCACCGCCGTCCTCCCGCTTGAGCCTGATCACCTCCTCCTCGAGGTCGCCGGTCATGAGCGTGCTGTTCCAGTCGACCTTGTCGAGGGTCTTGGAGAAGACGTACTTGGGCATGGCCCGCCAGATCCTGGCGAAGTCCACCTCGATGGCGGGGGCGTCTGGCCGCTGGTCGGCGGTGGGCCAGTAGGCGGACATGTTCTCGTAGAGGCGCCGGCCGTACAGGGAGCCGCCGATCTCGCGGGACATGTCGTTGATGAACGCGTGGACCTCCTCGTCGGGCGCCGTCCAGCCGATGTCGCCGTTGGGCGACTCCACGTAGCCGTCGAGGGAGATCAGCATCGAGTAGATGATTTTCCGCATGCCCTTAGGACTACTCCGCCACGCGAAACTCATCGCCACTTTCTGAGGTTTGCTCCTGACTTCTGGCCGCCCGGCCGAGCGCACGGGGAGGTCAGCGGGCGGCCAGGTGCTCGGCGAGGAGCGCGGCCCGGTCGTCGCCGGACCGGTAGCGGATGTACACGGTGCGGTGCAGGGGCGGGTCGAGGGGCAGCAGGACCACCCCGGGCGGGGCCGGACGCGGGGCCGCGATCGCGGGGACCACTCCGGCCGTGATCCCCGCGTCTGCCATGGCCAGCACCGTCGCCACATCTCGTACGACGTGGGCCGGACGCCACTCGACACCGTGCGCCTCGAAGCCTTCGGCGAGCAGTGGGCCGCACGTCCCGCCCGGGTCGGCGACACCCGCCTCGACCAGCTCGGCCAGCCCGGCGCGGTCGCGACCGGCCAGCGGATGCCGCCGGGGCACCACCGCGAGAAACTCGTCAGCGAACCGCAACTGCTCCTCCCCCACCGCCGGCGCATTGTCGGGGCCTTCGCCCCCGTCAGACGCCGTCCCACGACCTCCGACGACACCAGCCCCACGAGCCGCACCAGTGCCGGGCACCGCTTCACGCGCATCACCGGGCTCTTTCTCAGCGACCCCGCTGGGGGC
>NZ_JADOGI010000112.1 GCF_015645445.1 Nonomuraea cypriaca | reverse complement strand
CCGGGGACCGGTGTCGCCTCCCACAGCGCCGGCTCGTGCGGAGCCTCCGCGACCGGACGAGGCGAGCCGGAGCCGTCCACCGACACGACCAGGCTGGACCAGGACAGCCCGCCCTCGGAGGCCGGGCCATCCTCTGCGTACTCCAGATAGAGCTCGCCGTCCATGGCGGCCAGACGCCGTACCACCAGTGGGTCGGTCAGTCCGATCGCCTGGCCGGTAACCAGATCCAGCGCCGCGGGCCGGGCAGCGATGAGAGCGGCGAGTTCGGGCAGGGTAGGCAGGAACTTCACGTACATCGGACCCGTCGCCTCCAGTGCCACCGGATTCCCGTGGGCCGGCGGGGTTTTTGCCGCTGGGGGCGACGGGAGGAGGATGACGAGGCGGTCGTCTACCCATGCGTGGGGGGGCCATGCGTGGGAGGTCGCGGCCCGCATCTGGTCGAACACCGTGACAGTCTGGGTGGCGTAGTCGGCCACCCACGGGTGGGCACGCCGGTCCCGCACCACCAGCCCTGCGACGAGGGGCCGTTCGGGATGCCAGGCCAGTCGTACGGGCAGCACGTCGGTAAGGGGCAGGGTCCAACCCGGCGACGTGTCGTGTGTGTGGATCTCGATGCGGGTCGCCCATGCCTGGTCTACTGCGAGCCCGGCCAGGTCCGGGTCCACCCGCAGTTCGCGCCAGTACGTGACGGCGGGATTCGCCTGCGAGATGGAGGATTGGGCCGGGGCGGTCAGCCGCGCCCACGCGTCGTTCGGTGAGCTGTCCCTCCAGCTGTTAAGCATGCGCGGTGACCACAATCGTGTTGATCAAAGCTTTGACTGAGCCGATTCCGGAGACCGGTTCGCCAACGGGTTTGCCGACGGCATCGAGGCCCTGCGCGCAGGGCACACCCATCTTCGCCATCGCTCCGGGAGCTGCATCACCGGGTCCGAGCACGGTTTCGGCGACCGCGTCGCGGCGGGCCGGTTCCATACCTGCCACAAGCTTCTTCAGCGCCCGGCAGGATGGGCAGGACTCGGAGGTGTAGAGCTGCACGCTGTACACCGCATCGGTGGATTCCACGATCTGCTTTTCCTTTGCTGCTTCGATAGCGCGCGCACGGTGGTCCACCGCGAAGACCACACCCGTGATCACGGCGGTTGCCGCCGCCGCGGCCCCGACGCGCAACGCCAACTGGGCGCCGGGGCCCATCAGCAGAGCGATGACTGCCAGCAGCGCGCCGGCGGCGTTCATGAGGACATGGGCGCGACCTACCGAGGCCAGCCGCGCCAGCCCGAAGCAGGCGCACTTCTGGCCGCGCAGCGCTTGGGCCACGCCGGTCAGCGCCAGGTACGCCACCAGGCCACCCACCGCGGCAAGGCGTCCAGGCACCACGACGAGCAACACCGCGCCAACCAGCTCGGCGACGGCGACCAGCCGCGGACCGTGAGGCGCCGCCAGGGGCCCGCTGCGGATCGGCCAGGACAGCTTCTCGGTCGGCGCCGCCAGCTTCACCACACCGGAGGCGACGAGGGGCCCGGCCAGGACCGCCACCAGCGCATCAGCCGGCATCGCTCATCACCACCCAACCGGCGGCGATCAGAACCTGGGCCAACTGCCCTTCCAGTACGCCGCCGGCTAGCAGTTCATCGATCGCCACTGTCTGCGCCTCATCGCACTCGGCGATCGCCAGATTCACGCCGTTCATCAGAACCGCGCCGCCGTACGTCAATCGGGTCAGGGTTACCTGGGGCGCTAGTTTCACCGTGCTCATGCTTGACCTCGCATCCAGTGGTCAGTCCACACCAACCGCAGCAGGGCCAGGGCATGCTCGCTCATCTGACGAGGGTCGCGCAGGGCTGCGGTGACCTGCTCGGCCTCGATCAGGCCCGCCTTCGCCAGGGGGGAATCAGCGACATACGCCGCCGGCTTGTCCCGCTGTGCATACAGGTGTTCCGCGGTGGCCAGGCGCAGCCAGTAACCGGGCGCCGCCCGCCGTACGCCGGTGACGCCGTGCGCGTCGATCGCCTGCCACAGCGGCAGGTTGTTCCGGAACACGCTCCGCTCGATCCGGCCGATGTCGTCGGTTGAGAGGGCGGCCACCGCGGCGAGGACCTGCGGGTCGAGAGCCGGCAGCACCGCGCCGGCTCCCCCGCGCTCGGCCAAAGCGGCGTCGGCCTTGCCCAACACCGGCGGGAGGGACTTGATGTGTTCTTCCCACAGCGGAAGGCGCAACTGTCGCGCGATGCCGTACTCCTCCTGGCCTGCTTCGGTCAGACCGGGCACGAAGTTCACCCCCGCCGGCATCGGTGGCGGCTGAGCACCGGGCCGCTGCTCCTCTGGTGGGCCCTCCACACTGGCCATGGGCGCATACACGGTCTGTCCCTCGAGGAACTTGCGCGCCTCGGCCAATGTGGGCAGAGTTCCGGCCACGTGGAACGGCTCGCATGCGAGGAGCTTCTCGTCGCTGATTTCGGCTTCGGGCAACCGGATCGAGACCAGGTCCTCCAGCAGTGTCCCGATTGCCAGAGGCAGCTCCACCGCCGCGGACAATTTGGCTACGAGGCGGCGGCGCGCCTCCACCTCCGGCGTCGGAGGGCGTGGTACTTCGGTGGCAATCGGGTGATGGTCCAGCAACTCTGAGACATCCATCGGCACCCGTCGCAGCTCCAGGCCGGGTATCTCGGGCACCGGCAAGTGCGCGAAGGCCGCGCCCAGATCCGCGTGCACCAGTACCGGCCGCTTACCCGCCCGGTACGCCGCCACTGCCAGGAAGGCCGAGGAAAGTCCACCGCTATAGGCGATCCCGAACTCACCATCGGGTAGCGCCGCACCCACCACGTTGATCAGATCACTCTCGGGGCTGGGCAATCGGGGTGCCTGCCGCTCTACCCGCACCCCAGCGGCGTCCACCCGCACCACCGTGCCGATCGTCAGCCGTTGAACCCCGGGCACATCCAGCGCGTCATCCGGCGCCGGTACGGTGCCGTGCACCAGAGCCAGCAGATCCCACGCCTGCGGACCGGGAATCGCTGCGCCACCGGCAAAAGCGGCAAGGTCTTCGCCCCACTCCAACCCCGAAGGATCGATCCGGTAATACACCGGCAGCGTCGACGGCAACTCGAGCGCCAATTCAAACGAATCCTTCGAATTGGCGATTCGCAGGCCGGGAACCATCGTCCCCGAAACACTCGACCGTACCCCACGCTTGGTTATTTCAACTCGGTTCATGCCCGATATACCTCTAGATATGTCTCCTTGACGGGAAGGGAGGTACTCACCACTTCGCCGTCACACTCCACCCACGCGTAGAATCCTGCCGGCGGCATCGCCGGCACCGTTTCCCGGCCCAGGTGGAACGAGGCCGGGAAACCCAACCCGCGCAGCCCTGCCGTCACATACAGCGCGTCCTCCACCGGATCCAAGAACCCAACGCTG
Source organism: Nonomuraea cypriaca (assembly GCF_015645445.1). Taxonomy (GTDB): domain Bacteria; phylum Actinomycetota; class Actinomycetes; order Streptosporangiales; family Streptosporangiaceae; genus Nonomuraea; species Nonomuraea cypriaca. The sequence goes on along the minus strand of NZ_JADOGI010000112.1, from coordinate 30,320 downwards.
TTGCGCTGCTCCACCCGCAACGAGGCCACAACGTCGTCGACCCGCCGCTCCGGGCGACCCGGTATCACCTGCGGCCACCATTCGATCCTGTACGACCCCACGCCATCCCGGACCGACTCCAGAAACTCACGCGCTTCCATCGCCGCCGCCCTCACCATTACGGCCATCCTTCCCGTTGCGTGCGCGTCCAGCGTTGGAATCGCAACACGTGCAGCCCTGCCCTGCCAAGCAGATAGCATTAGTGCGCGATTCATATTAATCTCCCATTGAGCTGCGTTGGACCGTTCATTGACCGGTCCAACCCAACCTCAGCACTAAATGGTCAATACCGTAAATTCTTCAGGAGTTACGGCACCGACCACCGAGACAGAAAACGTCTCGGCTACTCACTGGTCGCCCTTGCGGCAATGGCCGTCCGGAGCACCATTACTGTTGTACCAGTTACAGAACCAGCTGCAGCAATCCCAATCAAAGAGGCAGGTTTCGCCGTTTGAGTTGCATTCCTGAATCACAGTGGACTGGGACGCAAAAATGTGCTGCTGCAGGTCATTGCTAGCAAGACGAGCAGCAATTGAAGTCGCGATCACGAATTTCACCTCCTTTTCGAATATCTCCCTGAAAGCATAGGGTTGGCTCCTATGGATTTTATATGTATCCGCTATATTTGCTGGATAGCTGGACACCCAGAGCGTCCACGTCGCGGCCGGGGTCCCCGCCTCCACCACCGGAAATGACGCCGCCAAGCGAGTACCGGGGAGAAAGCGCGCTCTGGCGGTGGACGTGCTGGGCCTGGTCATCGCCGTCGTCATGATGGCCTGTGGGTGCCGAAAAATGCGCCGCCGCTCTGACCTGGCGCTAGCCCCGTCCTTCGCACATGACGAGTGATCAAATTTTCCTGGGACGTCGTGGGATCTCTTTGTGATCACCTGTTGATCGGGTGATATCGGGATCCTTGGCCGAACAGGGTGCGGTCACACTCTGTGATGCGCGATGGTGTCCCGCGTGGTGAAAACACGGGTGATGTACGGGCCGCCAAGCGTGGAGAAAGCGCTGGGATCGCTGCCGGTGATCGCGGACTTCTGCGGCCGGCTGGGGATCGCCGAGATCGTTGATGAGCTGTGCCCGATCCGTGAGGTAGCACGGGTCAGCCACGGCCAGGTCGTAGAGGCATTGATCGCCAACCGGCTGACCAGCCCGGCGTCGGTGGTGCGGCTGGAGAACTGGGCGCGGTGCTGGGCGGTGCCCGAGGTGCTGGGCATCAAGCCGGACGCCCTCAACGACGACCGGGTGGGCCGCGCGCTCGACGCGATCGCCGAGCACCTGGAGGTGATCGCCGGGACGGTCGGCGCGCGGGCGATCACCGAGTTCGGCGTGGAGGTCTCCCGCATCCACTGGGACATGACCTCGATCTCCCTGTACGGGGACTATGCCCAGGCCGAAGAAGAGTTCGCCCAGCCCAAATACGGCCATCCCAAGGACCGCCGGCCGGATCTGAAACAGATCCAAGCCGGGATCGGCACCACCGCCGACGGCGCGGTGCCGATCTTCTCTCGGGTCTACGACGGCGGCGCGGCGGAGGTATCACAGGTCACCGGGGCGATGCGAGGGCTGCAAAAGATCGCCGGCCGACGTGAGCTGCTCCTTCTGGGCGACTCCAAGCTGATCAGCTACGACAACGTACGGGAACTCGGGCAAGCGGGGGTGACCTTCATCGCTCCCGCACCCAAGGCCGTGGTGCCCGCCACCGTCTTGGCCGCGCTCGACCTTGCCCAGGCCACGCGCGTGGACTACGTCGCATTGCGCGATCAGGGCAAGCCCCCCGACCGGCGGGGCGGCTACCACGTCATCGAAGACGCCATGATCCTGACCCCGCCCAAGAGCAAAACCGGCAAGAACCTGCCGGAGTTGCCCCTGCGGCGGATCTTCGTGCACTCCACGGCCCGGGCGGGCGCGGCAGCCACCGCTCGCGCCAAGAAACTGCAACGCGCCCGCGCCGAGCTAGACCGGCTGGCGCGCGGCGCGGGCGGACGGCACTACCCCACCGAAGACACGATCGCCGCCAGGGTGAGCATCATCGCCAAGACCCGGCGCGTGGCCGCCTGCCTGCGCCATGAGATCGGCACTGACCCGTCCACCGGCAAACCCACCTTCACCTGGCACTACGACCAGCAGGCCATCGCGCATGAGGCCGCCACCGACGGCTGGTACGCCCTGCTGACCACCGTGCCCGCCACCGGAGACACCGCGCTGGACGCCCCAGGCATCCTGCTCGCCTACAAAGGGCAAGAAGCCAGCGAACGCCGCTACGGCAACCTCAAAGGCCCTCTCGCGGTCGCCCCGCTGTTTTTGGCCACCAACCGGCGCATCGCCGCGCTGATCACCGTCATCTGCCTGGCCTTGCTCATCTTCGCGCTCATCGAACGCGCCGTTCGCCTCCTGGCCGGTCCCACCGGAAAGATCGCCGGGCTGTATGTCGGCAGACCCGCCCGCCCCACAGGGCGTCTGATCTTCGAAGCGCTGGCCGAAATGCGACTGATCCCCGCCCAGCACGGCCGGCCCGCGCTCATCCCGCGCCCTAACGACCTTCAGCAGCACATCCTCACCATCTTGACCGTGGACCCGATAAGGACAATCTCCATGAATCACCCACCATGACCAACACCCCGACGCGACGAGTTGATCTATTGGCATGTGCGAATCACCCGGCTAGCCCGAGAGCGATCGCTCTCATTTGAGCAGACGCTCAATATAACTTGAGCAGTTGCTCAATCGCTTTTGAGCGTTCGCTCAAGGTCAGCGTAGGAACCATCGCATCACCGCAGCTCAAGACATGGTGGCGAGATTTGAAGCGGTACAGGGCGGTAGAAGGCGCACCGGCCGTCCGGCGGGCGCGCGCGGGTCAGGTGCCGGTGATGACCGGGCTGGCCAGGCTGATCGGGTCGGGGGAGAGCCAGGGGCGTACCCATGCCTCCTCCTCGCGCCGGACGAGCTCGCCGCAGCCGTCACACACCCTGCCCGGGGTCGTGACCTGGCCGCACCGCTGGTGGATCACCTGCATCGAGCCGGTCGGCTCGGCCGGCTCGGTGTGCTCCTCGCCCCAGACGGCCAGAGCGTGCAGCACCGGCAGCACCTCGGCCCCCGCGGTCGTGAGCCGGTACTCGTGCCGGGTGCGTCCGCCGTCGCGATACGGCACCCGCGCGAGCAGCCCGGCCTCGACCAGCCGGGCGAGCCTGTTGGACAGGATGTTGTCGGCGATGCCGAGCTCCGCGCGGAAGGCGTCGAAGCGGGTGGTGCCCAGGTTGGCGTTACGCAGGATGAGCAGCGTCCACCGCTCGCCCAGCAGGCCGACGGCGCGGCCGATCGGGCAGGGAACCGGCACCTGTGGCGCTGTTGTCACATCAGCCTCCTTTCGAGCCCAACACTGGCTTGCATTGAGCAAGTCTAGCTCAGGAGGCCGGAAAGGGGTCGGCCCCTCGCCCCATGGCGCTTCGACCTGGCATGCGGCGTCACGCCACGCACCGCGCGACCGCCTCTTCATTGCCTTCAGGCGGTGTGTCCTTTGACGTCGAGTGTCGTTCCCCACGGTGTGCTCGCCTGGGGCAGCCGGTTCGGTGTCAGGCGGCGGCCTCGGCGACGGGGCGGATGACGATCTCGCTGACGTCGATGGAGGCGGGTTGCTCGACCGCGTGGGCGATGGCCTCTGCCACGGTGGCCGCGGGCATGTTGAGCTTGTCCGCTAGGGTGCGCACCCAGGCCATGGTGTCGGGATCGCCGCCCAGGGTGTTCGGCTCGGATTCGGTGAACGACGAGCTGATCAGGGTGACCCTGATGTCCTGTTGCTCCTTGCGGAGCCCTTCGGCCAGCGCGCGGACCGCGAACTTGGCGGCGCTGTAGACGGCGGAGTTGCGCCTCGCGGGGGCTGTGTTCCCCTGTATGCCTGGAAGGTCGAGCCCTCGAACGCTCCCGCGCACCCTGGCTTGCATTTGACAAGTACCAAGCGTAACGTCGCAGGTAGAGGGAGTGTCGTTTCGAAAGTCATGTCCTGGAGTGGATGTCGGGAACCGCGCCCTGCCGTACGGCGAGGCCGGATCCGCCCACGTAGCGGGCTGCCACACCGGCCCGCACTGGTGAAGGGGGAATCACCATGACGGCTATCAAGACCCACCCTGTCCAGGACGTCGCGCGCGAGGTCCACCGGTTGACCGTGGACACGGGCATGCCGTTCGCGGCCTTCCGGGAGAGGTATGAGCGGGCGGTGCCGCCGCTGGACATGGCGGAGTACGAGCGCCTGCGCCTGTCCGGTGCCGACTGGGACGCCGTCCTGCGAGCCGCCGCGGAGAACGCGCCTCACGGCTTCATGATCTTCTGGAGCCTCGACAACACCGCGATCATGCAGGGTTCCGGCGACCGGTGGCACAGCATGCAGTACCTGATGGGCAACCACACCATCGCCCAGCGGATGTTCCATCACGATCCCGGTGTCCTGCTCTACGCGCCTCTGCGCACCACCATCTACGAGGACGCCGGCGGGGTGACGCGCTTTTCTTTCGACCAACCGAGCGCGCAGTTCGCCTCCTTCGGCGATCCGGAGATAGCGGCCGTCGGCGTCGAACTCGACCGGAAGGTCGCCGCCCTGCTCGACCACCTCGGCGTGCCCGTGCCGGAACGGCTCGTCCCGGCGGGCGCCGGTACGAGGTAGAGATGGGTGGCGGACATGCAGCGGACGTTTCTCGGTGTCGGGTACACGAGGGACCGCGCCGGGCTGCCACTTGAGGCGGTACGCGTTCCCGTCCCGCGGCCGGCGGCCGACGAGGTGCTAATCCGCGTCGCCGCTTCGTCGCTCAACCCGCTGGAGTACAAGCTGGCCGACCTCAACTTCATGGGACGGACGCCTCCCGTCGTGCTCGGGTTCGACCTCGCCGGCGTGGTGGCCGGCGTGGGCCGTGAGGTGGAGGGGGTGGCCGTCGGTGACGAGGTGGCCGCCATGGCCGGCCTGAACGGTGACGGGGGCTGGGCCGCGACGAGTGGCGACGGCGGCTCCTACGCCGTCGCACCGCGGTTCCTCACCGTCCGCAAGCCGCCGTCCGTGAGCTTCCGTGACGCAGCGGCGCTTCCCAGCGGCAACATCACCGCCGCACCGACCCGCCAGCACAGCGCGGCACCACGGGCCGCGTACAGGTCCCACAGCTGCCAGGAGTAGAAGCCCGAGTCCGCGGTGACCAGCATCCCGGCCTCCACGTGAGCGACCAACTCGGTGGCCAGCTCGCGTTCACCCGTGCGGCACGACCCCATCGCGGCGCCGACCACAGCGCGCGTCCCGCACTCCGACAGCGAAACGACCTGCAGTTTCGGGAACGCCGACTCCCTCGGGCCGCTGCCCATCTTACCGAACGCCGCCACGTTCGCCCCGGTGTCGGGCACATCGAAACTCGTCCCGTCGATGGCCATCAACCTGCGCCCGCGTAGCCACGCCCCCTTGGTCCCCAAGCCCGCGACCGGTACCGCTGCCCGGTAGAACAGCTCGTGGAGCGGCGCCGATCCCAGCCGCTGCCGCGCCTGAGTGATCGCCGAGGTGGACGGCACCCTCCAGTCCCGCTCCCAGGAGCCCAGGCGCTGCAGCGTGCCGGTCATCTGCCGCATGACTCCTCATAGGCCTGACCGAACAACAACCCCAGGCCGATCACGTACCGGACCATCACATGCGCCGGCAGCAACCGCGACCGCTTCTCCCGCTTCCCCGTCGCATCAACGACCTCCTCGATCAGATCCCGGGAAAACGCCGCGGCCAGCACACCCAGCGAAATGTGATCAGTCAAACGGCCGCCCACCGGCGACTCCTGTGCTCCAGCCACCGCCGCAACCTACCGCTGCAGCCACCCCGGCGCACCACACCCACCCCGACCTGCAGAAGATTACTAACTTAGCGGCATTGGACCTAGACCTGCTGTCGAATGCGAAAGTGTCGACCTGCTCTGATCTTCGGCTAATCAAGGCGGAAGTCCGAACAACAAACGAAACATCTAGACAACCTGAACGTAACATCTTAATGTTGCGGCAAACGAGCCTGCATAGATGCCCAAAAGGTGGCAGGAGGTGCAGCGATTTGGACCCCCAGCGCCGCATGTTCCGCCTTTTGGGCGATGAAGATCCGCTGTCTCCAACCGAGATCGATAACCGGCTCGACCTTTTCTGCGGTTCGCTCGGGTGCTCTCGCCGCGCCGGCGCGGCGCTTGACCAAGCAGCGCTGACCAGGCAATACCCGTCACCAGCACCGGACGGTGCCACGCAACCGGCCGCTGACCGGTTCTCAGGCGGCGACCGACCGATCCCCACACCCCCCTCACCCACGGCCTGGAGGTCGTCATGACACCACTGACCGCGCCCACCGCACCCTTGTGACGACCGGCGCGACGGCGAAAGGCGCCGCGCTGCGCCGGACGACGACGCGGCGGATCTGATTGACCGCCCCAGGGGGAGAGCAGGATCGGCGGGGCGGGCACCCACCACACTGATGCCATGGTGCGATGCCGTGACGCCTGCGATATGGACCAGCTTTCGCGAAGTCTCGGTGCGCACGGGGCGGCACCCGGACTCACTGATCGTTGGCCGAACCGCCGTCGTCGGCGTGATCGGCGCACGCCTGTCTAAAAGCCCTTCGACAGGAAGCGGGATCACCGAGCATGTTACGAAGAATGGCTTTATGTGTCGCGATCATCATGGCCGCCCTCGGCCTCACCGCCCCGTCCCCGGCCGTGGCGGCCGGCTACGCCCAGATAACCCTGGCCAAGGGCGCGGCCGAGACCGGCGAGCCGATGGGCCTGACCGTCCTGTCCAACCGGGGCGTCCTGCACACCTCGCGTGAGGGCACGATCCGCTACACCGACCCGCAGGGCAACACCAAGGTGGCGCTCACCATCCCGGTGTACACCCACGACGAGGAAGGCCTGCAGAGCATCAAGGCCGACCCGAACTTCGCCGCCAACCGGTGGGTGTACGTCTACTACGCCCCGCCGCTGAGCACCCCGGCCGGGGACGCCCCCACCACCGGCACCGCAGCGCAGTTCGCCCCGTTCAACGGGGTCAACCGGCTGGCCCGCTACACCGTCAACGCGGACTTCACGATCAACGCGGCTTCCGCGGTCACCATCCTGGACGTCCCCACCTCACGCGGCATGTGCTGCCACGTCGGAGGCGACATGGACTTCGACGCGGCCGGCAATCTCTACCTGTCCACCGGTGACGACACCAACCCGTTCGATTCCAGCGGCTACGCGCCGATCGACGAGCGATCCGACCGCAACCCGGCCTACGACGCGCAGCGCACCTCCGGCAACAGCAACGACCTGCGGGGCAAGGTGCTGCGGATCAAGCCGGGCGCCACCGGCGGCTACACCGTCCCGGCGGGCAACATGTTCCCGGCCGGTACCGCCGGCACCCGGCCCGAGATCTACGCGATGGGCTTCCGCAACCCGTTCCGGATGAGCGTGGACAGGGCGACCGGCGCCGTCTATCTGGGCGATTACGGGCCCGACGCGGGCAGTGCCAGCTCGACGCGCGGCCCGGCCGGGTCGGTGGCGTTCGAACGCATCACCCAGCCCGGTTTCTATGGCTGGCCCTACTGCTCGCAGTTCAACGTGCCCTACGTCGAATACACCTTCCCGAGCGGGCCCTCGGGGTCCGCTTACAACTGCGCCGGCGGGCCGGTGAACAACTCGCCCCGCAACACCGGCATCACCCAACTCCCGGCCTCGAGGGCGGCCTGGCTGCCGTACGGATACGGGCAGGACCGGTCCGACCTGTGCTGCGGCAGCCTGTCGCCGATGGGCGGCCCGGTCTACAACTACGACGCGGCGCTCGCCTCGGACGTGAAGTTCCCGCAGTCGATGAACGGCAAGGTGTTCCTCGGTGAGTTCGGGCGCCGCTGGATCAAGACGGCCACGGTGACCGGCTCCGGCGGGGTGGGCCCGATCGAGGCCTTCCCGGCCTTCACCGGCACGCAGGTGATGGACCAGGAGTTCGGGCCGGACGGCGCGCTGTACGTGCTCGACTACGGCACCGGCTGGTTCGGCGGCGACGCCAACTCGGCGCTGTATCGCATCGAGTACAACGACGGCACCGGCCAGGCCCCGATCGCGGTGGCCAACGCCAACCCGAAGGCCGGAAACGCGCCGCTCGCCGTGCAATTCAGCTCGGCCGGCTCCAGCGACCCTGACGGCGACCCGATCACGTACGCGTGGGACTTCACCACCAACGGCAGCACCGACTCCACCGCCGCCAACCCGACCTTCACCTACACCTCGAACGGCCAGTTCACCGCGACGCTGACCGTGCGCGACAACACCGGCCGCAGCGCCACGGCCAGCGTGGTGATCAACCTCGGCCAGCCGACGGTCACTCTCAACCTGCCGGCCAACGGAAGGGTGTTCACCTTCGGAGACGCGATACCGTTCCAGATCAGCGTCTCCGACCCGAACGCCGCCACCATCGACTGCGGCAGGGTCAAACTCACTTACATCCTCGGCCACGACGCCCACGGGCACGCGATCACCAGCGCGACCGGATGTGCGGGCACCATCCAGACCACCGCCGACGGTGAGCACGACGCCAACGCCAACATCTTCGGTGTGCTCGACGCCGAGTACACCCCGGTCGGCTCGACCGCGGCCGTGCACGCGCCGCCGACCGTCCTGCAGCCGCGTACCCGCCAGGCCGAGCACTACACCGCCCAGCAGGGCGTGATAGTCGTCGCCAAGGCCTCGGCCAACGGCGGCAGCGCGGTCGGCCACCTCGAAAACGGCGACTGGATCTCCTTCACGCCGTACAACGTGACCGGAGTCACCTCCTTCACCGCCCGCGTCGCCTCCGCCGGGACGGGCGGAACGCTGACGCTGCGCTCCGGCTCGGCGACCGGCACGGTGCTCGGCTCGGCCACGGTCGCACCCACCGGAGGCTGGGAGACCTGGACCAATGTCACCGGCACCATCACACCGCCGTCCAACATGTCGAACCTGTTCCTGGTCTTCACCGGCGGCTCGGGATCGCTGTTCGACATCGACTCCTTCATCCTCAACGGCGGCACCCAGCCGCCGGTCTCCAACCTGGCGCTGAACAGGCCGGCGACCGCTTCCAGCACGGAGGCGGCCGTCTACCCGGCCTCGGCGGCGGTCGACGGCTCGGCGACGACGCGGTGGTCGAGCGGGTTCTCCGACCCGCAGTGGATCCAGGTCGACCTGGGCGCCACCTACACGATCAACCGGGTCCGGCTTCAGTGGGAGGCCGCCTACGGCTCGGCGTACCAGATTCAGACGTCGCCGAACGGCACCACCTGGACCACCGTCCGGTCGGTGACGGGTGGCAACGGTGGTGAGGACGACAACACCGGTCTGAGCGCCGCCACCCGTTACGTTCGGATCTATGGCACTGCTCGTGGCACGGGCTACGGGTACTCCCTGTTCTCCTTCGAGGTCTACGGCAGCAACTGAGCGCCACGCCGCACTGCGGCAACTGGAGGATTCATGCGCAGACTCTTAGCAGGTGTGAGCGCCGCCATCGCCGTGGCCGCCTGCGCCTTCCACGCCTCACCGGCCGCGGCCGCCGACGCCCCCTACGATGTCCTGGTCTTCTCCAAGACCGCGGGATTCCGGCACGACTCGATCCCGACCGGTATCCAGGCCATCCGCGATCTCGGCGCGGCCAACTCCTTCACGGTCACCGCGACCGAGGACGCGGGCGTGTTCACCACGGCCAACCTCGCCCAGTACGAGTCGGTCGTCTTCCTCAGCACCACCGGTGACGTGCTCAACACGAGCCAGCAGAGCGCATTCGAGTCCTACATCCGCGGCGGTGGCGGCTACGTGGGCGTGCACGCCGCCGCCGACACCGAATACGGCTGGCCCTTCTACGGCCAGCTCGTCGGCGCCTGGTTCGCCAGCCACCCGGCGATCCAGCAGGTCAACTCCAAGACCGAGAACCGGGCCCACCCCGCCACGGCGCACCTGCCGCAGACCTGGACCCGCACGGATGAGCTGTACAACTACCAGTCCAACGCGCGCAGCACGGCCCGTGTCCTGGCCACCCTCGACGAGTCGTCCTACTCCGGCGGCTCGATGGCGGGCGACCACCCGATCACCTGGTGCAAGACCTTCGACGCCGGGCGGTCGTTCTACACCGGCTTCGGCCACACCCAGCAGTCCTTCGCCGAGCCCGCCTTCCGCTCCCAGCTCCTCGGCGGCATCCGGTACGCGGCCAAACGGGCCAAGGCCGACTGCCGGCCCGAGACCGGCTACACCACCCTCTACAACGGTTCCACCACCGGCTGGGCACAGTCCGGTCCCGGCAGCTTCAGCAACTCCGACGCCACCCTGACCTCCTCCGGCGGCATGGGCCTGTTCTGGTACAACGCCCGGCAATACACCTCGTACTCGCTGAAGGCGGACTGGAAGCTCACCGGGGACAGCAACTCCGGCATCTTCGTCGGCTTCCCCAACCCCGGCGGCGACCCGAACGTCGCGGTGAACCAGGGCTACGAGATCCAGATCGACGCCAGCGACACACCGGACCGCACCACGGGCTCCATCTACGGGTTCAAGGCCGCCGACATCGCCGCCCGCGACGCCGCGCTCAACCCGCCGGGGGAATGGAACACCTTCGAGGTCCTCGTCGAGGGCCAGCGCATCCGCGTCTACCTCAACGGCTCCCTGGTCAACGACTTCACCAACACCGACCCCAACCGCAACCTGGACGGGTACATCGGCCTGCAGAACCACGGCAGCGCCGACCAGGTCGCCTTCCGCAACGTCAGGATCAAGGAATCAGGCACGCAACCGCCGGCCTCCAACGTGGCGCTGAACAAGCCGGCGACCACCTCCAGCACGGAATCGGCCGCCTTCCCGGCCTCGGCCGCGGTCGACGGCAACACCGGGACCCGCTGGTCCAGCGCGTTCAGCGACCCGCAGTGGATCCGGGTCGATCTCGGCCGCTCCTACACCATCAACAGGGTCGTCCTGAACTGGGAGGCCGCCTACGCCCGCGCCTACCAGATCCAGACCTCGCCCGACGGGACCACCTGGACGACCATCCACTCCATGACCACCGGCACCGGTGGCGTGCAGACCCTCACCGTCAACGGCACCGGCCGATACCTGCGGATGTACGGGACGACCCGGGCCACCCCCTACGGCTACTCGCTCTATGAGCTGCAGGTGTACGGAACCTGACCGCCGCAGGGCTGGGGCGGGCCCGGCTCGCCCCCAGCCCGTGACCTCGCAGGGGGGCAGACCAAGTACGGGAGAAAGGGGCAGTGAGGTGCTGAGCCGCTGGCAGAGCGCTTGATTGTCAGGCGATGTGACCCTCCGCTCGGGTTTGGTTGCGGTTTGATGAACAAGGCCGTTCGGCGCGGTTGATCGCCGCTACGGTTTCGGCGTCTGGACGCCGGAACCGAGGCGAGGGACGGCCTGGGATGACATGGATCGAGCGCACCGCCTATCCGCAGTTCAAGCGGCTGACGTCGGCGCGGGTGCTGCATGTGTTCTTCACGCCGTCGCCGGAGGAGGTGGCCTGGGCCGAGGAGCGCACCGGCAGCCCAGGGTCCTGCTTCGCGCTGGTGCTGGCGTTGAAGTGCTTTCAGAAGATGGCGCGATTCCCGTCCCCGGGGGAGATCCCCGACGTGGTGATCGACCATGTTCGGCGCTGCCTGGGGCTGGCTGAGGACGTTTGGCAGGACCACGGTTCCTCACGCAGCGCGAAGGCGCATCGCAAGCTGGTGCGCCAGCGTCAGGGGGTGAAGTACGACGCGGGCCGGGCCCGGGCGATCGCCGCGGCGGCGATCAACGCGCTTCGTCGTCTGGCGCGTCGCCTCTGACGAGGAACTCGGATTCTTTGCCACCAAGTGCGCGAGTACGGTCGGAAGCCGCAAACTCGGTAGTCGTGGTCAGAGCCTCCACGGCGATCCTTTCCGAGGAGGCTCTGACCACTGCTGGCGGATTGGTTGGCTATCTCATAGGCGCGGGTCCTGCTGGACCTTCAGGGCGTTCAGGATCGGGTCGCGCTCGCCGATCTCGCGGCGAAGCTCGACCTTCAGATCGCCACCGGCGTGCTCGACGGTGACCGTGTTCACGTCCGCGGTCAGCGCACCCGCCCTCGCCTGCACGTCGTGGTCGTGGAGCACGGCTTTGCCGTCGACCAGAACATCGAAGGCACGCTTGCCGGCCTTGACCTTCTCGATCTCCGCAAAGTCGAGGCCGATTCGGTACGTCCCGGCGGGCGCGTTCTTGAACACGTAGGCGAACGTCTCGCCGGTCCGCTGGGTGCGGAACAGGTCGTCGTCCTCCGTGCCGCCGATGTCGGCCTTGGTGGCACGCGCCCTGCCGCCGACGTAGCCCCACGGCCGCGAGCCGAGTTCCTGGTCGGGCGACCAGACGAAGCCGTCGGCACCGACGTGCCCGGACCCGCCCACGTCGACGCCCTTCCAGTAGGCCGAGGTCGCCAGGCGGACCGGCCTGAGCTGGGCTTCGCCCTTGCCGGCGTTCGACGCCACGAGCACGTCTCCGACGAGCACACCGGGCTCGACGGCGGCGTTGTCGGCCGTTGCCGTGACCGTGGTGGACTCGCCGACCGCGAGCTTGACCGTGCCGGCCGCGGCCGCGCCCGTGAGGGTCAGCCACGGAAGGTCGGCGGCCTCGTGCCCGCCGTCGCTGGTGCGTTTCTGCTCGCTGAGCCGCACCTCGAGCGGGGCGGAGCCGGTGTTGGTCACGGTCACGTCGGCGGTCGCCTTCTGGTCCGGGCCGAGGAGCCAGTCGAGGTTACCTCCGGTGACGGTTGCGACGCCCGTGGTCAACGCCGTGTCAACCACCTCGGCCTGATCCTTCTTGGCGATGGTCACGGGGTGGCTGGCCGTGACATAGTTCGGCGCCCAGACCTGCACGGTGTTCTCGCCGACCAGCGCCTGGGCCTTCCACCGGCCCTTCTCGTCGGCGGTGATAACCCGGTCACCGCTCGGCCCCCTGAGCGTGACGACCGCGCCCGCGATCGGCTTGCCGTCGTTCGCGTCGGTGACCGTGCCCTCGATCGTGCCCGCAGCCGGGAGGGTGTACTCCAGCCCCAGACCGGCCGTCAGGATGGGCTGGTTGAAGGAGTACTGGCTCGCGGGGTTGCGCGTCAGGCTCTCCAGGCCGACCGTCGCCGACGACCCGCGGGTGACGGGGTTGTCGCCGCCGATGCCGTCGCCGTACCCGATCTGGATGCGGCCGTCCGCGATCAGGGTGACCGAAAAGCTCACCCGGGCCGCCCTGTCGCTGTAGAAGGCGGCGTTGCGCCACTCGATGACCTCAGCGGCCAGGCCGTCCACCTCGGTGGTGCCGAAGTAAATGCCCGCCTGGTCGTCGACGACCAGGTCGTCCCAGAGCGGATAGATCGCGTCGAACGCGTATGGCGACGGCAGCGCCGTGTTGTTATCCACGGCGCTGGCCCGGTCGAAGATCAGCGCGCCGTTCGTCGTCACGCACACGCCGTCCCAGGCCGTGTCGTAGAACGGGAACAGGAAGCTGGAGTCGAACCACAGCACGCCGCAGACGTCATCGCCGTGCCACCCGGACTCCTCCGTACCCTGGCGGTAGAGCCCGTCGGTCACCTTCATCGAGTACGAGCGACCGGCGGGGGCCACCGGCACGGGGCCCGGCTCCGGCTGCTCGGGCTGGGGCTCCGGCTCCGCCTTGTCTCCGCGCGGATCGAGCGTCACGCGCAGCGCCGCGATGCTCGGGGCCCGCAGGCCCTTCCCGCCCCGCAGCTCCACGGTCAGCGGACCGCCGTCGTGCTGCACGACGGCGGTGTGCCAGTCGGCGGCGTTCGGGCCGACGGCTCCCACGGCGTCGTAGGCGTACTGCGTCAGCTCGTCGTCGACGAGGACGTCGAACACCCGCTTGCCCTGGTTCACCTGCTCGATCTCCGCGAACCCGAGGTCGATGGCGTAGGTGCCCTTCGGCGCGTCGGGGAACGTGTAGACCAGGTCCTTGCCCGGCGTGGTGCGCTGGGACTGGAACAGGGCGTCGTCCTCGGTGCCCTCGATCGCGGCGCTCGCGGCGATCGTCTTGCCCTTCCCGGCGTAGCCCCACGCCCCGTCACCGGCCGCCTGGTCGCCGGACCAGGTGTAGCCGGAGGCGTCGGTGAACGAGGGGCCGCCGGCGTTGACGCCGACCTGGTACTTCGTGGTCGTGAGCGTCACTGGGACGTAGGTCTTGGGCTGCCGTCCGGAGTCGGACCACACGACGATGTTCGCGCCGAGAGTGCCCGGGGCGGCGTCCTTCGAGGAGATCGAGACCTTGACCGTCGTCGACTCGCCCGGGGCGAGGGTGCCGCCGGTCGAGGAGAGCGACAGCCAGGGCAGGTCGGTGAGCAGGTCGTCCTCGACGTCGACCAGCACGACGTCATCGGCGATCTGGTCCGCCGCCCACAGCGCCCCGGTCGAGTCGGTCTCGAGGCCGCCACCCTGGCCCGCCTTCTGGCCCGGGAACCACCACGCGTTGACGAGCGAGCAGTCGTCGGGGTCGACCTGCAGCAGGCGGGTGGGCCTGTTCGAGGTGAGGTCGGTGTACCAGATGGTGTCGGAGGCCTGGTTGTAGGCCAGGCCCATCACCTCGGGCAGCGGCGGGGCGCAGAAGGACAGCAGCGCACCCGCGTTATCGTGCGACGTCCCGGCGACGGTTCCGATCATGCCGTTCGCCCGGCCGCCGACGTAGAACACGTCCTCGGTCGGGTTGTAGGCGAGTCCGGTCAGCTGCAGCGTGGACCAGTCACCCTTGATCTGCCGGGTTTCCTTTCCGGTCTCCCGGTCGAAGCAGTGGATGTAGCTGGCCGGGCTGTCCTCCATCTGGCACATGTCACCGGTCTTGGTGTCGAGCGCCATGTCGAACGCCCGGTACTTGGGGTTCCACGAGGCGTCGAAGACCTTGCCGGTCGGCTTGCCCGTCACGGTGTAGGCGGTGTTGGTCCGCGCGTTGTAGTCGTGGACCCAGACGTCGCCGTCGTACCCGATGCCGGAGGGCTCCTTCTGCGCGATCGTGCCCGGGATCTCGATGCGGGTGATGACGTCGCCGCCGGAGGTCGTGCCGACCTTGCCGGCCGCCTGTGCTTCCGCGGCGCTCGCCGTCGCAGCCTTGCCGTCGACGTTCGACGGCTTCATCCCGCTCGCACCGGCCTTCCACGCGGTGAGGTCGATCGTGCTGTCCGCACCCGTCCCGGTGCGCGTGGTGGCGCCGGCGGCGTCGAGCTCGGGGTGGCGCGCGGCTTCGCCCAGGTCGTACGTGAGCGGGGCGGAACCGTTGTTGGTCAGCGTCAGCGAGCCCACACCATTCTGGTCGGTTCCCATCACGGCGTCGAGGCCGCTCGCCTTCAGGCCGGCGACGCCCGTGGTGAGGCGCGCGTCGACCGTCGCCTTCGCGTAGAGCTTGTCGAGGGTGAAGTCGTACGACCCCGTCACGTAGTTCGGCGCCTCGACGGTCATCGTGTAGTCGGCGACCGGCAGCTGGCGATGCACGATGCCCGTCCCGTTGGTCGTGACGCTCTCGACGAGGCCGTTCTCGTCGGTGAGCGAGACCTTGGCCCCGGACACCGGCAGCCCGTCGTTCTTGTCGACGACGGTCGCGTCGAGGTAGCCCCAGTCCGGAAGGTCGTAGGTGACGATCATCCCGTCATGGAGCACCGGGACGTTGTCGGAGAACCGGATGCCGTCCACACCGGCCCAGCCCTGGATGCCGGTGATGGTGCGGGCGCCGCCGGTCACCGGGTCGTCGGTCCCGATGCCGTCGCCGTACCCGAAGATCACTTTGCCCGAGCGGGTGAGCGTGGCCGAGAAGCTGACCGGCTCCGTGTACTCAGACCGGATCGGGTAGGCCCAGATCTTGGCGTTGCGGAACTCGATGACGAACGCGTCCTCGCCGTCGACCTTGGTGGCCGTCGTGAAGACTCCCCCGCCGGGGGCGAACTCGACGGGGGACCGGACGTAGAACGGGAAGATGCCCGCACCGCCGGTGCCGGGTCCGGTGGAGGTGTCCGGGGAGATCACGCCGCGCAGGCTGATTCCGAGGGTGTCGTGGCTGCCGTTGTAGAGCGCGATCGGGAACGGCAGGTTCACCGTCGCCCACACGCCGCTCGTGAACGCGACCGGGTCGGTGCCGCGCAGGTACTCCCCCTCAGAGAGGGAGCAGCTGTAGCCGCCCTTGTCGACGACGAGCCCGATCGGGATCTCCAGCGACTCGTTCTCGGCACCGACGGTCAGCGGGACAAACGTCGGCGAGAAGCAGGCGTTGGGCGTGACGGCGAGCCCGTACTGGCCCTCCGGCACACCGGCGATCGTGAACGCGCCGTTGGCGTCCGTGCGCACGGCGTCCAGCGGCGTGTCCTTGACGGAGACGTCGGCGTTCGGGACGGGCTGCCTCTTGTCGTCGATGACCCTGCCGCTGATGTCGTGGCGCGCGGCGGCGGTGAGGGGAACCTCAACCGAGGTGTTCTGGCCGAGGGTGACCGTGGCGCTCGCGGTCGCGGTCAGGTACCCGAAGACCTTGGTGCTGATCTGGTAGTCGCCGACCGGGAGATTTATCGTGAACCGGCCGTCCTTGTCGGTCCCGATGGACCGGCTGAACGGTCCGCTGATCGTCACGTCGACGGCGGGGACCGGGGCGCCGTTGGCGGTGACGACACCGGTGAGGGTGCCGCCCTGCCGGGGTGCGAGCTCGAGCAGGCGGACGAGGTCGAGCCGGCCTTCGCCGTACTTGTTGTTGAAGTCGGCGGTGCCGCCGCACTCGGTGTCGTCGACGTCGACGGCCGACTCGGCCAGCAGGCGGCGGGTCTCCTCGACCTGCCCGATGAGGGTCGGGTCGTAGCTCCACAGGCCGGCGACGGCGCCGGCGACGTGGGGAGCCGCCATCGATGTGCCGGACATCTCGGTGTAACTGTCGTTCGGGTAGGACGAACGGACGGCGACGCCCGGAGCGGAGATCTCGGGCTTGATCCGGCCACCTTCACCCTCGCCCTTGCGGGAGAATAACGCGAGCGTGCCGTTCGACGCGTAGGCGCCGACCGAGTAGGCACTCTCGGCGGAGCCGGGCGAGGAGACGGTGTCGCAGGCCGCATACGGCGTGGTGTTGCCCGATGACCAGACGCTGAAAATGCCCGCGGCGCTCCAGGCCTCGTCGATGGCCTGGAAGAAGTCGTCGAAGTTGTGCTCGGCGTTTTGGCCCCACGAGTTGTTGATGACGTGGGGGCGCTTGGACGGGTCGGGGTTGTTCCCGTGGACGTCGGTCGGGGCGAGCAACCACCAGCCGGACTGGAGCAACGACTCGACGCCGGTGCTGTCGCAGCAGCCGTTTGTCGCGATCCACTGCGCGTCCGGGGCGACGCCAACGTGGTTGGTGCCGTCGTCGCCGACCATGGTGCCCATGGTGTGCGTGCCGTGTCCGTTGTCGTCGCACGGTGCGCCGGTGCACGTACCCCGGGTGGCCATCCAGTTGTAGTTGTGGTCGACGGTGCCGTCGGGCTTCGTGCCGCGGTACTGGTGCATCAGGGCGGGGTGGTCGAATTGAACGCCCGAGTCGAGGTTCGACACGGTGATGCCCGCACCGGTGGCCCCCATGGCCCAGGCCTGGGGGGCGTGAATGGCGTCCAGACCCCACGAGACGGTGCCATCCTCGGCGGTGGCCGCGGGGGTGGCGGGGCGGACGGCCTGGTCGGCTGGCGTCTTCTCGTCCACGGGCTCGACCAGCGCGACCTGTGGCGACGCATGGATCTTGGCGACCTGCCCGACCGAGGCGACGTCGAGCGCGAGCTTCTGCGTGCCGCCCTTGACGAGCACGGCGTTGACGAGCGGGTAGGACGTGTACTTCACGCCCGCCGCGTCGAGCTCGGCGGAGACGGACGCCGCGGAGACCTTGGCCGAGGCCTTCAGTGCGTCGTAGACGAACTGACCGCGAGTGGTCCAGTCGGCGATCTTCTTCGCCGGCGCGAGGTCGGCCTTGGTGTCGAACGTGATCCAGAAGTCGGAGACCGGCTCCGTGCGGAAGCGGCCCTTCAGGTCCGACGCGATCTTGCTGGCGGCCGCACCGGGATCCGGCTCAGCGGCCGACGCCGGTGGTGGCGGGATCATGCTCAGGCCGACCGCTACGGCCAGCGAAGCGACGAGGGCTTTCAGTCTCACGTGGGGGGTCCTCCGGCCTACAGGGGTTGGTAGGGGTCGTGGCTCTCGTCATCGCCGGCATCGCCGGCATCCCAGGCGTCAGGGGCGTCAGGGGCGTCGGGGGTGCTGACGCGCGGCTCGCGCGACAGCTCAAGTGGTTGCTGGTGCTCGATGACGGAGTCGTCACGCGCGATAGGTCGCTCAGGCATGCACTGCCCTAGGGCCATGGATCATGGAGTCATGCTCGGGGTGACGAGCGACCTTCGCTATCCGGCGGATACGTCAATTTTCACGACGGGTCGTCGAGGGAATCCTCTTCTGCGAACACTCCGGCCTCTACTGCCTTGACCGCGAGCGCGGTCCGGGAACTCACCTTCAACTTGCGCATCGCCGCACGCAGCTGTTGATCCACCGTGGCCGGTGACTTGGCCAGAATCCGGCTGATCTCCCGGTTCGTCTTGCCGGCGACAACCAGTCGGACCACGTCGAGCTCACGAGGTGAGAGCCGGTCGCCGTACCCCCGTCGACCGCCGCGCCACAATCGCGGAACCTCGGCGCCGTGTTCGCGAAGCCGCTGTGCGACACGGTCCGCATCGCCGCGGGCTCCGAGCCTGAACAGTTGCTCGTACTGTGCGGCCAGCAGCTCTCGGCCCTGTTCGATCTGGCCTTGCGCCATGAGCGCCTCGGCTTGACGCTCGCGGGCGAGCATGGCGTCGTAGGGGCGCGGCAACGCGTTCCAGGCGCGCGCCGCCCGGTCGTACGCCCTCGCCGCGCGGGCGTGGTCTCCGGCTGCGGCGACCAGCAGAGCACGGCATACGGTGAGGGCGGCGCGAGGCGCAGGCGCCGTACGGCCACGCAGTCCTCTGGCGAACTGGTCGCCCAGGCGTGTCGCGGCCTCCAGGTCGCCCGCGGCGAGGTGCGCCTCGATCCGGGCGGGGACGAGGTCCGTCGCCCAGACCCAGATGCCTTTTCTCTGGACTGTGTCCATCGGCTCGTTCGTGATCTGCAGCGCCCGGCCGCTGTTTCCGTCCGTCAGCCACAGTCTGGCCAGCGCAGCGGCGGCCTCCATCGTGTCGTCGGCTGCGCCGAGACGGGCAGACTCCTCAAGGACCAGCCGGAACTGCTCCCCCGCGGCGCGCCGCCGTCCGGCTGCGGCTGCCAGCCGGGCCGCGAGGCGAATGCTGCCGAGGTAGTACGCCGGCCGGTCTCGGTCGGCATCGGCGAGTGCCGCGCTTCTCTCCGCGAGACCCTCCCACCGGCCGGTGAGCCACGCAAGGTTGGTCTGTTCGAGTCGGACGTTGTGTTGCAGCCGGGACGCCTGCTCGGCCTCGGCAAGGCGCATGGCCACGGTGAGGTGTTTTTCCGCGTCGGCGTACCGACCCCAGATCAGTGCGCCGGTCCCGACATTTGCGTGGATGCGGGCCACGTCGAGACGCTCCGCCGAGGCCGCGCCGTCGATGGGCAGGTCAGCGACGACGTCCCAGGCCTCCTCTTCGCCGAGCATGAGCAACGCAGCGGCTCGGTTGCCGGCCAGGTTCAGCCGCTCTGCGGGAGAATCGACTTCGGCGGTGAGCTCAGCGGCGCGATCCAGCCAACGCCGATGGGTCGACGCCGGCCACGGTCCCGCATAGGCCCATCCTAGATAGGTCATTGCCCGAGCCGCCTCGACCGGGTCATGGTCGAGGTTGGCCACCGCTTGCTCGAGCTCGCTGAGTGCGGCCTGCGCCTCACCCCCGATGATCAGGAGCCGACCTAGGGGGTTGCGGATCTCGGCCTGCTGGCGGGCGGAGAGACCGGGGGTCTCCAGCACCGAGCGCAAGGTACGGATCACGCGGTGGTAGACCTCGTCGACCGGTTCACGACGGCCCAGTGCGGCTACTCCGGCGATGCGCGCGACTCGTGCCCGATCCGCCGGCGGCAGCTCGGACCACGAAAACAGATCGACCAGCAAGTCGACCGCCTTGGTGTGGTCACCCGAGGCCATGGCCAGCTCGGCACCCTGCTCGGCGTACCGCGCCCAGGACCGCGTCTCGCCCGCCTCACGGAAGTGGTGGGCAAGGCGTGCGACAGGCGGCGGATGGATGTCCTCCAAGGCCCGGCCGGCCAGCAGGTGGAAGTGTCTGCGGTCGGTCAACGGGATCGCTTCGTAGACAGCCGTGGCGGCCAGCACATGCCGGAATCGCCACTGGCCGCGGTCGTCTCCGTCCAGGACGCCGGCGTCGGCCGCCTCCGCGATAGCGCCTCGACACACAGCTGGTGACAGACCGGCGGTCATCGCGATCGTGGCCACCGATGACCGCTCAGCCAACGTAGCCGCGGCTCGCAACACCTGCTGCGCCGTCGGCGACAGACGGCCCACCCGCTCCCGGGTGGAGTCGCGCACCGTTGGCGGCACCTGTAGCTTGCGCAGCTTCAGCCGGACCCACTGTCCGTCGCGGAAGACGAGGTCGGCACGGTCGCACATGAGGCGAACCGACTCCTCCAGCACCAGAGGAACGCCACCGGTCCGCTCGTGCATGAACGTCGTGAACTCCTGCGATATCGGGTTGCCGTCCAGCATCGAGGACACCAGCGCTGCCGTGTCGTTGGGTCGCATCGGCGCCAGGGCGATCCTCAGCTGGGTCACGCCAGCAGGCAACCGGGACGTCAGCCGCAGCAACAGCGATCCGACGTCCACCTCCTCCGGCCGATAGGAGATCACGAGGCTTGGCCCGTCCGATTGCTGTCGGGAGGCGACGAACAGCAGGAACTCCAAGGTCACCTCGTCGGCCCAGTGAGCGTCCTCGAGCACGAGAACGTCGACACGCAGAGCCCGCAGCAGCTCGTCCAGGGCGCGGAACAGGCGATGCCGTGCCGCCTTCGCATCGTCCAAAGGCTGCAATGCGGGCGGCAGGTCCGAGGACCATTCAGGGAACAGGGGCCGTAACGCACCCGCAAGCTCGGTGAGCCGCAATCGCGACACCGGGCGGTCGATCCCACGGAACGCGTCGACGATCGGCCCCAACGTCAGCGACTCGCGAAGCGGTGGGCACACCGAGACCAAGGCAGTGCGCTGGTCCGGCGTGGCCAACCACTCTCGCAGCAGCCGGCTCTTCCCGATCCCCGCCTCGCCCTCTACCAGCACGATCGCCGGTGGCCGGGCCAAGGCGACCCGAAGCGCCGCCATCTCCCGATCACGACCCACGAAATGCGGCGTAGAAACCGTCGGTGAAGTCCCGTCGTCCTCGGGCAAGGGGTCGAGCATGCGTGATGATCTCGCTTTTCGATGCTCGGGCGCAACTACCCGCCCGTTGGGATCCTGTGGGTGCCAAGAACTCGGCACGCCCTATGCGACCTGCACGTATTCGTGGATCAGCCCGCCGAGGCGGTCACGCCGAATGACCTTGATATCGTCCTCGACCGGGTCGGGAAGGGCTCGCAGCGGGGCTGCCTGGCCCAGGGAGCGATGCGGGCGATACTCATTGAAGTGGGCCTCGTAAATGGCCGGCACGCGCCGTAAATGGCGAGCGTTGACGATGAGGATCCGATCGAGAAGTTCTCGGCGCAGACCACCGATCCAGCGTTCGACGAACGCGTTGGAATACGCCGTCGATTACACCCGACGGCGATGATCAGTACCGACGTGTTCGGGTGACCCACCCGTTTCATCCGCCTGCCAGCGGCGGCCGGAGCGGTAGGCGCGGCCCAGCTCGACATCGTCCAGGCCGTCGTCGATGTGCACCCGATAGGAGCCGTCGGGCAGGCGCGGGAGGTTGTCGGCCAGCGCGGCGGCGGCCAGCTGCGCCGGGGTGAAGGGGCTGATCGGCCGCTCCCGGGGAGAGCGGGCGCGCGGCCGGCGGGGGGTGCGGCCCTTGGGACCGAGGTCGGGCAGGGGCGCGGGGGTGATGAGCGCGGCCAGCAGCGCGGTCACGGCCTGCACCCGGTTGCCGGCGGCCGATCCGGGCACCGGCCCGTCGACGGTGCAGGCGACGTCGCGGCCGCGATCGTCGCGCTACAGCCAGCCGACGCAGCGGCCGCGCACGATGACGTCGGTACGGCCGGGCACGCGGCCCTTGAGCAGGCTCCAGGACGCCAGCGCCGCCGGCGCGGTGTCAATCGTCCGGCCACGGTCGTCGGTCAGCGGGCCCACCGTCACCCCCGCGCGGTCGGCGTCGACGATGCCCAGCGCGGCCGCCGCGGTGCGGGCGAGGTCAGCCCGACCACCACGCCGTATCCGTGCGCATCGTCGGCGGGCAACGTGGAGACGAGCCGGCCGTCCCGGCCGTAGACCTGCCAGCCCTCCGGTGCGGCGTGCAGCCATCCCATCCGATCCCCGTCGACCAGGAGGAGACAGTTCTCGCCGCCGAGCTGCGCCAGATACAGGTCAGACGCCGGCGTGGGCGGTATCGTCCAGGCTTCCTCCGCCGCGGCCTCTGCCGGCGGCTGAGCCTGCTGCGCTGCTGGTGGAATGGCTGACGCGCTCTGCCCGGCGAGGCCTTCGCCGGAGGTCTCGGCGAGGGCCTGGCGGTCCTCGACGGGCGCGGGCGTGGCCTGGGGCCGGTCGGCGCCGCGGTCGACGTCAACGTCAGCGTCGGTCTGGGGCTGGCCGAAGCGGCGCCGGGCGGTGTCGGGGTGCAGTGCCAGCGCCTGGCCGACCTGTTCCCAGGTGTGCCCGGCGGCTCGGCTCGCGGTGACGTGAGCGGCCAGCAGGCCCTCCACCAGATCGGGCAGGCTACGCAGTGCGGCCGTCTGCTTGCCGCTGCCGGTGGGTGCGGTGGCGGCGTGCTGGGCGCAGGCGGCCAGGTGGGCGGCACGCCGGCGCACGTCGTCCTCCAGCGCCGCCAGCTCGTGCTGGCTTGGCCTGACGGGCCTGGGAACGGCGATCGGGTTGTCGATGCGCCAGGCCGCCTGGCGGCAGGCCCCAGAGCAGTAGCGGCGGCGGCCGGTGGAGCCGGCGGGCAACGTCTTGCGGCAGAACGGGGAGGCGCACCGGCGCCTGGGTTCGGCCTGAGGGTCGGGCATGAACGCGTTCCTTTCGGCGCGTGTGACAGGTCAGGCGGCTCCTCGTTCCGTCACGCCACGGTGTGACGGAGGCGGTTTTCGCCGCTCCGTGCGTTACGGTCCCTACGCTTCCACCCCTCCCGAGGTTCCGTCACGGGCCAGACGGACACTTTGCCGTAACCCTGTGACGCAACGCGGCGGGTGGCCTTCATCACCAAGAGGTCGGCGGTCCCGACGCTGACCAGGCGCAGCGGGGCGTGCCCGCAGGGTGGTGCGCTCGCTCAACAGCGGGCGGAGCCGCGCGACGTGCTGAAAGCGCAGCACCTCCCAGGGCACGGCGGCGGGATCGCCGACCGCGAGCATCCGCGCGACCTCGGTGAGGCAGCCGGCCATCGTGCGGCGCGACTCGGCGCTGTCCAGCCGGCCGACATACACGAGGTAGGGGTTGCGGTCGGCCGGGCGCGCCTCGACGACGGCCGGGAGCGCGTGCGCCTGGCCGTCGTCGAGGCGGTCGAGCTCGGTCACCTGGGCGTCCCGTTCCCGTCGTGAACCGGCCTCGGTACTGGTGAGGTCGCGTATTGAACTGTCGCCAATTCTTCCCCGCGCTCTTTCCGACAGTCACCGTGTGTGACCCCGTGAAGAGTTGGCGCGTCGTCCGCTGCCCGTGTTGAGACCAATATCTGATTACCAGCCGTCCCACCCTCGGCAACCCCACCAGGGACCGGTCAGATGCCTGAGCCCGTATTCGTAGTCGTCGGCGCGCGGTTGCTGAGTAGCCCACACGAAGCATCGTGAGCCCGCGATCGGCCAATCGCTGATCTGTAGTTCGACGCCGGTGAGTTCGTCCTGCTCTGTGAGAACGTGGCCGCATACCGGAAAGAGTCCTGTCCACGCGCAGATGGGAAGGTCTTGCGCGCCGCCGCGCAGGACGTCCTGGGTAAAGCGCTCCATGCTGGACTGGGAGAGGGCGAAGCGCGTCTTGAAGGGCAGGTCGGCGTCGACGGCAGCCCACAGCACCAAGACGATCAGGGGTAATGGGAGCCAGCCGAGGAATCGGCGCCGTACTGCGGTGGCGTCGTGTATCAACGCCACGATGAGGCGGACAGCCCAGTACGACACCAGCGGCACGAGAGCGAAGATCACTACCACGCCGGATTCGGCATAGCTGAAGGGGACGCTCACCCACCAAGCAATGACGAGGGTGGTGATCACGGCAGCAGCGTGGTAGCACCATCCTGGTGGCTTGTTGATCACGGCGTCACCCTAGCGCTGGGTTAGCCGTGATCTCCAGAGGCGTATCTGCTCCATGCGGCGCCGCCCTCGTTGAGGAGTCGGGCGGTGGTCTTGTCGTGGTAGCCGAGGGCGTCGGCGACGACGGGCGCGGGCATTTCGAGGAGTTGCTGCCGGATGGCGGCGCCGCGGGCGGCGGCCACTGGGATGCCGATCTCGTTGAGGAGGGCGGACAGGTGGTCGGGGCGGCAGGGCTGGCTGGCCCGGCGGCCGGGGAACAACCAGCGGGAGGCCTTGTTGGTGGCGGTGTTCATGTTGTCGCGGTCCTCGATGTGAGCCAGGAGCAGGGACGCGACCGGTTCGGGGACGGGCGAGGGTGGCTCGCCGAGCCGCAGGAACAGGGCTTCTCCGTCGTGTACGAGGTCGTCGATGGTGAGCCGGACGACTCGGGTGAGGGGCTGCGCGTAGAGGAGCACGATGACGCCGGCGACTCGCAGGATCTGGGGAATCTCGGCGTCGGTCAGCAGGCGTCGGAGGGCGGCGAGGCGTTCGTCCTCGGTCAGGGCGGCTCGGCGGGAGGCCTTCATCGGGGGTAGGGATAGTGATCGTGGGCAGCGACGGCTCTGGATGGCCCAGTTGAGGAAGGGCCGTAGCCGGGTGCGGCCGTGTTCGGTGTTCTCGGTGAACCAGGCGTCGATGTCGCTCTGGCGGCAGGAGGCGAGGGTGCGATCGCGGGTGGCGAGCCAGTGGAGGAAGGTGGTCGCGTACTTGATCTGCTCGGCGGCGTTGCGGC
The DNA here is from genome assembly GCF_015645445.1 of Nonomuraea cypriaca. GTDB lineage: Bacteria > Actinomycetota > Actinomycetes > Streptosporangiales > Streptosporangiaceae > Nonomuraea > Nonomuraea cypriaca. The sequence continues at coordinate 5,154 of NZ_JADOGI010000112.1, read as the reverse complement.
GAACGCCCGGAGTGATGTGGCTGTGCTCGGCTCGGTCTCGAAGGGCGGGAAGCACACGCCAGGTCGCGAAGAGGCGGACCGTCTTGACGTGCTCGGCGTCGGAGATGCTGGCCAGGTGGCCGGGGAGCCAGCGCTGGAAGGAGCAGATGTATTTGTCGATGAGGGGCAGCACGCCGCTGGCCATCAGAAGTTCTTCCAGGTGCGCGGCGGCCCGCCAGGGCTGGAGTTGGTGGAAGGCGTCGTGGGTCAGGGGGAGTTGCCCGAGCGCGAGCTCTCGCAGCCGCTGTGCGGCGTTGCCTGGTTGATCGCGGCGCATCGCCAGCCAGGCCAGCCCGCTGCGGGGCTGTTCCATTGCCACGAGCAGGTCAAACAGAGGCGTCAACTCAGGGCGGACACGATCGGTGCCATCGTCCAGCAAGGCGGTGAGCTGGTCGGTGAGGGTGCAGCGTTCGCAGAGCCGACCACCCAGGAGCTTGCCCTCAACACCGCAGCGGGAGCAGTCGAACGACTGGACGAATCCCGCGCAGGAAGCGCAGATCGCGACTCCATCGTCGAAGCGGACCCCAGGCAGAGCTTGCTCTTGGCGGCATCCTGGGCAGGTGCCGCGTGTTCGCACTGCGCGATCGGCGCAGGTCCGGCAGACATGTCCGTCGGGCCAGCGGGCGGCGAACCAGCCGTGCCTCCCGCACCGAGCGCAGGTCCGCTTGAGCCAGCGCTCGGTTTGCTCGTCGGTGCGGGAAGCGTTCATGCGTCGGGCAGGATGCGTGCTGGCCGTGGTCGCAGCTTCTCGACCCCGGTGGGCGGGGTGGGCAGGTCCCCGGTGGCGGTCTTGCGGACGCCGGCGTTCTCGGCGGTGGTGGCGACCAGGTCGGCCGGGGTGCAGGAGAGGATGTCGCAGAGCGCGGACATCACCTGCAGAGACAGCCGTTCGGGGGTGCCGGAGACCAGGCGGTGAACTTGGGAGGCCGACAGATCGATGCCGCGCTCCCGCAGCAGCGGCACCAGCTCGGTGGCCGTGTAGATGCGCCGATCGGCCATGACCTCGCGCAGCTTCCAGGCGTAGCCGACCTTGCGTTTCATGACTCTCCTCCGGTCTGGGCCTGGAGTGCGGCGGCGATGGTGGCGTCCAGGTGCCGGCGCAGGGTGCGGGTGCGGAAGTCGGAACTGACGTAGGTGTAGATCGAGGTGGTGCTCGCGTGCTCGTGCCCGACCTGTTCCTGAACGAAGCGCGGATCCCAGCCGTCCTCGATCAGGTGGGTGACGTAGGACCTGCGAAAGGAGTGGAAGTCCAGGCCATCGTCCAGGCCCAGAGCCTGGCGGTAGGCCAGGAAGCGGGAATTGAGTCGCTGACAGCCGATCCGCAGCCCTCGCTCCGACGGCCAGGCCGCGGGGTTGTTGTCGGTGCCGAACAGCGGGCGCACGTCGGTGAACCACTCATCCAGGACATCGGGGGTCCACGCCCACACGGTCAAGACGGTGCGGCGTTTGGGCAGGGAGCCCTTCTTGGCCTTGCCGTAACGGACCTGGCAGCGGCCGTACTCGCCGAACTCTGTGCCGTGCGGGTTGCGGCCGAAGTCGGCGGCATCCAGCATCCTCGTCTCGTTGCGGCGCAGCCCGAAGGCATAGGCCGTCTTGAACAGGGTGGCGTCGCGGAATGCGGGAAGCCAGCCCTTACGGCCGAAGGCCCGGATACGCGCGACCTCGTCATCGCAGTGGGCGAAGAAGGCGTGCAACTCGCCCTTGGTGAACGCGCGCTTGGCCGCGTCCGCCTCGTGCTCCTGGACATGCACCGCGGTGTTCCACTCGTGCACGATCTGGATCGGGTGGGTCCCGAATCGTTCCTCACACGTGGCCGCCCACTCGTAGAGAGGGTCGGTGACGAAATGGCAGAACGCACGCACCGCTTCGGAGTAGGAGCGGATCGTCGAACGCTTGAGCTCGCGCAGGGAGCGTAGATCGCCGAGCCATTCGTCCACCATGGCGGGCGCCCACTGCCACGGGTAGGCGTTGACGTAGGCGGCGAAGGCCTTCACGGTGTTCTCCCGTCCCTCCACCGTGGAGCGGGCCAGGTTCCGCGCCAGCTGCTGGTTGGCGAATCCCGCCAGCATCGCGGTGAAGACCTGCTCCTCCGGCCGCAACAGCGTGACGCCGTCGACAAGATGCAGCCTGGCTGCTCCCGGTATCGACCCGTCCGTCCCCACGCACCCACCACCCTCCGATACTCGCATCAGATGCGAGAAAGCCGCATCGTATGCGAGCGGCTCGGGCATCCGCAGGTCGTTCCCACAGAAGACCTGAATCAACTGACAGCCGCGCCCCGCCAGCAGCTATCGCCATCCCTGCCACTGCGCTCTATCGTTGCTGGTCGACACAGTCAATTGCCTATACGCCGGTGACACCTCGCAAAGAGTCGCGAGTTCGCATCAGATGCAATTGGCGGCACTTGGAGCAACGGAACAGTGGTTGGCGTTAAGCATTGACCGACGTCATGGACGCCGTTGACGGCGGGCGTTCCCGCCGGTTACCCGTGCTTGTCCGGTTCGGCGTCGGCGAAGGCGCGGTATCCGCCGAGATCTCGGGCTGGGCGAGGACGTCGCGGCGGTGTACGACTCGGACCGGACCCGGGGCCATCATCGGATGCTGATCCGCCGGCGTAGCGAGGTCGTGTTGGACATTCAGCAAGACCGCCGTCGTCATCACCGCGAAGTCCGCTGGGCGCAAGGTCTTCGGCCTCGCCACCGCAGACGTCCGTCTCGCTTGACCTCTTGCGCGTCAGTCCGGCAGCCAGTGCAGCTCGTGCGCCAGGGTTTTGGCGACGGCACGGATGCGGCGGTGTAGTGGCGACTGCTCGCGTGGGAGGACCAGGTGCATCGTCAGGCTGGGCGCGCCCCGCAGCGGTCGCCAGGTGAGACCGGCCGGTTGTGCCGTGACCGCGGCTTCTCCGGCCGGGGCGAGGGTGACCCCGTCGCGCAGGTCGCGCTGAGACATGTCGAAAGAGACTGCGAGCGTGTGGAATCGGGGGTGTGGTCGGGTGTCTCGGAACAGTGCGGATAGCTGATCGTGGATCACGGGGTTGGCCGCACGGTCCGGGAGTCGCAGCGGATACGCGGCCGCGTCGGCGATCTCGATCTCCGGGTGTTCGGCCAGCGGATGGTGCTGCGCCAGCTGGACCCCGACGCGCATACGCCGCAGCAGGAACCGGCGCACGCCACGGCCCGGCTGTTCACCGCGGGTGATCCCGGCATCGATTCGGCCGTCGGCGACCGCGGGGGAGATCTCCGGTGTCGCCATCGGGACCGCGCCGACCTCGAGTCCGCTGTTGCCGCGAATCAGCCTGTCCACCAGGGCCGGTGCCGTCTCGGCCCCGGCGCTGAGGCTGTATCCGATGCGCAGCGTGCCCAGTTCACCGGCCGCCGCGCTCCGGGCGGTGTCCCATGCCCGGTCCAGCGCCGCCAGCGCGGGCGGCGCGGACTCCGCCAAAGCCGCACCGGCCGTGGTCAATACGACGCTACGCGTGTTGCGGACCAGCAGGGCCGTACCGAGTTCCGCCTCCAATCGGCGCATCCGGGCGCTGAGTGCGGGCTGTGCGATACCGATCCGTGCGGCCGCGCGGGTGAAGTTCAACTCCTGCGCCAGCACCAGGAAGTACCGCAGGCTCACCGTATCCGGCGCCACGTGCCCTCCCTGCCGATTGATAACGATCCGTTCTGAGTCTATCCCGTACCGGTCTTTCCCTCGACCGCACATCAAGCCCTAACCTGCGCATATGACGATTCAACTGACCGCAGTACCCGTCGCCGGGATCGATCGATCTGAGTGTCAATTCGAAGTCGGACGTGTCCGGCCCAACACAGGAGGTTTCCATGGCTAAGGGCTACTGGGTCAGTGTCTACCCCGCCATTTCCGCCCCTGAGAGGCTGACTGCCTACGACAAGCTGGCCGGTCCGGCTGTCCAGGCTGGGGGCGGGCGCGTCCTGTCCCGGATCCCGTCCCGTGGCGGTCGAGTCGTCGCCCACGAGGCCGGAATCACGCAACGCGTCGTTCTGATCGAGTTCGACAGCTTTGAACAGGCCGTCGCGGCATACGAGAGCGAGGCATACCAGAAGGCGCTGGTGGCCCTCCCCGACGGCTTCGAGCGCGACTTCCGCATCATCGAAGGCATCGACTGACCGGCGGGCCCAGCCATCGCTGAGCATCCGTCACCTGATACGCACACGGTGCTGAACGACGACTCACGAGACGAATTCGAAGCCATGCCCCGCGTCCCAGTTCGTCGTCGACGTCCTCGACGGCCTGATCCCTGTCGGGCGGATCGAAGAAGCGACGCGACGTCCGGGGCAGCTGGACTGTCTCGCTGACCTCGTCGACGAAACTCACTCTCGCCCGAAGCGAACCGCGAACCGCTTCTCAGTGGGCGTTTGTCTATGTTCGGTGTGGATATGCGCCTTTTGGCCCCATAGATTTTTGGGATGTTTTGTCCGATAGGGGGTGTGTTCACGGGTTCCGAGGCGGTGATCCGGAAGCTCGTTTGGCTCCTATATGTCATCTGGATTCCGTCTGGTCTAAGAATGGGATAGAAACTCCTACAGGTCAAAGACCAGCCGTCGATCACATGGTTCAGGTAAAACTTTGCCATGAGCGAGCGGAAGCCATACCCAAGCGACATATCCGATGCTCGCTGGGCATTAATCGAGCCCACCCTCACCGCCTGGCGGCAGGCCCGACTTGATCGCCGCCCCACCGGCCAGCCGGCCTCAGTCGAACTACGAGACGTCTTCAACGCCATCCTCTATGTCAACCGTACGGGAATCGCCTGGAAATACCTTCCCCACGACTTCCCGCCACACGGCACCGTCTACGCCTACTACGCAGCTTGGCGCGACGAAGGAATACTCGCCCAACTCAACCACGACCTGACCGGACTGGCCCGCGTAAAGGCCGGCCGCCAGCCCGACCCAACCGCCTCCGTGATCGACACCCAGAGCATTAAGACCTCTACCAATGCGCCTCTGAACAGCCAGGGAGCGGACGCCGCCAATTATCTGGGGCTGGATGTTATGCCGGGCAAGGTGGATCAGTGCTGGCTGCGGGTGGTGCGACCGGTGAATTGACCTCATAACGCCGGAGGTTCACCGTCTCCTTCATCGAGGGATT
>NZ_JADOGI010000111.1 GCF_015645445.1 Nonomuraea cypriaca | reverse complement strand
GGATCGGGGTCATCGGAGCTCCACGAGGGCGGCGAGTTCGGCGTCGGTCAGCTCGGTGAGCGCGGCCTCGCCGGAGGCCAGCACGGAGTCGGCGAGGGAGCGTTTGGCGGCCAGCATCCCGGCGATGCGGTCCTCGATGGTGCCTTCGGCGATCAGGCGGTGCACCTGGACGGGCCGTGTCTGGCCGATGCGGTAGGCGCGGTCGGTGGCCTGGTCCTCGACGGCAGGGTTCCACCAGCGGTCGTAGTGGATGACGTGGTCGGCGCGGGTGAGGTTGAGGCCGGTGCCCGCGGCCTTGAGCGACAGCAGGAACACCGGCGCCTGCCCGTCCTGGAAGCGCCGCACCATCTCCTCGCGGCGGGCGACCGGGGTGCCGCCGTGCAGCAGCTGGGTGGCCACGCCCCGGGAGGTCAGGTGCCGTTCGAGGAGCCTGGCCATGGCGACGTACTGGGTGAACACCAGCACGGCGCCGTCCTCGGCGACGATGGTGTCGACGAGCTCGTCGAGCAGCTCCAGCTTGCCTGAGCGGCCGGGCAGGCGCGGGGCGGCCTCGTGCAGGTAGTGGGCGGGGTGGTTGCAGATCTGCTTGAGCCCGGTGAGCAGCTTGACGACGAGGCCGCGCCTGGCCATGCCGCCGACGTCGCGGATCTGGGTCATGATCTCGCGTACGACGGCCTCGTACAGACCGGCCTGCTCGGTGGTGAGCGCGACGGGACGGTCGGTCTCCGTCTTGGGCGGCAGCTCGGGCGCGATGCCGGGGTCGCTCTTGCGGCGGCGCAGCAGGAACGGCCCCACCAGCCGCGACAGCCGCGTGGCCGCCTCGCCGTCGCCGGACTCGACCGGTTTGGCCCACCGCGCCCTGAACCTGCCCAGCGGCCCGAGCAGCCCCGGCGTGGTCCAGTCGAGGATGGCCCACAGCTCCGACAGGTTGTTCTCCACGGGGGTGCCGGTCAGCGCGACGCGGGCGGCGGCGGGGATCTCGCGCAGCGCCTTGGCGGTGCCGGAGGCGGGGTTCTTGACGTGCTGGGCCTCGTCGGCCACGAGCAGGCCCCAGGGATGCGCGGCCAGCCGGGCCGCGTCCAGCCGCATGGTGGCATACGTGGTCAGCACGAACCCCTCCGCGGCCAGGTCGCGGTTCGTGCCGTGGAAGCGGCGTACCGGGACGCCGGGCGCGAACCGGGTGATCTCTCGTTCCCAGTTGCCCAGCAGTGAGGCGGGACACACCACGAGCGTCGGTCCGGTGCCGGCGCGGTGCAGGTGCAGCGCGATGAGCGTGATGGTCTTGCCCAGGCCCATGTCGTCGGCCAGGCAGCCGCCCAGCCCGAGCGAGGTCATCTGGACCAGCCAGCGCAGCCCGGCCAGCTGGTAGTCGCGCAGGGTGGCGGCCAGCCCGGCAGGCGGGCCCGCGTCGGCGGGCCGGGCGAGGCGTTCGCGCAGCTCGCGCAGCCACGCGGTGGGCTCGACCGGCACCTGCTCGCCGTCGACCTCGACGGACCCGGTCAGGGCGGCGCCGAGCGCTTCGAGCCCGGTCAGCGGCTTGAGGTCGCGCTGGCGGGCCTTGCGGGCCAGGTCGGGGTCGATGAGCACCCACTGGTCGCGAAGACGCACGACGGGGCGGTGGGCCTCGGCGAGCCGGTCCATCTCGGCGGCGGTGAGCGGCTCGCCGCCGAGGGCGAGCTGCCAGTCGAAGCTGGTCAGGTGGTGCCCGCCGAGGAACGACGGCAGGTCGGACGGCGCCGGGTCGCGCTCGCCGACGACGGCGCGGGCGCTGAGGCCGCGGACGAGCGCCCGCGGCCAGTGCACCTCGACCCCGGTCGCGGCCAGGCGTTCTGCGGCGCCGGCGAGCAGGTCCTCGACGTCGCCGCCGGTGAGGGACAGCTCGTCGGGTACGGCGTTGTCGAGCAGGCGTTCCAGGCGGGGCCAGGCGCGGGCGGCTCGGCGGACGGCCAGGGTGGCCTCGATCCTGGCCCGGGGGCCGAACCCTGGGTCGTTGCCCTGCCACAGCTCGCCGGCGTCGACGACGAGGGAGGGGTCGGCGAGGCTGTGGAGCTGGACGACGGCGCGGAACTCGGAGGCGGCCAGGTCGTCGGCCTCCAGCCGCAGCGACAGCCGCACGCCGGAGTCCAGCCCGGCCGAGACCTCCTCGGCCCAGCGGCGCAGGTGCGGCACCTTGACGGGCGCGGCGGCGGCGTAGGCGGTGGTGCCGGTGGCCCGTACGGCGCCGGGCGAGCGCGGCAGGGCGTCGGCGACGGCGTCGAGGAAGGCCCGCACCAGCGGCTCCGCCTCGGCCAGCCGCACCTCACCGGACCCCACCTCACCTGGCTCCGCCTCCTCACCTGGCTCCGCCTCGGCCGGCCGCGCCTCGCTTTCCGCCTTCGCCTGCTGAGCCTCGGCCGGCCGCATCTCGCCCGGCGCCGGGTCGAGGGGGATGGTGCGGGCCTCGGCCGGCATGGCGGCGGCCAGCTCGCGGATGCGCCGCACGTCGGCCTCGTCCAGCGGCCCGGCCCGCCACGCGTCGTGGTCGCCCGCCGACACCCCGGGCAGCACCCGGCCGCGCGCGACGAGCTGGAGACCGGCGAGCGCGACCGCGCCCCAGAACCGCACCGACGGGTGGGCCGAGGCGTCCGTACGGGCCCTGGCCAGGGCGGCGACCGCCTCGCCCACCGGCACCCTGGTGGCCGGCACCGGCCGGACGACGATCGGCCCGCCCTCCTGCCCGGCCGCGGTCACGGTGTCCGCGCCGCCTGGGTCGAGGAAGGTCACATGACCGGACCTGGGCGGGTCGCCGGGTTCGAAGACTGCGGGGTACCGTGCCAGGTCCGTCAAGAGGCTCACGACCGTACAGTGTACGGCCCGGAGGGGTGTGGTTTACCACAGTTGCGCCCGGGCGCCTTCCTCATTCCCGGGCACACGTGATCGTCCATAGCCTTGTCCCCATGACTGATTGGCTGGTTGGACTGATGGAGAGCCTCGGGGCGCCAGGGGCGGGCCTGGCCATCGCGCTGGAGAACCTGTTCCCGCCGCTGCCCAGCGAGGTGATCCTGCCCTTGGCCGGCTTCACCGCCGGTATGGGCGAGATGGATCTGCTCGAGGTGCTGGTGTACACGACGCTCGGCTCGGTGCTCGGCGCCCTGGCGCTGTACTGGGTGGGGGCGTTACTGGGCCGCGAGCGCGTGCTGGCCATCGCCGCCAGGCTCCCGCTGGTGAAGGTGTCCGACATCGAGAAGACGGAGGCGTGGTTCCTGCGCCACGGGCGCAAGACGGTGTTCTTCGGCAGGATGATCCCCATCTTCCGCAGCCTCATCTCGGTGCCGGCGGGCGTGGAGCGGATGCCTATCGTGGCGTTCACGCTGCTGACGGCGGCCGGCAGCCTCATCTGGAACACGATCTTCGTCCTGGCCGGCTATTTCCTCGGCGACAACTGGTCGCTGGTGGAGGCGTACGTCGGCATCGGCACCAACGTGGTGATCGCCATGGTGGTCGCCGCGGTGCTGGTGTTCGTCGGTGTACGGGTGGCCGAGCGGCGCAAGGGGAGGCATGCGAGTCGCCGTTGAGGGGTTGCGGGTGCTGGGCGCGGTGACGCTGGGCGCCGTCACCGCGCCGGCCGAGCTGGCGTTCGTGCTGTTGACCCTGCCGTTCGCGGGCAACCCGAACGTCGCCGCGGCCGCCCGGCGGCTGGCCCTGCTGGAGGCCCGTCGCCTGCGCCTGGACCGGGCCGCGCTGGGCCCGGGCGGCCGGGCGTTGCTTTACCTGGCCGCCCGGGGCCCGGTCGGCGTGCTCGGCGGGCTGGTGGTCGCCCTGCTGGTGTACGGGTCGGTCGTCGTGGTCATGGTGGTCGCGGCGTGGGGGACCGGCCGGCCGTTCGACGGGATGTACCCGTCGGTCCCTCTGGTGGCCTATGCCGTCGTGGCCGGGATCGTGCTGCTGTTCCTGGACCTGTCCGGTCTCGTGGGGGTGCACGCGCTGGAGCGCCGGCTGGCGCTGCGGATGCTGGGCCCGGACCGTACCCTGGCGCTGGAGCGCAGGATCGCCGAGTTGGCCGAGAGCCGGGCCGGCATCGTGGCGGCGGTCGACTCCGAGCGGCGCAGGATCGAGCGGGACCTGCACGACGGGCTGCAGCAGCGCCTGGTCGCGCTGTCGATGCTGGTCGGGCGCTCCAGGCGGGGGCGGCCGGAGTTGCTGGAGCAGGCGCACCAGGAGGCGCAGCAGGCGCTGGCCGAGCTGCGCGAGGTGGCCTGGCGGGTCTACCCGAGCGGGCTGGACTCCCTCGGGCTCGGCGAGGCGCTGGCGGGTGTGGCCGAGCGGTCGGCCGTGCCGGTCAGGGTTTGGTGCGACCTGCCGCGGCGGCCGCCGACGCAGGTGGAGACGGCGGCGTACTTTGTGGTGTGCGAGGCCGTGACGAACGCCGCCAAGCACGCCGCCGCCACGCTCATCACGGTCGAGGTGCACGAGGAGGACGGGGCGGTGGTCGTACGGGTGCGTGACGACGGCGCGGGCGGCGCCAGCGCGCGCGGGGGCGGCCTGTCGGGGCTGGCCAGGCGGGTGGCGGCGCTGGACGGCGGGTTCGAGCTGAGCAGCCCGGCGGGCGGGCCGACGACGATCGTGGCGGTGCTGCCGTGCGGGTGATCCTGGCCGAGGACTCCACGCTGCTGCGCGAGGGCCTGGTCCGGCTGCTGCTGGAGGAGGGCCACGAGGTGCCGGCCGCGGTCAGCGACGGTGCGGCGCTGGTGGCGGCGGTGGCCGCGTACCGGCCTGACGTCGTGGTGGTGGACGTGCGGATGCCGCCGAGCCACACCGACGAGGGGCTGCGCGCGGCCCTGGAGATCAGGCGCCGCTGGCCTGGGGTGAAGGTGCTGGTGTTGTCGCAGTACGTGGAGAAGAGGTACGCCACCGAGCTGATGAGCGCGGACGTCGAGGGCGTCGGCTACCTGCTGAAGGACCGGGTGGCGCAGGTCGGCGACTTCCTGGACGCGCTGGAGCGGGTGGGGGCCGGGGGAGCGGCGTTCGATCCTGAGGTGGTGCGCCAGTTGCTGGCCCGCACCACGCAGGTGGATCCGCTGGCGCGGCTGACCGTGCGCGAGCGGGAGGTGCTGGAGCGGATGGCGCAGGGGCTGACCAACGCCTCGATCGCCGCGGCGCTGCACGTGTCGCAGAGCGCGGTGGAGAAGCACGTGAACTCCTTGTTCGACAAGCTGAGCCTGTCGCACGCGACCGGTTACAGCCGCCGGGTGCTGGCGGTGCTGCGCTTCCTGGAGTCCTGAACGAGCCTTGACGAATATTTTTTTCGGTGAGACGTTGGGGGCATCCCGAGAGCAAGGAGCGACCTCCCATGAGGAAGATCACCGCAGGACTGTTCATCTCACTCGACGGCGTCGTCGAGGCGCCGGAGACCTGGCACTTTCCCTACATGGACGAGGAGATGGGCCGGGCCGTCGGCGCGCAGATCCGCTCAAGCAGCGGCCCGGCGAGAACATCGGCGTCACCGGCAGCTCGACCCTGGTCGTCTCCCTGCTGCGCGACGGCCTGCTCGACGAGCTCAACCTGCTCGTCCACCCCATCGTGATCGGTAAGGGCAAGAAGCTGTTCGGCGACGTGAGCGGGCAGATCCCCCTCACGCTCACCCGTTCCGCCACCTTCGGCACCGGCGTGCTGAACCTGACCTACACGAAAGCCTGACATGCCCGCCAAAACCGCACGAAAGCCCGATATGACTGCCAAAACCGTCGCCGCCAAGCTGCTCGTCAAGCCGGAGACCGCCGTGTGGGTCTCCGATCCCGCCCACCGCCCTCTCCTCGGGCAACTGCCGGAGGGCGCCCGCCACGTGACGGACCTGAAGGAGGCGGGGGTCGCGGTCGTCTTCGCCGCCGACGCCGCCGCGGCCCGGCGCCTGCTGGAGCTCCACCGCGAACACCTCGCCGAGCCGGCCGTGCTGTGGGTGGCCTACCCCAAGGGCAACAAGGCCGACATCAACCGCGACACGCTGTGGCCGATCGTGGGCGAGTTCGGCCTGCGCCCGAACGGCCAGGTCGCGGTGGACGAGACCTGGTCGGCCCTGCGCTTCCGCCCGCCGCGGGACGGCGAGGCGCCGTTCACCGGAGGCCGGTGAACGCTCACCGCTCGTGCGTGACGGCCCGCCTGACGGAGTCCGAGCGGATCACCCGTCCCGTGCCGCGGAGCCGGATCCGCGCAGACCGGCCGAGGACCAGAAGGGGCGAGCACTCAGAAGGCCGTGTCGGTGAGGGCAGTGGAGACGTCCCACAGTGTGCGAGCAGTCTCGGGGTCCTTGGCCCATTGCCTGACGGCATGTGTTTCGTAACCGAGGTCAGTGTCGTTCGGAACGGTCGGTGCTTCGTTGCCGTTGTTCAGGTAGTGGCCTCCGGTTGAACCGAACTCGGGTGTGAGTGCGGCGACCAGAGTCGTGGCGGCACCCTGTTGCGGAGTCTTGAGCGTGATGTCGCCGGCGGCCTCGGCGGCATCCCAGGTCCGTTGAAGGTCTGGGCTGACGTGTTTCTGCAGGCCGGTCTTGATGCCGCCTGGGTTGACGGCATTGGCCACGATTCCGTCAGCGGCCCAACGTCGAGAGGCCTCCACGCAGAACAGGACGACCGCCGTCTTGGATTGGGCGTAGGCGGTCCAGGGATCGTAGGGGCGGCGTAGGAAATGCAGATCGTCGAGATCGACAGGCGCCCGCGTGTGCGCGCTGGAACTCAGACCCACGATGCGAGCGCCGTGACGCTGCGCGGCGCCGGCCGCTAGCGCGGAGTGCAGGCCGCGGGCCAAGGCGAAGTGCCCCAGGTGGTTGGTGGCGAACTGCAGCTCCCACCCTTCACGCGTACGCGACAGGGGGCCGGCCATGATGCCGGCGTTGTTGATCAGTAGGTGCAGCGGCCCCTTCCACCCGTTCACGAACCGGCCGACACTGGCGCGGTCAGCTAGATCGATCTCCGCGATGTGGACGGCGACGCTGCCGCTATCGGTCGTGATGTCCTCTGCGGCCGCGCGACCAGCATTGCTGTCGCGGACGGCGAGGGTGACGTCAGCTCCGGCGTGGGCCAGCGCCCGCGCGGTCTCGATGCCGATCCCGGCGGCGGCGCCAGTGACGATGGCTCGCAGTCCTGATAGATCGCGACCGGCGATCACGTCCTCTGCGGTGCTGGTGGCGTTGAAATCTGTCTGGATCAACTGCATGGTGTTCTCTCGTCCCTTCGATGGGTGGCAGGAGCGACTGTGCGATTTGCCGGCGCCACCCGGCGACGACGGCGGCGCGCATGGCCGGCTTCCCTCTCCTTGGGCGTCGCACCCCAAGGCGTGACAGCACGCTCAACGCAATCGGCTTGCGTTAAATCGGAACTGTATCACCATAACGCATGCTTCATGCGTTATGGTGTCCTCATGCATCGCAGGGCTCGTTCGCAGGAAGCCAAGCTGCGTCGTGCCGAGGACCTCCTGGACGCCGCGCGCACACTGGCCGCCGACCTCGGCGGAGTACGCCATGTCACGCTGGCGGCCGTCACCGAACTCGCGGGCCTGCATCCCTCCGCTGTCCGCCGCTATTTCGCCAGCAAGGAAGAACTCCTCCTCGAACTCGCCGAACGCGGCTGGCAACAATGGCGTGACCTGATCAGCGACCACCTCGCCGACGCGTACAACCTCGCTCCCGGCGAAACCGCGACAGCCGTGGCCACCACGCTGGCCGCGCAACCACTGTTCTGCGACCTGCTCACCCATGTACCGCTCAGTCTTGAGGGCGACGTCGACCTGCAACGTGCGCACCGTTTCAAGACCAACTCCTTCGCAGCCCACGACGCCATCGTCGAGACCCTGACCGCATCGGGCGTCATGACCACCGCGCAGGTACAGGACCTCATCACCGCGGCGTTGGGCATCACCGGCAGCCTCTGGCAGCTATCGCACCCCACGGCCACGCTCGCCGAGCTTTACACCCGCAACCCGCGGTGGGGCCACGTCGCACTCGACTTCCAACCCCGCCTCACGCGACTGCTGCAAGCCACCGCCGAAGGACTGGCAAGCACGGACGCCTCCCTCCGGGGAAGCCGGGGTTGAGTAACCTGCGGACAACCCCTTATCGGCGCCTGCTCCCGAACGTGACCGAGTGAACATTGCCTGCTCGTAGTCTCGTATCGCCGAGCAGGGGTCGCCGGGGTTCGTGGTGAGCGCGGCGCGATACCGGCGATCCGCAGCGGGCCCTGGGCCTCAACGCCTTCTTGATCGGAGCGAGTCCGGCGCAGCGATCTCCCTGATCGGCTCAAGTCGTAGGTCGCGTACGAACCGGGACGGCCTCGTGGAAACCGGCGATAACCAGGGCAGCTGACAAGGGCGGGACCGACGGGGTAGGGATTGGTGCGTGAGACCCGTGTACGCCGCCGCCGCGCTCGACGTGCCGGCCCCGCCGGAGCAGGTGTTCGCGCTCATCACCGACTGGCCCCGGCATCGGGAGTGGATGTTCCTGACCACCGCCGCCCAGGTGGGCGGGGACACGATCGAGGCCTACACGGGGGTGTGGCCGTTCGGGTTCCTGGACACGATGACGATCACCCATTGGGAGCCGCCCGCGCTCGTGCGGGTGGAGCACACCGGCCGGGTGGTGCGCGGCCGGGGCGCGATCCGGGTGCGTCCGCGCGCGGGCGGCTGCCAGGTCATCTGGGCGGAGGAGCTGCGCCTGCCGTTCGGCCCGCTGGGGCGCGCGTTGTGGCCGCTGGCCCGCCCTGTGGTCATCGCCCTCACCCGCCGCTCCCTCCGCAAACTCGCCACCCTGACCAGACCCTGAGCAGCGCCCCCACGCCTTGGAAGCAGCGCCGATCGTGCCCTGGGTGCCGTCGGCCGCGCTTTGAGCCACCCTGGCCGCGCCCTGAACAGAGCCGATCGGCCTTGGGCGGCCCTGGTCACTTCCGAGCAGCGCCGCGACCTCAGCAGCGTCACAGTGTGGGTTGGAGGCGTGCGGTGCCTGGGCCGGACAGGGCTGCGGGGGCCGTTGAGCGGCCGGTGGCCAGCAGGAGGAGGTCGCCGGCCGGGCCGCGTATGTCGTCGGGGCCCTGGCCCGACGACCAGTCCAGGTCGGTGGCGATGAGCCGCGTGCCGTCCAGACGCCGGCGGGCGCCGTAGAAGCGGCTGCCGAGGACGTAGTCGAGCGCGACCGTGACCGCCGCGACGGGCATCGGGCGCACGCGGCCGAGCGGACGGGCGATGTCCTGTCCGTGGACGAGCGCGTCGACCAACGGGTCGAGTGGCCCCGCGCCCGGGGCGCGGCGGGCTGATCCGGCGCTCTGGCGGATCTGCGCGACGAGCTCCGCGGGGGTGAACCTGGCGGCCCGGGTCCGCGCCTGTACGGCGACCATCTTGTTGAAGTCGCCGCCCGCGCGGATCACGCCGCCGAGCATGCCGAGGAACGTCGAGCGGGTCGACAGGGTCAGGTGCGCGGCGACGTCGTGCACGGTCCAGCCCGGGCACAGGGAGCCGGTCCGCCACTCCTGGCCGGAGAGGTCGTCGAGGAGATCGGCGAGGCCGAGCCGTTCGGCCTCCACCAGCGTGGTGATCTCATGGGGGTTCATGTCCATCTCCTGGTCGCTCATGTGGCGTGATGACGGGTGGCCGCGCATGGCACGCGGCCGTGTGCTGCGGCGGGCAACGGGCCGCGCGGCGCGGGGTCCTCAGGGCTGCGGGCCCGGCTCCGGGACGGCGGCAGCTGTCAGGGCTGTCGGTTCGGGTTCGGGGCTGCGGGTTGGAGGGCGGCCATGCGGCGGCGCAGGTGGGCGCGTTCGGGTTCGGAGCCGGCCAGGTCGAGCGCTTCGCGGTAGGCCGCCGCCGCCTCGGCGAAGCGGCCGAGCCGCTGCAGCAGGTCCGCGCGGGCGGCCGGATAGGGGCTGTACGCGCGGAGCGGCGCCTCCCCGGCCAGCCCGTCGAGCAGCGCCAGGCCGGCCTCGGGCCCGTCGCGCAGTGCCACCGCCGCGGCCCGGTTGAGCTCGACGACGGGGGAGGGCATGAGGGCGAGCAGCACGTCGTAGAGCGCCACGATCTGGGGCCAGTCGGTGGTGGCGACGTCCGCGGCCTCGTCGTGCAGCGCGGCGATCGCGGCCTGCACGCCGTACGGGCCGGGCGGGCCGCCGGTCAGCGCGGCGCGTACCAGTTCACGGCCTTCCTCGATCATCGTGGGGTCCCAGCGGCCGCGGTCCTGCTCGTCGAGCAGCACGAGGTCGCCGGCGGGCCCGGTGCGGGCGTCGCGCCGTGCGTGGATCAGCAGCATCAGCCCGAGCAGGCCCGCGACCTCGCGTTCGGCGGGCAGCAGGCGGCGCAGGATGCGCGCCAGCCTGATGGCCTCCTCGGCGAGGTCGAGCCGCTGCAGGTCAGGGCCGGAGCTGGCCGCGTACCCCTCGGTGAAGATCGAGTAGATGACCTGGAGCACGCCGGGCAGGCGGGCAGGGAGTTCGCCGGCGTCGGGTACGCGAAACGGGATGCGGGCCTCGCGGATCTTCTTCTTGACCCGGACGATGCGCTTGCCCATCGTGGCCGGCGGCACCAGGAAGGCGCGCGCGACCTCGGGTGTCGTCAGTCCCGCGAGGCAGCGCAGCATGAGCGCTCCGCGATCGCCTGCGGGCAGCGCCGGGTGAGCGCAGGTGAAGAACAGCCGCAGGCGTTCGTCGGGCAGGTCGTCGCCATCGTCGCAGGCGGGGGCGGCGCGGTCGGCCTCCACCTGCAGGATGGCGAGCCGCGCGGCGTACGCCTTGTCCCGCCGCAGCCGGTCGACGGCCCGGCGCCGGGCGGTCGTCATCAGCCACGCGCCGGGTTTGGGCGGTACGCCGTCGACCGGCCAGTGCGCCAGCGCGGCCTCGATCGCCTCGGAGGCGACGTCCTCGGCCAGGTCGAGGTCGCCGAAGCGCCGTACGAGGGAGGCGAGCAGCCGGCCGCGCTCCTCGCGGAACATGGCCTCCACCGACGCCTGCGCGCCTGTCCCGTCAGGCTGGTCGGTCATGGCGGTCAGGCCCCGAACTCGGCGACGGGCCGTACGACGATCGAGCCGCCGCCGCGCGCGCCGGGGCAGCGGGCCGCCCAGTCGAGGGCGACGTCGAGATCGGGCACGTCGATGACGTAGTAGCCGCCGAGGACCTCGCGTGTCTCGGCGAACGGCCCGTCGACGACGGTCCGCTCGCCCGCCGGCCCGACGCGTACCGTCGTGGCGGTGGTCAGGTCCGCGAGGGAGTGCCCGGCGACCCAGATCCCCGCCTCGTGGACGGCCTTGTCGTAGGCCGTCCAGTCGTCGATCGTGCACCCGTCCGCCGTCGCGCCGGAATCCTCGGTGGCGGCGCTGTGGATCATCAGCATGTACTTCATGGCGCGGCTCCCTGTCTGCGCTGGTGTGACCCGTGATGTCGCGAGCGACCGGGTCACCCTACGCAAAGGACAACGAATGGGAGACGTCCCTTTGGACACATGGACGAGCGGCATTTCGGTGACGTCCGCTCCGGCGCGGGTCAGTCGGTGCCGGACTCCATCGCGGCGTGATCGAGCAGCTCGTCGTCGGGGACCGTGCCGGTGGAGGCGATCGTCTCGGCGCCGCCTCGGGGCATCGCGCCGATCAGGCCGGTCGCGGTGGCCTGCGCGGCGCCGATCAGCGTCGGGTGGGGGCTGCCGACCAGGCCGATCGCGGCGTACTGCTCCAGCTTGGCGCGGGAGTCGGCGATGTCGAGGTTGCGCATGGTGAGCTGGCCGATGCGGTCGACCGGCCCGAACGCGGAGTCCTCGGTGCGTTCCATGGAGAGCTTGTCCGGGTGGTAGCTGAACGCCGGCCCGCAGGTGTCCAGGATGGAGTAGTCCTCGCCGCGCCGCAGCCGCAGGGTGACCTCGCCGGTGACCGCCGCTCCGACCCAGCGCTGCAGCGACTCGCGCACCATCAGCGCCTGGGGGTCCAGCCAGCGGCCTTCGTAGAGCAGGCGGCCCAGGCGGCGGCCTTCGTGGTGGTAGGCGGCGAGGGTGTCCTCGTTGTGGATGGCGTTGACCAGCCGCTCGTAGGCCGCGTACAGCAACGCCATGCCGGGCGCCTCGTAGATGCCGCGGCTCTTGGCCTCGATGACGCGGTTCTCGATCTGGTCGGACATGCCCAGGCCGTGCCGGCCGCCGATGGCGTTGGCCTCCAGCACCAGGTCGACGTCGGAGGCGAACTCCTTGCCGTTGATCGTCACCGGGCGGCCCCGCTCGAAGCGGATCGTGACGTCCTCGGTGGCGATCTCGACGGCGGGGTCCCAGAACCGCACGCCCATGATCGGCTCGACCAGCTCGATGCCGGCGTCGAGGTGCTCCAGGGCCTTGGCCTCGTGGGTGGCGCCCCAGATGTTGGCGTCGGTGGAGTAGGCCTTCTCGGTGCTGTCGCGGTAGGGCAGGTCGCGGGCGAGCAGCCACTCCGACATCTCCTTGCGGCCGCCGAGCTCGCTGACGAAGCCGGCGTCCAGCCACGGCTTGTAGATCCGCAGGGCGGGGTTGGCGAGCAGGCCGTAACGGTAGAACCGCTCGATGTCGTTGCCCTTGAAGGTGGAGCCGTCGCCCCAGATGCGTACGCCGTCCTCGAGCATCGCGCGTACCAGCAGGGTGCCGGTGACGGCCCGCCCGAGCGGGGTGGTGTTGAAGTAGGCGCGGCCACCTGAGCGGACGTGGAACGCCCCGCAGGCCAGGGCGGCGAGCCCTTCCTCGACGAGGGCGGAGCGGCAGTCGACCAGCCGGGCGAGCTCGGCGCCGTAGGCGGTGGCGCGGCCGGGCACCGAGGCGATGTCGGGCTCGTCGTACTGGCCGATGTCGGCGGTGTAGGTGCACGGCACTGCACCTTTCTCGCGCATCCACGCGACCGCTACCGACGTGTCGAGGCCGCCGGAGAAGGCGATGCCGACACGTTCACCGACAGGCAGGGAGGTGAGTACCTTAGACACGAGTAGAAGTATATACATACCCATGCATGACCATGCAACATCCGGGACCCCGCGAGTCGTGGGACCCCGGACAGGTCAGATGATCGACGTGACCGATGACGTGCCGAACTGTGTCATTCTCGCGCCAGCCATGATCACCGTCGTCAGGCTCATGACGGTCTCCTTGCACGCGTGTCCGAAGTGCGCGCCTGCGCTCCGGCTCCGTGCAGAGCCACCTAGCTCCGCACGTGCCTGTCCTGCGGGGAGTGGGTGGGAAGCAGGGGCCCGTTCAGCTACATGACCGACTCTCTAGGCGTCGCGGCGCAGCGTGAACCAGAAGGTCGGCACCGAGTTGGTGCCCGGTGTGACGTCGAGTAGTTCCCAGCCGGCGAACCTGGCGCGGAGTTCGTCGGGCGTGACGCCCGCCGCCCACGACGTGACCTCGGGGATGGGATTGCCGAGCGGCTCGGGGCCGTACCCGAACATCAGCAGCCGTGCTCCGGGAGCGGCGCGGTGGGTGAGCCCGGCGGCGTAGGCGTCGCGGCGGTGCAGCGGGATCCCGCAATAGCAGCTCAGGTCGAAGAACAGGTCGAAGGGACCGGGCGCGTCCAGCTCGTCGAGGCGGGTGGCGTCTCCGTGCAGCAGCCGTACCGCCGCTCCCGCCGCCTCGGCCTTCTCCCTGGCCTGGTCGACGGCGCGGTCGATCAGGTCGACGGCCGCCACCTCCCAGCCGTGCCGTGCGAGGTAGATGGCGTTGGCTGGGCTGGCATCGCCACTTCGGCCCCGTTTCCGGCTCCGACCCCAAAATCAAAGACAAGCTGGAGCAGTACTCGCTGGCGGTGTTGGCCCCCGAGTAGGAAACGTCCGGTGAACCGGGGTTACTGTCACATCTGTTGACAGTGGTGGTTCATGATGGGTCGGGTGCTCTGCTGACGGATGGAGGAGCGGCTCCGATTTGATCGTGGAGAGTTTGTTCATGGCGTTGCCGGTTTTGACCGCGGAGCAGCGGGCGCAGGCGTTGGAGAAGGCTGCGGCGGCGCGGAAGGCGCGCGGGGAACTGTTGGAGGGGCTGCGTTCGGGTGGGTGGCTTGGGCGAGCTGCAACGTCAGCGGTTGCTGTCGTCGATCAGGGCCTGACCAGAGCTGGCAGGGCCCTGGAGGCGGATGTTGGCCGCCTGCTCACGCACTCGCCGTGACATGGTGAGGTGGCGGTAGATGGTGGGGCGGGTGACGCCGAATTCGTCGGCGATCTGCTGGACGGTGTAGCGGCGCTTGCCGTCCTCGGTCTTCTCCTCATACATCTACCGGGCGAGCTTCACCTGGCGGGGCCCGAGCTTGGGTTTCTGGCCGCCGGTGCGGCCGCGGGCGCGGGCGGCCTCCAGGCCGTCCATCGTCCGCTCCGACATGAGGGCGTGTTCGAACTCGGCGATCGCGCCGAGGATCTGGAAGAACATCCGGCCGATGGCGGTGGAGGTGTCGATGCCCTGGTCCAGCACCACCAGGTCGACGCCGCGCTCCTGTAGCTGCTTGGACAGCGCGATGAGGTGTTCCAGTGACCGGCCGAGCCGGTCCAGCTTGGTGACCACGAGCTGGTCCCCCGGCCGGAGCACGAGCAGGGCCTTGTCGAGTTCTGGGCGGCGGGCGAGTTTCCCCGACGCCTTGTCGATGAAGATCTGCTCGCAGCCGGCCTGCGGGTGGGTACGGGCGTAGTTGAGCCCGGCGGCGACGCAGGCCGCGATGATCCGAAAGACGCCGAGTGCTCCTCGTCTCCAGCAGATCTCCGTCACATGCTTCAGGTCGTGGTCGTCTCGTACTGCGGGCGACCGGTGGTGCGGTAGGTCTGGATCGTTAGCCCCTTTGGGGTGGACTGCAAGTCGACCAGCTCGAGTCCTATGTCCGGGCCGGTGGCGGGGAAGAGCCGCGTGCCCTGGCCGACGACCACGGGATAGGTGAGCAGTACGATCTCGTCGACCAGGCGCTGGTCGAGCAGCCAGCGGATCAGGGTGCCACTGCCCCACACTTGCAGCGCACCGCCCGGCTGGGCTCTCAGCTCGCCGATGGCGCCCGCGATGTCACCGGACAGCACGGTCGTGTCCGCCCATTGCGGGTCGGCGAGCGTGGTCGAGGCGACGTACTTGGGCCGCGTGTTCAACGCCTCTCCGACGGGGTTGCCCGGATCCATGCCTGCTCCCCAGGAGCCGGCGAAGATCTCGTAGGTCCGCCGGCCGAACAGGAACGCGTCGGCGCGCTGGAAGGCCTGGCTGATGAAAGTCGAGGCCCCGTCGTCGAGCAGTGGTGGGGCCCATCCGAAGCGCTCGAATCCGCCGCTGCCATCCTGGTCCGGCGCGCCGGCTTCGCGCCGGGTCTCTGCATCAATCCGTCGATGTCCCTGCGTCACTCCATCGACGGAGACGTTCGTGACGGTCGTCAGTTTCATGGTCGTGGTTCCCTTCGCGCTGGGTCGTCGTTCGGTACGACCGGACCGCGGCGCCGCTCATCGGTCGTGAACGGATCTGCCGCGATCCGCACGGCGACAGCCACCCGCATTGCCGTAGAGCGCGGCCGCGGCCTCGATCAAGTCGCGGCCACGCTGATGGCCGCGACCCTCCGGGGCGCATAGATGGTCTCAGACATGCAGGATGGGCCGGTAGATAAGCTCTTGGATGTGGCCGTCGAGCGTCCGGCTCTCGGTCAGCTCGAGGTCGAAGTCGGCCGCACCCTGGAAGATCGGGTCCACTCCGGTCTGACCGGTGATCACAGGGAAGAGCGTCACCTGGACGCGGTCGACCAGACCGGCGGCCATCAGCGCCCGGTTCATCGACAGGCTGCCGTGCGAGCGCAACGGCACCTCGGATTCCTCCTTGAGCCGGGCGACGACGTCGACGGCGTCACCGCTCACGAGGGTCGCGTTCGGCCAGTCGAGGGGTCCTTCGAGTGTGGTCGACACCACCGTTGTCGGCAGGTTCCTCATCCGGGTGTTCACCGGGTCACTCACCTCGGACTCCTCGGTGCTCGGGCCCAGCACCTGCACGAATTGGCGAAAGGTGTTGGCCCCGAGGACCATCCGCTGCTCCTCGCTGTACAAGGCGAGGCGGTGGTCGAGAAACTCGGGACCTTGCTTGCCCCAGTAGCCGCCCCAGTCGCCGCTGCTGTTGTAGGAGCCGTAGCCGTCGAGGCTGGTAAAGACGTCGAAGGTATAGGTAGCGGTCATGATGTTCTCCTCGAGTGCGGGTGATCGGGTATACAGAGCAGTTCGCGGGGTCCGGTCAGCTGTCCGGGGTCAGGCGTGCCCGTCGCGTCTGCAGGAAGGTTCGTTCGGTGTCGTTGGTGGCCAGGGTGATGGCCTCGTCGTAGGCGGCGAGGGCATCGGCGGTACGGCCCAGGCGGGTGAGCAGCTCGGCGCGGGTGGCGGGCAGCAGGTGGTAGCCCGGCAGGTCCAGCTCATCGATGATGGCCAGCGCCGGCGCCGGTCCGTGCACCTCGGCGACGGCGACAGCGCGGTTGAGCGCGACGATCGGGGTCGGGGTGTGTTGCAGCAGCTGGTCGTACAGCGCCAGCACCTGCGCCCAGTCGGTCGCCGGCCCGTCGGTGTGCACGGCGTTGATCGCGGCCTGCAGCTGGTACGGCTCCGGCTGAGCACGGCGCAGGCACCGCCGTACCAGCTCATGGCCCTCGGCGATCAGCTCCCGGTTCCACAACGACCGGTCCTGCTCCGCGAGCACCACCAGCTCACCCGAAGGCCCCACCCGCGCGGGCCGCCGCGCTTCGGTGAGCAGGAGCAGCGCCAGCAGCCCGATCACCTCCGGCTCGTCGGGCATCAGCTCGGCCAGCGCCCTGGCCAGGCGGACCGCCTCCAGGCACAGGTCCGTCCGCAGCAGCTCCCCCGACGTGGAGGTGTATCCCTCGTTGAAGACCAGGTAGAGCACGGTGAGCGCCGAGGTCAGCCGATCAGGGAGCTCGGCGGCGGCGGGCACCCGGTAGGGGATGCCGGCGTCGCGGATCTTCTTCTTCGCGCGGACGATCCGCTGGGCGACGGTCGCCTCCGGCACCAGGTAGGCCCGGGCGATCTCGGCCACCTCCAGCCCGCCGAGCAGGCGCAGGGTGAGCGCGCTCTGCGCGAGCGGCGACAGCGCGGGGTGGCAGCAGGTGAAGATCATGCGGAGCTGGTCGTCACGCACCGGTCCCACCTCCTGTGGTTCGTCGACTTGGTGCAGCAGCAGCGCCTGGGCGTGGCGGGCCTCGCGGGTGGATTCCCGGCGCAGCCGGTCGATCGCCCGGTTGCGGGCGGTGGTCACGATCCACGCGCCGGGATTGGGCGGCGGCTCCTCGTCCCATTTCTGCACGGCCACCGCGAACGCGTCCTGCACGAACTCCTCGGCGAGCCCGATGTCACCGAGCAGGCGCGTCAGCGTGGCCACGCACCGGCCGTACTCCGCCCGGTAGACGCTGTCCAGATCCATCCGCGCTCATTCCCCCTGTGCGTCTTCGAACGGGCGCACCTCGATCGGGGACCCGCAGGCCAGCGCGCACCTCTCGGCCCAGGCCAGCGCCTGGTCCAGGCCGTCGCACCGGATCACCCAGAACCCGCCGAGCTGCTCCTTCGTCTCGGCGAACGGGCCGTCGGTCATCGTCGTCGTGCCGTTGCCGGGACGGACGACCGTGGTGGCGTGCGAGGGCAACAGGCCGCCGACGAACACCCACGAACCGGCGGACCGCATGTCGGCGGTGACCTTGGCCGTCCGGGCCTGCTGCTCCCGCATTTCCCCTTCGGACGGCGACGGCGCGCTTTCATCGAACCGGACGGCGAGCAGGTACTGCTTCATGGCGAACTCCTACGAGGGATCAGGTACGAAGGATCAGGCGGGCAGGCGGCGGGCGATGGCCGGGACCACGATCGCGGCGGCGACCACGTGCGTCAACATCAGCAGCACCTTCGTGGCCGCGGACGCGTCCGCAAGCACATCCGGTACCAGTGACAACGCGGTGAGCACAAACGTGGCGCGTACGAACGCCGTACGCGGACGGCGAGCCGAGCGAGCCAGCACCAGGGCCAGCACCAGGCCCGCCACGGAGAAGATGACCGTCAGCACGGCGAACCCGGACACCGGGATCGGCGCACCGCCGACAACGAGGCTGATCCCGGCGAACTCACCCGCCGCGGCGACGGTCGCGGTCGCCGCACCGGCGACCGCCACGGAGGTCAGGCCGCCGATGATCACTGGCTTCGCGCGAGCGCTGGTGGTGACGGACATCGTGGACCTCCGGTGAGTGGCGACCGGCCCGTTGCCGGCCTCTCACCTTGGCTACGAACGCGCTCGACGCCATTCGACACCACCACACGAAAAAGTCAGAAGACGCACTCGCCCCGGCCGGGTCAGAGGTTGGCTATCTCGGGGTCCTGGTCAGATCCGGCCGGAAATTCCCGCTAAGCAAGAAGGTTCGGGTCAGCGGGGTTCGTAGCGGACGGTCCACCCGTGCTTGGTGATGAGCTTGGCCGGCGCGTTGCGGAGCTGCTTGATGCGTTCTTGGGCGTCGGGGCCCTGGATGCCGATGGTGAGGGCGGAGTCGGTGGTGTGGCATCCTTCGGCGGCCACCCGGGCGGCGGCGTGGATCCGGCCGCGTAACCGGATGAGCTTGCGCTGGTCGGTGGTGCGGTCCAGGCCTTCGGTCGTACTGCCAAAGCGGCCCACTCACGCTGAAGGCATGCAGCCAGGGCTGGGAATCGCTGTGCCGACGGACGAACTTCTCGTCATAGACGCAGAAGTGACCGTCACGGTCGGGCCGCAGCTCCTCCGCGAGCGTCACCACCCGGGTCACAGTGTCGTTTTCACAGTCGACCTCGACCATCACCCGGCATCAGGTACCGAACCCACCGCCGCGGCGCCGATCCCTCATGGACACCGACGCTACAGCTCAGGACCAGACCAACACCCCTGAAACCGATCAATCCGAAGCCATCGGCACACCGACCAACAACCGTCGGACCTGCTCATGCGACATCCCCACGTGCTGACCGATCCGCCGCAGCCCCCAACCCTCAGCCCGTGCATCCACCATCGCCGCCGTCGAGGCCTCCGCGAGCACCTCGTCCAACATCACCCGCAGCTCCGCAAGCCGCCGCAACCTGATCGCCGGGGCCGACTCCACCAGCTCGCTACAGCGCCGGCCGGTCCTTCTCGAAGAACCGGTACACCAGCAGCTCGTGCGCGTCGCCGTGGAAGGCGGCGACCTCCTCGATGTCGGCCAACTGCGCCGCGAACCCGCAGGCCTGCTCCACCGCTGCCCGCACCTCCTGCATACCGTGGGCCTGCACCACGAGCGCCGACAGTACCTCGCCGAGCGCCTGGACCTGCCCGGCGTTACCGGCGCACGAGGTCACCGCCTCCATGGCCCGCGCCACCGCCTCGCGTCCGGCGGCCGAGGTCTCGCTGCCGGGGTCGAGACGTTCCAGCATCTGATGGTAGGTGCCGATCAGCCGCTCGCTGGTCGCGCGCCGCCGGGCGCCGATCTCCTCCAGCTCCGCCTTGGCCCGTTTGACGTGGGAGGCCATCCGCTTGCACAACATCTCGGCCAAGTCGTCGCGGGCCCGCATCCGGGCGGTGTGCGTCAGGCACGCCAGCAACGCCACCTGCTTGACCGGGTCGTAGCGCGACAAGGTGTCGGCGTCCTGGCGTCGGCCTCACCCGCGAAGTCGGCGATCTTGGACGGCGCAACGCCGTCCAGCCACGCGTCGGTGTCGCCCAGCGCATCCACCTGATCCAGCCACGACACCTGATCCATGAAACGCGACCAGGTGGCCCGCTGAGCGGGCTTCTTGAGCCGGTTGAACGTCGATTTGCCGTCCGGCCCGACGACGAGCAGAGCCTCCATCCGGGGCCCGGCCGGCCTCGCCCATCCGCCGCAGGATCGTGGCGAAGATCGTCGCGTTCACCTCGGCGCGGATGCTGGTGGCCAGGTCCTCCAGCATCGTGTACCCCGTACTTGGTCCGCCCCCGCCGCGCGGACCCGCAAACGGGATATGTAGTATCCCTGATTGTGCAGATGGGCGAAGGAGTCGAGTGGGGGTTGCACTGCTGTGTGACCCTGGGATGGCTCAAGGACGAGGGACCGGTGTCGATCCGCAGGCTCGCGGCCTGGTTCGACCTCCCGCAGGAATATCTGAAGAAACGGCTCCAGGCCCTGACCAGGGCCGGGATCCTCACCTCCGCCCCGGGCGCCGGGGGCGGCTTCTCCCTGGCCAGACCGCCCGGCCAGATAACGATCATGGATGTGGTGACCGCGCTGGAGGGGCCCGGCGAGGCGTTCCGCTGCGCCGAGATCCGGCAGCGCGGCGCCGGGGCCGAGGGGGAGACGTTCCGCGGTCCGTGCGGGATCTCCAGGGCGATGCGGCGGGCCGAGCTGGCCTGGCGGCGGGAGCTGGCCGGGCAGAGCATCGCCGACCTCATGGAGGGCTCACCGGGCGCCGGCGAGCGCACGCGCCGCAACTACGCCCGCATGCGCGGCTGACCACACCCATTTTTCCGCCACTCACCTGAAGGCGCATCTGAAAGTGGCATCTGAAAGTGGCATCGTCATGAAAGGAAAGGGGATGTCTCGTATCCCCATCAGGACGCTGATCCTGGCGCTCGGCACGTTCGCGGTGGGCACCGACTCCTATGTGGTGGCCGGGTTCCTGCCGGCGATGGCCCGCTCGTTGCGGGTCTCCGAGGCCGCCGCCGGGCAGTCGGCCACCGTGTTCGCCCTGGCCTACGCCGTGCTCTCGCCCGTCGTGGCCACGTTCACCGCCCGGGTGCCGCGCCGTGCCCTGCTGACCGTCGCGCTGCTCGTGCTCGCGCTGGCCAACCTCGGGTCGGCGCTGGCGCCCGGCTACGCGGTGCTCATGGCCGGCCGGGTGCTGGCCGCCGCCGGGGCCGCGGCATTCACCCCCACCGCCAGCGCCGTGGCCGCGTCCCTGGCCGCTCCCGGGCAGCGGGCCCGCGCGCTGGCCGTGGTGATCGGCGGGCTGACCGCGGCCACCGCGCTGGGCGTGCCGCTGGGCAACCTGGCCGACAGGATCCTGGACTGGCGTACCGCGCTCGGGCTGGTCGCCGCGCTGTGCCTGCTCTGCGCCGCCGGCGTGCTGGCCGTCATGCCCCGGCTGCCCGGCAACCCGAGCGTCCCCCTGCGCGCCCGGCTCGCCGCCCTGCGCCGTCCCGGCGTGCTGGCGGTGCTGCCGCTGACCCTGTTCGGGATGATGGCCAGCTACGGCCTGTACGCGTATGCCGTTCCCCTCCTGCACGCGCTGGGCGCCGCTCCGCAGGCCGAGATGTGGCTGCTCTTCCTGTACGGCGTGGGCGCCGTCGTCAGCAACATGGTGACCGGCGCCGCCGCCGACCGGTTCGGCCCGGTACGGGTGCTGAGCGTGGGGTACGCGGCACTCTCCCTCACGCTGGGCGCCTTCGCCTGGGCCACCGGCGCGGGAGCCCAGTGGCCGCCGCTGGCCGCCCTGCTCATGGTGGCCTGGGGCCTGAGCACCTGGTTCCAGACCCCGGCCCAGCAACTGCGGCTGATCACCGCCGCGCCCCAGGAGACCGCCGTGGTCGTGGGCCTGAACGGCTCCGCGCTCTACCTCGGCATCGCCCTGGGCACGGCGCTCGGCGGGCTGCTCCTGCCGGCCGGCGCGCCGGCCGCCCTGGGGGTGAGCGCGGCGCTGGCCGTTGTGTGCCTGCTCTACCTGGCCGCCACGCGCCGGGCCGGCGCACGGGAACGCTCCTACGGCTCGGTCCCGGAAGCGGTGCGGCAGTCCTCCTCCTGAACGCCTCCTCCTGAACGCCTCCTCCTGAACGCCTTCTCCTGAACGTCCCGCTCCCGCGGCGGCGGGGCCGGGGACGGGGCCGTCATCGGGGCTCGGCCGCTCGGGTCAAGGCGCGTCCGCCCGCGCGGACGCCGACCGCCGTGGCGAACGCCGTCACGACCGGGTGGGCGCGCCGTCCGTCCCCGGCCAGTTCCGGCTGGAACATGGTGGCCAGGAAGAACGGGTGCCCCGGCAGTTCGGCCACGCGGACCGCGCCGTCGCCGGCGTGGCCGGAGAACACCATCCCGTGCCCGGCCAGCGTCCGCTTGTAGTCCTCGTTGAGGCCGTACGAGCAGATGTAGGCCTCCACGGTCGCCGGCGCGGCCATGATCTGCTCGATCAGTGAGCCGGGCGTGAGCCGTACCAGGCCCTCGTGCCCGGCCAGCGAGCACGCCAGCGGCGTGAGCAGGAAGTCGCGTGCGCCCGGCTCGTTCTCGGCGTGCGCGACGTCCAGCCCGCACACGTGCCGCGCGAACTCCAGCAGCATGTGCTGGAACCCGCCGCACGTGCCCAGGAACGGGATCTCCCGCTCACGCGCGACCCGCGCGGCCTCGACCGCGCCCGCCTCGTCACGGTACGGGCTGCCGGGCAGCATCCAGATGCCGTCGAAGCCGTCCAGGCCGGCCGCCACGTCGGTGGTCGGCACCCAGTACGGGTCGAGCGCGATCCCGTCCCGTTCCCGCAAGGCCTCCATGAGCCGCGGGATCCTCACATGCGAACGAACACTGGGGGAGCGGTCCCCCACAAGGGCGATTCTCATGCCCTCATCGTGGCCGCCGCCACCCGTGAAGCGCCAACGATGATTCGCGGTCCTATCATGAGCAACGCTTATGGACCCTCACTTGCTGACGACGTTCGTGACCGTGGCCCGGTGCGGCTCGTTCTCCTCGGCGGCCGCCGAGCTCGGCTACACGCAGTCGGCGATCTCCCAGCAGATCGCCGCCCTGGAGGCCGATCTGGGCCTGCCGCTGCTGAGCCGCCGCCCGGTCGAGCCCACGCCGGCCGGTCGGCGGCTGCTGGAGCACGCCGAGCCGCTGCTGCTGCGTCTGCGGGCGGCCCGCGCCGACGTGCTGCGCGCCGCCGCCCGCCCCGGTCTGCGGCTGCTGCTGGCCGCCACCCCGCTGGCGCTCAACCCCGTCCTGGCGCTGCGGCTGGCGCGGGCCCGCCGCGAGCAGCCGCGGCTGGAGGTGACGCTGCGGACGTGCGGGCGCGAGGAGGCCGGGGCGATGGTCGCCGAGGGGAGGGCCGACCTGGGCCTGGCCGACGGCATCGCGGCGCCCAGCGACCCGCTGCCCCTGCCGGACTCCGGGCCGATGACGGCGTCGGGAGTGAGCGAGGAACACCTGGCCGTGGCGCTGCCGGCCGATCATCCGCTGGCCGGGCGGGCGGCGTTGCGGCTGATGGACCTGGTGGACGCGCGCTGGCTGCAGACGCCGTCATGCTCGCTGCCGCGGCTGCGCGATCTGGTGGGCGACGGGTTCCCGGTGGCGCTGGACTACCGGGGCGGCGACGTGCACACGGTGGTGAACCTGGTGGCCGCCGGCCACGGCCTCACCCTTCTGCCCGCCTCGGCCGTGCCCCTGTCGGCGCCGGGCGTGCGGGGGGTGCCGCTGGCCGCGCCCCGGCTCGTCCATCGGGTGGAACTGCTGCACGGCGCGCTTCCGCCCGGCCCGGCGGCGGACCTGGCGCGGGTGCTGTCAGGCTGACGCCGCCGGGCCGGCTCGTCCTCGGTCCGCGCCCTGGTGGAGGGCGCGGGCGTACTGTGCGGGCTCCATCAGGGCGTCCGCGGTTCGCGGAGCCGCTTGGCGAAGTGCCCGCGGCAGTGGGGGCAGCAGAAGCCGTACCTCTGCCCGTCGTGCTCCAGGATGACGGCGTCGGCGATCGGCACGGTGGCGCCGCAGACCGGATCGACGATCATGCCGTCCGGGACCGGCGCCGCGGGTCCGGTCCTGGCCTCCTCGATCAGCTGGAGGAGGTCGGAGGATCGGTGAGGCCGCCCCCGCAGGCCGTAGCTCCCCTCGGGAACGCTGATCACGTTCACCATGGCCCGCGGCTCGGGGCCGGCCTCGGCGTCGGCGAGTTCGGCGGTGATCCGGGAGATGAGGTGCTCGCTCATCTCCTTGCCCCACATTCCGGCGATCACGTTCACCACGTACCGGGGTGTCCGGGAGGGACCGGGCGGGTCTCCGCCCGTGATCCAGACCTCCTCCTCCCGGACCACCACCTGGGTCAGGGAGTCGATCAAGTCGATCACTCCGGGGTCGGCGGCGTCCTGCTCGCCGTTCGCGGCCGACAGCAGCCGCCGCCCTGTCAGCCGTTCGCCGAGCCTGCGGCGTTCCTGCACGTCGAAGACGCCCTTGGGCACCAAGAGTTCGATGAACAGCATCGTCGAATGGTCCTTTCCGGAGAGGGCCGGTCCGTGAAGATGCTCCATCGCCGGGGCCTTCGGCGTCATCGGCCGGGAGAAGGCTGTTGCGGCTACCGCGCCGGGCGC
This sequence comes from Nonomuraea cypriaca, assembly GCF_015645445.1. GTDB lineage: Bacteria > Actinomycetota > Actinomycetes > Streptosporangiales > Streptosporangiaceae > Nonomuraea > Nonomuraea cypriaca. Next base: position 9,685 of record NZ_JADOGI010000111.1, on the reverse strand, counting down.
AGCGCGCGGGCCGTCTACGACGCGCGGAGTACCTCGAGGTCACCCGTCGCCTACGGCGTTCGTCCGCCGGATGGGCCGCCGGTCGCGGGGGCCGGTAGCGGCGATCTCCTCGCGGGGCAGCCGGGACAGAGCCTGCACGGCGCGCAGGAAGCCGTGCCGGTCGGCGGCGGGCAGGCGGGCGAGCAGGCGCTCCTCGTTGGACCGGATCTCGGCCCGCACCGATCTGCGCACGTCGCGGCCGTCGCCGGTGATCGCGAGGATCCGCGCGCGGCGGTCGTCCGGGTCGGGCTCGCGGGTGATCAGCCCGGCCGCCTGGAGGTCGTCGAGGGTGGCGATGATGCGGGTCTTGTCGGCGCCGATGGCCTCGGCCAGGGCGGCCTGGGTGCGTACCGAACCGTCGTCCACGGCGCCGAGCACGATGTAGCCCCACATGGAGATCCCGTGCGCGGCGAGCACGGGCAGCTCCGCGGCGATGAGCGACCGCACGAGGGGGTGCAGCATCTCGGCGAGGTCGCGGCGATCCGTCACGAGTCCAAAATACTCATTTGACAGATAATATGCATATGTAGATTATGCGCGCATGCAGATGAACGATCCCACGCTTGGCGACGGCGCCGCCAAGGCCGTACCCGGCGGGAAGGCGCGGCTCGCGCCCGGAGCGGCCTTCGCGCCGGCGCTCGCCTGGCAGGGCGGCTCGCGTCTGGACGAGATCGTCGCGATCCTGGGCCACTCACCGGACTGGCCAGGAAAGGGAGCCTGACATGAGCACCGGCGTCCGATTGATCCGTAACGACCGGCTGACCGAGCGCGTCGACTACGCCTACGCCGCGGTCGCCGACGCGCCCGTGCGCTCCATCTGGGTGGCCGGGGCGTGTCCCCTCGATCTCCACGGCGAGACCGTCGCGATCGGCGACTACGCCGGCCAGGCCCACCAGGTGATGCGCAATCTCGTGACGGCGCTGGAGGGCGCGGGCGCGTCGCTGGCCGACGTCGTCAAGACCACCGTGTACGTGGCCTCCTCCCGGCAGCGCGACCTGGTCACGGCGTGGGAGGTGTACCGGGAGTACATGGGCGGGCACGACGTGCCCAGCACCCTGCTCGGAGTGACGGTGCTCGGCTACGACTCCCAGCTCGTCGAGGTCGAGGCCGTCGCCGTGATCGCCGGCGAGCCGCCCACGGCGCGGGTCTGACCGCCAGGCGACGCATCGTTTGGCGGGCGGTCGCCGCGACGCCCGAGCGGCTATCGTGAAGCCGTGACCGGCCGGCGACCCCTGCTCTTCCTCGACGTCCGGGACGCGCGGCACGGACTGCACGGCAAGACCCGCGCCGTCGTCGGCCGGGCGGCCGGGCGCTCCTTCGCCTGGGTCGACGACGAGATCACCGGCCTCGACCGGGCCTGGGTGTCGGCCCACCACGAAGGACGCGCCCTGCTGCATCGCGTCGATCCCCGTCGCGGGCTCGCCGAGGCCGACTTCGCCGTCCTGCGGGCGTGGCTGCGCGCGGCATAGCTCCCCGGACGCCTCACCCCACCCGCTGGAGTGTCCGCTTCGCGCGTCGTGCTGCTGACTGCCGCGATCGGCGGCGCCGGAAAACGGTTCGACGGCTTTGCGGAGTTCTGACACAGTGGCGCATTGTGACGAGCTTCGAGCTTGTGACCGCTGCGGACGTGCAGCTCATGCAGGGTCTGGCGCAGCGTGTCACCGCCATGCGCCCGGACCTGGTGAACAGCGACGCGTCGTACGGCGAGCTGGCCTGGAACTGGGGCAAGGGGCACGCCGGCGACGGCGCGAGCTGGCGGCGCCGGCTGTGGTTCTCCGGCGGGGATCTGGTGGCGTGGGGGTGGGCCCATCCTCCGCACCAGGTGAGGCGGAACGACGGGTCGGTGAAGGACGTCACCGGCGCCTATCTGGCGTATCAGGTTCATCCCGGCCACGCCGGGCTGATTGACGAGGTGATCGACTGGTACGACGGCACGGCGGCGGGCCTTGAGCGTACGGTGCTGCCGGGCGCCGCCGATGAGTTCGCCCTGAAGCGATGGGCGGCGCACGGCTATGTGACCGACCCGGCCGCGCTCGGCGACACCGGGTCCTGGACCCAGCTCAACGGGCGGGACCTCACCGACGTGGAACAGCCGGTGCTGCCGGACGGATTCCGGTTCCGCACCGCCGAGGAGGCCGGGCCCAAGGCCGCGGTCCAGGCCCATCTGGACGCCTGGGCTCCCTCGCCGTACACGGCCGAGAGCTACCAGGGCGTCCGGCGGACGGCGGCGTATCGCGGCGACCTGCACATCCTGGTGGAGGCGCCGGACGCAACGATGGCATCCTCGACGATCATGTGGCTCGACGAGGCGAACAAGACCGCTGAGTTCGAGCCGGTCGGGACACATCCGGACTACCGGCGTCGGGGGCTGGCAAGGGCGATGCTCCTGCACGGGATGCGTCTGGCGCGGGCGGCCGGGGCCACTCACATGACGGTCGCCTGCCTGGGTGCGCCGGGGCATCCCAAGGCGCGCGGGCTGTACTACAGCGTCGGGTTCCGGGAGCTGTCGCGGGACGCGCCGCTCATCAAGACCAAGACCGCGGGCTGAGGACCGGCCGTCCGGATAGTCGCTGGTCATCTGTGCCCGACGCAAGGCCACCACCGGCCCGATGCCGGCCACGGCACTAGACCGTGCCGGCTGCGCGTGGGTGGCGGCGGCGCCTGGTGTCCACGTTACCTCGACCGGGACCCGCGCAGCCGTTGGATCGCGCTGCCGTCGCCGGTTGGCCGGTCCGGCCAACCGGCACCGCGAACGCCGTGCCCGTGGGGGAGCCCGGCGACTCAGGCGAGGATCTGGACGTACCCGTCGGTTCCGTGAACGCGGATCCGCTGCCCGTCCCGGATCAGCCGGGTGGCCTGCTCCACACCCACGACGGCCGGCAGGCCGTACTCCCGCGCGATCACCGCCCCGTGCGTCATCAGGCCGCCCACCTCCGTCACCAGTCCGGCGACGGCGACGAACAGCGGGGTCCAGCTGGGGTCGGTGAAGGCGGTGACCAGGATGTCGCCCGCCTCAAGGTCGGCCCGCGCCATGTCCATGACGACACGGGCGCGGCCCTCGACGGTCCCGGCCGAGACCGGGAGGCCGGCCAGCGCGCCGGGCGGGGCGTCCTCACGCCGATACCGGCCGGTGATGGTCTCGCCGTCCGAGGTGAAGACCCGGGGCGGTGTGAGCGCCTCATACGACCGGAACGCCTCCCGCCTTTCCACAATGAGTTCGGCGTCCACGTCGCCGGTGCGCACGACCTCTTGCAACTCCTGGAAACGGAGGAAGAAGATGTCTTCTTTCTCGCGCAGCGTGCCGGACCGGACGAGGCGATCGGCTTCCCGCAGCAACGCCTGCTTGTAGGCGAAATAGCGGCTGACCATGCCGTATTTGGGGTACTCCCGGTATCCGGCGAAGGTGCGGACGCGGTCGATCATCCGCTTGGTCTCCTCGGCCTTCTGCTCCCCGCCGGGCAGGGCACGCAATCGCGTCAGCAGTTCCTGTTCTTTCCGTCGTGACTCTTGGCGTCCTTGTTCGAAGTGTCGCTTGCCGGCGCCCGGCTCGAAGTTCTTGACGTTGCCCAGGATGGTGGGCACGAGCGTGGCGGGACGCTCGCTCCAGCGCGTTCTGGTGATGTCGATCTCGCCCGCGCAGCGCATGCCGTACTCCTCGAGGAAGCCCCGGACGGCGTCACGTGCCTCCCGCCCGCCGGCCAGCCCGGCCAGCTCGTTCAGGAAACCGTCGCCCTCCCGGCGTTCCTCCACGACGCGGTGCAGGAACGCCACGACGTCCGCGTGCGGCCGGATCGTGTCCGCGACGTCGAGGAGCGCCAGCCCCATCTCCGATGTGACGTTGCAGGGGACGGATCGCGTGAGCGCGTCGGCCGCGTTCTTCTCGCCCAGCCACTCCTCGAGGTGGTCATTGAGCCACCAGGCCGCCTCCATCCCCGCCATGATCGCCTGGTGGCTCCGCGGACTGAACAGGACACGCTTCAGCTCGGCGATGTCGGCCAGAACGAAGTCGAGCAGCGCCGGCCCGGAGAGACTCCGGATCTCGCGCCGCAGGGTGGCGACGGACGCCTGACTGTGCCGGATCAGCTGGGTGACGACGGCCGGATCGGTCTCGATCGGGGCGGGTGAGTCACCGGCGGGTGCGGCGCCGGGATTCTCGTCCGGACGCGAGCGGAGGAAGTCGCCGCGGTCGAGGACGGCCTGCAGCGCGTCCCGAATCAGCGGGTCGGACTTCCCCAGCGTCCCGAGGAGGTTCGCGCGACCCGCGGCCGTCGCCAGGACGGGGGCCACGTCGACGAACAACCGTCCGCCCGCCTCGGGCATCGGCCGTGGGGTCGTCAGCTGCCACAGGGAGAGCCCCAGCGGCTTCATCGCGTCGGTCATCATCTGCTGGTGACCGACGGAGACGTAGACGTGGTTCTCCTGGTCATCGGTCGTGGGGATGGGGAACAGGGTGGTGATCGGCCGGCTCTGGACGATGTGGAAGTCGTCGCCGGCCAGGCACCATTCGATGTCCTGGGGCCGGCCGAAGTGCGCTTCGATGCGCCGGCCCAGCCGCACCAGGCGCACGGCTTGCGCATCCGTCAGAGCCGGCTGCCTCTGCCGCTGCGGCTCGATCGGCGCGTCCCGGGTACCGCCTCCCGGCGACGCCTGGACGAACCGCGGCTTGGTGGCGACCGCTGTGGTGACGACCTGGTCGTCGCGCACCGTGTAGACGTCCCCGGCGACCAGACCGGCGACCAGCGCCTCGCCGAGCCCCCAACCGGCTTCCACGGTGGCGATCTTCCGGTTCGAGGTCACGGGGTCCGCGGTGAAGAGCATCCCGGCCGCGTCCGGGAACACCATCTGCTGTACGACCACGGCCATCCGTACCTTCCGGTCGTCAAAGCCGTTACGGCGCCGGTAGGTCACTGCCCGCTCGGTGAACAGCGAGGCCCAGCACCGCCGGACGTGCCGGAGGATCGCCTCCAGGCCAACGAGGTTCAGGTACGAGTCCTGCTGGCCGGCGAAGGACGCGGTCGGCAGGTCCTCGGCCGTCGCACTGGAACGCACCGCGTAGGAGGCCTGCTCCCCGAGCCGGGCGAGCGATTCGCTGATCGCCGCCACAAGATCGTCGGGCACCGCGACGCCTTCGATGACGCGGCGGATATCGGCGCTCAAGGTGGAGATCGCCGCGCGGTCGTCCGGTTTCACGCGCGACAGCAGGTCAAGCTGAGCGTCGATCGACGGCGCCTCGGCCACGACCCGCTGGAAGGCGTCCGTCGTGACGCAGAAACCGTCCGGCACGCGGATGCCATCGATCCGCGAGAGCTCACCCAGGTGCACCCCCTTTCCTCCGACGTCCGCGGCATTCGTCAAGTCGATGTGCGCGAAACCCAGCACGTAACCCAATGTCGTTGCTCCATCATTCGTCGGGTCGGTTCGCAACGCGCAAGTATGAAGCACTTTCCGGCGCCTCATGAGGCGCACGGATCTGCTATAAAGTGAAAATGGCGGCACCGGCCGAGCCGGCCGCCCACGCGCCTGACCAGGGGCCGGCGCATGCAAGGCCGCATTCTCGACACGAGCGCGCTGATCGCGTCAGGTAAACGTTCGAGCGTGTACCTCGACGCCACCGTGTGGATGCGCGCGGAGCACCGCGCCTCCATCGTTGCCGTCATCACGACGGCGGCCGCGCCGGCGGACGCCGTCGGTTCGCCGCGGGCGGCGCTCAGGCGTGCCAGCCGCTCACCCCGCCCGGCACCGGCGCGGCCGGATCGTAGGGCTCGCGGGTGAAGACGAACGTGTTGAGGTCCAGGTGGTCGGGCGAGACCCGCAGCGTCTCCCCGGCGTAGTAGCCGTCCAGCCCCAGCCACGTCCCGTCGTCCTGCGGCACGAACCGTGAGGCGCGCCCCCCGCCGCCCACCGGCTCCAGCGACAGGCCGCGATCGGGCAGCAGCCGCAGCGCGTACGGCTTGGGCCCCCAGTGCCACAGCCCCGTCAGCGCGAGCAGCCCCGGATCGGCCGGGACGGGCCGCCATTCGCCGGGCAGCCGCGGCTCGTGCTCGTCGAGGATGTCGAGCAGGTCGGTCAGCAGCGTGCCGCTCATCCCGGAGGTGGTGTTGGCCATGAACAGCACCCCCACCCCGTCACCCGGCTCGGCCCACACCGTGGCCAGGAACCCGGGCATGGACCCGCTGTGCCCGGCCAGACGGCGCCCACCCGTCCGGGCCAGCTGCAGGCCGAGGCCGAACCCGCCGGTCCAGGCGTCGCCGTCGTCCACACCGGCGGGTTCACGCATCTCGGCGAGCGTGTCCGGGCTGAGCACACCGCCGGTGTCACCGCCGAGGAACGCCGCCCAGCGGGCCAGGTCGTGCGGGGTGGACCACAGCTGCCCGGCCGGGCCCATCGCGTCGGCGTCGTGCTCCGGCTCGGTCAGCACGACGTCGGCCCACGGGTGCACGGCGTAACCGGTGGCGTGCGGGGCGCGCGGGCGCGGCGTGGTGCCGTCCATGCCGAGCGGGTCGAGCACCTCGGCGCGCAGCGCCTTCAGCCATGTGGTGCCGCGCAGCCGGCCGGCGAGCTCGCCGAGGACGGCGAAACCGACGTTGGAGTAGTGGAAACGCCGCCCCGGCCGGTGCCTGAGCTCCTGCGGGCCCACCCGCGCGAGCAGGTCGGCGGCGGGCACGCCGGGGGTGCGTTCCCACCAGGCGGTGGGCGGTTCGGCGGTCAGCCCGGAGGTGTGCGACAGCAACTGGGCGATGGTCAGATGCCCGAGCGGCGTGCCGGGCAGGTGCGCCTCCAGCGGGTCGGTCAGGGCGAGGGCGCCCTCGTCACGCAACCGCATGACGACGACGGCGACCATGCTCTTGGTGATCGATCCCAGCCGGTACTGGGTGGCGGCCGTGGGCGCAGCCCCGCCGACGCGGCCGCGGCCGCCGAACCACGCCATCCGCCCGTCACGGACGACGGCCGCCGTCAGCGACGGCACCCTGCACTCGGCCTGCTCGACGGCCACCCTGCGCAGCAGCGCGCGGGCCGCCACCTGTCCCACCTGACTCATGACCGACAAGGGTAGCCGCCCCTGTCACCGGGACGGCGCCCCGTCGAAGGTATCGAGGATGACCGCGGTGGCGTCCAGGTCGCGTACGGTGTCGCCGAGCCGCGGCACCTCAATGGGGCCCGGCCAGGTGTGGCCGCCACCGCCGACCGTGTACAGGCGCAACGTGGCCCGGCCGGGGCAGCTCTTCCAGCCGCGCAGCCGTACCCGCTCGCCGAGACCGGTGGTGCTGCGGCCGGTGCAGCCGAGCGTGCGCGCCCACCCGTCGGCGCTGCTCTCCACCGGCGCGAGCACCACCAGGTCCGCCAGGGCGCGCACGTCGCCGGTCGCGTCGCGGAACGGGTGGCCGCCGTCGTAGGGGACGATACGGTCGGCGGTGCCGTGGAAGGCGACGATCGTCGTGGGGTAGGCGCCGGGGCAGGGGCGCACGATGTTGAGTCCGGCCACCGCGGCGACGCCCGCCAGACGGCCGTCCAGGGCGCACACCAGGGCGGTGGCCAGGCCGGCGCCGTAGGACATGCCGGCGGCGAACTCCCGCCGCCGGTCCACGCACAGGCCCTGTTCGAGCCGGTCGAGCAGCGCGGCCAGGAACCCGGCGTCGTCCGGGCCGCCCATGCCGGGCAGCGCCCAGCCGATACGCCCCTCGGCGGCCTGCGGGGTGGCCACGACGTAGCCGCGCCGCGAACCCTGTTCGGCCAGCCGGCTGTAGGCGCTCTGCTCGGCGGCGGTGGAGCCGAGCCCGTGCAGATCGAGCACGACGGGGTGCGGGCCGCCGCCGGCGGGCACCGACAGCAGGTACCGGCGCGTCAGCCCGCCGAAGGACAGCCGGTGGCGGCCGGGCTCCAGCCGCTCCCGCGTGGCGCAGCCGCCGGTGGGGGAGACCTGCGCGGGCGCCGCCGGCCGGGGCGGCACGCCGCCGCAGCCCGCGGCGGCCAGCAGCGCCACCAGAACCAGGATGATCATCACTCTGGCCATCGTCGTCCCCCGCCCGCCGTCCTCCTCACAGTGTGCGCCCAGACGGCCTCGTACGGAGTTCCCGCAACGGCGCGGCGCACCCATCTCGCGCACGGGGTGAACACCGGCGTCGCGCAGGACCCGCCGGCCGAGCCGTGCCAGGCCGCTCGGCGCGACCGGGCGCACCCCGCGAACCCGCCCAAGGAATGCGCGCCGCCGACCGTGACCTGAACAGCCCCTGACGTCACCCTCCGTAGCGTGACAGGCATGGACGAGATCACGGCCGGGCGCGCGCGGGCCTGGATCGGCACGCACCGGCCGCAGGTGGCGCTGGCGCTGGTGGCGTCCGTCTTCACCGCGCTCCAGCTGGCGCTGACCGCCGGGATCGGGCTCGGCTGGGACGAGAGCGTGTACATCAGCCAGGTGGCCCGCGGAATCCCCGCCGCCGAGTACACCGCGCCACGCGCCCGCGGAGTCCAGCTGCTGGTGGCCCCCGTCGCGGCGTTCACCCCGTCGGTGAGCGCCATCCGCGTCTACCTCAGCCTGCTGTCGGGCGTCGCGCTGTTCCTGGCCTACCTGCCGTGGATCCGGTTGCGGACCGCGGCCGTGGCGCCGCTCGCCGCCGCCCTGTTCGCCGGCCTGTGGCTGTCGCTGCTGTACGCCAACGCGGCCATGCCCAACATGTGGGTCGCCTACAGCGGCGTCGCCGGCGTCGGCCTGGCCTGCCTGGCCGAGACGCGGTTTAAGCCCCGGGCGGCGACGGCCGGGGTGGTGGCGGCGTTCGCGGCGGCCTCCCTGCTGCGCCCGATGGACGCCACCTGGCTGGCACTGCCCCTGCTCGCGTACGGGATCGCGCGCCGGCGCCCCCGCCTGCCGCTGGCCACGGCGGCCGGGCTCGCGATCGGCTGGGGGCAGTGGCTGGCCGAGGCGCTGTGGACGTTCGGCGGGCCGCTGGCGCGCCTGCACGCCGCCGGGGCGGAGAACGCGACCGGCCCGCACTTCAGCCTGCCCGACCACCTGCGCGCACTGAACGGCCCCCTGCTGTGCCGCTTCGGCGCCGACTGCGGGGGAGTGCCGCTCACCCAGGCCGCCTGGTTCGCGGCCGTGCCGGTGCTCGCGGCGCTCGGCGTGGCCGCGGCCCGGCGGCGCGCCGTCGCGGCGGCCCTGGCCTGCGGCCTGTCGCTCGCCTTCTCCTACCTGTTCACCGTCGGCTACGCCGCCCCGCGTTTCCTGCTGCCGGCCTACGCCCTGCTCGCGCTCCCCGTCGCGGCGGGCGTGGTGCGGCTGTGCCGGCGGCGGGTCACCGCGGTGCTCGCCGTCATCGGCCTGCTCGGCTACTTCGCCGTGCAGGCCAGAACCCTGGCCGTGCACGGCGGGGACGTCCGCGCCGCCCGCGCCGCCGCGCCCGCCGTCGCCGCCCGCCTCAAAAGGGCGGGGCTGCGCCGGCCGTGCTTCCTGTACGGGCGCGACGCCGTACAGATCGGATACCTGACCGGCTGCGCCGCCCACGGCGTCTACCGCCACTACGGCGGCACCGTGTCCGTGCCGTCCTCCATCACGGCCGCTCTGGGCCGGCGCGAGTGGGTCGGCGTGCTCGCCACGTCCCGCCGGGCCCCCGCCCCCTTCCTCACCTCCTGGACCCCGCTCGACCTGGGC
>NZ_JADOGI010000110.1 GCF_015645445.1 Nonomuraea cypriaca | reverse complement strand
CCCGAGAGTGCCGGTCGCCCGGGCCCGCCGCTCACCCAAAGCCGCCACTCCCCCGAGACTGCCCCTCACCGAACCCCGCCACTCTCCCAAAGCGAGACCGCCACTTTCCCGTGTCCTCTGCTCTCCCGGGTTTGCACCTCTCGGCGGGGTTCGCGGGGGTTGTCGTGGCTGCCAGGATGATAGCCATGCCAGATCAACTCGAGCCCATGCCCGGCGACTGGCAGCGTGCGCTGGCCATCGTCGCCCACCCCGACGATCTCGAGTACGGCTGCGCGGCGGCCGTGGCCACCTGGACCGACGCGGGACGCGAGGTCGCGTACGTGATCGTGACCAAGGGCGAGGCGGGTATCGACACGCTCGAACCCGCCAAGGCGGGGCTGGTGCGGGAGCGGGAGGAGCGGGCCAGCGCGGCCGTCGTCGGCGTGACCCAGGTCGAGTTCCTCGACCACGCCGACGGAGTGATCGAGTTCGGAACCGCGCTCCGGCGGGACCTGGCCGCCGCCATCCGCAGGCACCGCCCAGAACTGGTCATCACCCTGAACCCCGTGGACACCTGGGGCGGCACGTACTGGAACACGCCCGATCACCGTGCGGTGGGCACGGCCGTGCTGGACGCCGCAGGGGACGCCGGCAATCGGTGGATATTTCCGGACACTGAGGCCGAGCCCTGGAACGGCGTCCGCTGGGTCGCCGTCAACGGCTCCGACTCCCCCACCCACGCCGTGGACGTGACGAGCGGGCTGGAGCGCGGCGTGCGCTCGCTCCTGGAGCACCGCGCCTACATCGAGGCCCTCACGAGCGAGGACCCGGAGGAGTACGCGCGCAACCTCATCGAGGGCTTCGCCCGGGAGTCGGGGGAACGCTTCGGCGGCCGCCCCGCAGTCACGTTCCGCCTGTTCACCCGCTGACGCCCGAACACCGGCATCCGAACACCGACACCGAACGCCGACATTCGAGCACCGGCGCCCCGAACACCGGCTCACCCGCTGGCACCTGCTGAAGGCACCACACCCGTACCCCTGAAGGCACCCGGCGCCCCCTGAAGGCACCTCGCGCCCACTTAAGGCACCGCACAGGCGCGCCCTGAAGGGCACGGCGGAGCCGCCCGACTGCGGTGGGTCCGCCGTGACTCCGGTCAGACCTGGATGCGGTGCTCCACGGCGTTGACGATCTCGGCGACCGCCTCCTCGACCGGGACGCCGTTCTTCTGCTCACCGTTGCGGTAGCGGAACGACACCGCGCCGTTGGCGATGTCGTCGTCGCCGGCGAGCAGCATGAACGGCACCTTGGCCTTCTGCGCGTTGCGGATCTTCTTCTGCATGCGGTCGTCGGCCGTGTCGACCTCGACCCGGATGCCGCGCTCGCGCAGCCGCTTGGCGACGTCCTGCAGGTAGGGCACGTGGGCGTCGGCGATCGGGATGCCGACGACCTGGACCGGGGCCAGCCAGGGCGGGAAGGCGCCCGCGTAGTGCTCGGTGAGGACGCCGAGGAAGCGCTCGATCGAGCCGAACAGCGCCCGGTGGATCATGACCGGCGTCTGGCGGCTGCCGTCGGCGGCCTGGTATTCGAGCTCGAACCGCTTGGGCTGGTTGAGGTCGAGCTGGATGGTGGACAACTGCCAGGTGCGGCCGATCGCGTCCTTGGCCTGCACCGAGATCTTGGGGCCGTAGAAGGCCGCGCCGCCCGGGTCGTCGACCAGCTCCAGCCCGGACTCCTCGGCCGTCTGGCGCAGCGCCGCGGTGGCTTCGTCCCAGTCGGCCGGGTCGCCGATGAACTTGTCGGAGTCGTCGCGGGTGGACAGCTCCAGGTAGAACTCCTCCAGGCCGAAGTCGCGCAGCACGCTGAGCACGAAGGTGAGCAGGCTCTTGATCTCGCCGACCATCTGCTCACGGGTGCAGTAGATGTGCGAGTCGTCCTGCGTCATGCCGCGCACCCGGGTCAGGCCGTGGACCACGCCCGACTTCTCGTAGCGGTAGACGGAGCCGAACTCGCACAGCCGCAGCGGCAGCTCGCGGTAGGACCGGCCGCGCGCCCGGAAGATCAGGTTGTGCATCGGACAGTTCATCGGCTTGACGCGGTATTCGACGCCCTCCAGCTCGAAGGGCGGGAACATGTCCTCGGCATACCACGGCAGGTGACCGGAGGTCTCGAACAGCTGCGACTTGGTGATGTGCGGGGTGTTGACGAACTCGTAGCCCGCCTCGCCCTGCCGCCGGCGCATGTAGTCTTCCATCTCCTTGCGGATGATCCCGCCCTTGGGATGGAAGACCGGCAGGCCGCTGCCCAGCTCGGGTGGGAAGCTGAACAGGTCGAGCTCCGCCCCCAGCCTGCGGTGGTCGCGCTTCTCGGCCTCCTCCAGCAGCTTGAGGTATTCGTCCTGCTTGTCGCGCGACTCCCACGCGGTGCCGTAGATGCGCTGGAGCTGCGGGTTCTTCTCGCTGCCTCGCCAGTAGGCGCCGCCGGAGCGCATCAGCTTGAACGCCGGGATCGACCGGGTGGACGGCACGTGCGGGCCGCGGCACAGGTCCTTCCAGCACAGCTCGCCGGTCTTCGGGTCGAGGTTGTCGTAGATGGTGAGCTGCCCGGCGCCCACCTCCACCGACTCCTCCTCGGCCGCCCCACCCTTGAGCCCGATCAGCTCGAGTTTGTACGGCTCCGCGGCCAGCTCCTCGCGCGCCTCGTCGTCGGAGACGGCCCGGCGGGAGAACAGCTGCCCCTGCTTGACGATCTCCCGCATGCGCTTCTCGACGCGCTTGAGGTCGTCGGGGTGGAATGCCTGCTCGACGTCGAAGTCGTAGTAGAAGCCGTTGTCGACTGGCGGCCCGATGCCGAGCTTGGCCTCGGGGAACAGCTCCTGCACGGCCTGCGCCATGACGTGGGCGGTGGAGTGCCGGACGATGGCCCGGCCGTCCGCGCTGGAGGACTCGATCGGCTCGACCACGTCGTCCTGGGCCAGCGGGTGCGCCAGGTCGCGCGGCTCGCCGTTGATCCGGGCCGCGATGACCGTGCGGCCGTCCGCCTCGAGCGCCTCACCGGCCGTCGTGCCGGCCGCGACCACACGCTCGGCTCCGGCGAGGGTGATGCGTAGCTCGGCTGACACGGTGACTCCCTTGGATCGCGCTCGATGCCCGGCATCGAGGCTGGTTCGATGGTGGAACCGATGCTATCGCGGGTGAAACCCCAGCCTTGTCAGCTCCTTGCGGGATCCGTGGAAGATGTTCCGGTCCAGGGGGGTGTTGGCGTACTGGTGGATGGTCCAGTCGCTCCAGGGGCGGGGCACGGCGGGCCGGCCGCGGGCGCTCTCGGGGCTGGCGATCCACAGCGGATATTCGCCCAGGCCTGCGCAGTGCCCGCGGCGCGCGAAGGTGTTGAAGGTGTAGATGAAGGGACGTACGCCGCAATGCCGTTCGACGTGGTGGCACCAGCGGCGCGCGTAGCGGGCGACCCGCTCGGGGCGCAGCCCGTCGTTCGTCTCCAGGTCGAGTGCGATCAGGTCACCGCGGCGCAGCCCGCCCGCCGACCTGATCACGCCGAGGAAGTGGCGGGCCTGCTCGATGGGGTCGCCCTTGGGCCTGGCGAAGTGGTACGCGCCGCAGACGATCCAGCTCTCCCGCATGCCGTTCCAGTTGCGGGCGAACCACTCGTCGGTGTAGTCGGCACCCTCGCTGGCCTTGGCGAACGCGAAGGCCACCCCGGCCTCCGCGTGGCCTGACCAGTTGACGGTGCCCTGCCAGTTGGACACGTCTATCCCGGTGAGCATGTCACCGCTCAAGCGCTTCATCTTGCCGGAGTTTATTGAGATGCGTCCCGATCAACCCTTCGCCGCGCCGGTCAGCAGGGTCCTGGTGCGGTCCCGGTTGGCGAACACGGAGGCCACGAAGTCGGTCACGCCGGCCCGCTCCAGCTCGGCGAGTTTGGCCAGCACCGTGTCCTCGTCGCCGACGATCGCCACGTCGCCGGGGGTGGCCGCGCCTTCCCTGTCGAGCATCGCTCGATAGGAGGGGAACTGGCCGTAGATCTCGAAGATCTCGTTCGCGCGCGCGACGGCGGCGGCGGGGTCGTCGGTGACGCAGAGGGGCAGCTGGCAGACGATGCGCGGTGCCTCGCGGCCGGCCTCGGCCGCGGCGGCGGTGATGGTGGGCGTGATGTGCCCGGCGATCGTCTTGGGGCCCGTCATCCACAGGACGGTGCCGTCTGCCACGGTGCCGGCCAGCTTGAGCATGCGCGGGCCGAGCGCGGCCACTAGCACGGGGAAGCCGCTGCCCGGTGTGGTGAGCGTGAGGCCGGCCTTGAGCCTCTCCCCCTCGTACGCGACCTGCTCGCCCCTGCTGGCCGGGATGAGGATGTCGAGATATTCCCGCATGTACTGGCCGGGACGGTCGAAGCTGTAGCCGAACATGGCCTCGATGACGGGCTGGTGGGAGAGCCCGACGCCGAGCGTCAGCCGCCCGCCGAGCGCGGCGTTGGCGGTCATGGCCTGCTGGGCCAGCGCGGCGGGGTGGCGGGGGTGGACCGGCACCACCGAGGTGCCCAGCTCGATGGCGGGGACCTGGCTGCCGGCGACGGCCAGCGCCGTGAGTGCGTCGAGGCTGAAGATGTGCGACAGCCAGGCGGAGCTGAAGCCGTCGGCCACGGCTTGGGCGATCTGGTCGCGCAGGTCGGCGATCGGGTCGGCGACTTGGCGCTCGGCCAGGAAAGAGCCGTATCGCATGGCTGGAACTCCACTCTGTTGGTTGACCGTCAAACTATCGTGTCACGCGCCGCGCTGGTGGCCGGGCCGGGCCGCGTTTGTAAAGTGGCGTACATGACGCACGAGCGCGCGGGGAAGCCCGCCGAGCCCGCCGATCTGGTCGACGTCGCCAGGCTGGTGACGTCCTACTACGCCCTGCGGCCCGATCCGGGCGAGGCCGGACAGCGGGTCGCGTTCGGCACCTCGGGGCATCGGGGCTCGTCGCTGAACGCTGCGTTCAACGAGGACCACATTCTCGCCACGAGCCAGGCCATCTGCGAATACCGGCGGGCGCAGGGCACGGACGGCCCACTGTTCGTCGGCATCGACACGCACGCGCTGTCGGAGCCCGCGCGGGTGTCGGCGCTGGAGGTGTTCGCGGCCAACGGGGTCGAGACGCTGATCGACACGCGTGACGGCTACACGCCGACGCCCGCCGTCTCGCACGCCATCCTGCGGCACAACCGGGCGCGCACGTCCGGCCTGGCCGACGGCGTCGTGATCACGCCGTCGCACAATCCGCCGGGTGACGGCGGGTTCAAGTACAACCCGCCGCACGGCGGGCCCGCCGACTCCGAGGCCACCACGTGGATCCAGGATCGGGCCAACCGGCTGCTGGCCGACGGGATGGCGAGCGTGTCGCGGATCCCGTACGCGAAGGCCGTGCGGCAGGCGGGGCGCTACGACTTCCTCGGCACGTACGTGGACGACCTGCCGTCCGTGGTGGACCTGGACGCGATCCGGGCGGCCGGCGTGCGGATCGGGGCCGACCCCCTGGGCGGGGCGAGCGTGGCCTACTGGGGGGAGATCGCCGATCGGCACCGGCTCGACCTGACCGTGGTCAACCCGCTGGTCGATCCGACCTGGCGGTTCATGACGCTCGACTGGGACGGCAAGATACGGATGGACTGCTCGTCGCCGTACGCGATGGCCTCGCTCATCTCCGGTCGCGACACCTATGACATCTCCACCGGCAACGACGCCGACGCGGACCGGCACGGCATCGTGACGCCCGACGGCGGGCTGCTCAACCCCAACCACTACCTGGCCGTGGCCATCTCCTACCTCTACAGTCACCGCGACGGCTGGCCGGCGGACGCCGGGGTCGGCAAGACCATGGTCAGCAGCGGCGTCATCGACCGCGTCGCCGAGTCGCTGGGCCGGCGGCTCTACGAGGTGCCTGTGGGCTTCAAGTGGTTCGTGCCCGGGCTGCTCGACGGGTCGCTGGGGTTCGGCGGCGAGGAGAGCGCGGGGGCGTCTTTCCTGCGGCGCGACGGGTCGGTGTGGTCCACCGACAAGGACGGGATCATCCTGGCGCTGCTGGCGTCCGAGATCCTGGCCGTCACCGGCGAGTCGCCGAGCGCGCACTACGCGGAGCTGACGAAGCGGTTCGGGGAGCCCGCGTACGCGCGGGTGGACGCCCCGGCGACCCGCGAGGAGAAGGCCGTGCTCGGCCGGCTGTCGGCCGAGCGGGTGACCGCGTCGACGCTGGCGGGCGAGCCGATCACGGCGGTGCGGACGTCGGCCCCGGGCAACGGCGCCTCGCTGGCCGGAGTGAAGGTCTCGACGGAGAACGCCTGGTTCGCGGCCCGCCCGTCCGGCACCGAGGACGTCTACAAGATCTACGCCGAGTCCTTCAGAGGTCCCGACCACCTGGCCAAGGTGCAGGAGGAGGCCCGCTCCCTGGTCTCCGCCACCCTCGGCTGACCGCCCGGGCCGGCGGGCCCAGGCGGCCACGATCGAGCATCAGCGGGCATCAGTACGTCAGATGCCGGCCGCCGTCGCCCACGAGGACCTCTCCCGTCACCAGGTCGGCCTCCAGCAGCGCGGTCACCATCTGGGCGATGTGCTCGGGGCGTGCCGTGCGCCGCAGCGGCGCCTTGGCCTCCTCCCTGCCGGCCATCTCGGCGAAGACCTGCTCGCCCACGCGGTCGATGTGCCAGCGGGTCGCCACGATGCCGGGCGCGACCGCGTTCACCCTGACCTCGGGACCGAGCGCGACCGCGAGATCGCGGGTGAGGTGGAGCATGGCGGCCTTGCTCACGCCGTACGCGATGGACGAGCCCGTGCCCAGGAGCCCGGCGACGGAGGCCACGTTGACGATCGCGCCGCGGGTGGCCCGCAGGTCGGGGGCGAAGGCGCGGGCGCAGTAGAAGGCGCCCATGAGGTTGACGCCCATGATCTGCCGCCACACGTCGTCGGTGAGCCCCTCCAGGTCGGGGAACGGCACCCACTTCGTCGTCCCCGCGTTGCACACGAGGGCGTCCACCCGGCCGTGGGCGGCGCGTACGCGCTCGGCCAGACGGCGTACGGCGGCGTCGTCGGACACGTCGGCGGCCACGGCCTCGGCCTTGCAGCCCAGGTCCCGCAGCCGTCCTGCGGTCGCCTCGGCCTCCGCCGCGGAACGCGAGTAGTTGACGACCACGGCCGCCGCGCCCTTCCTGGCCAGGCTCTCCGCGACCGCCGCCCCGATGCCGGTGCCGCCGCCGGTGACGACGGCGACCGTGCCGTTGATGTCCATGCTCACTCCTCCACGAGTGGTCCGCGTCCCGGGTCGGCGGCCGTGATGTCCATGTCCTTGCTCTCGTACGAGGCGTGGAACGCCACGAACGAGATCACCGCCGTCCCGATCAGGAACGCCGCCACCAGCCACGGCGCCCCGTCCAGCCGCGCCGCCAGCGCCGCGCCGATCAGCGGCGAGAACCCGGCCAGCGCCGCGCCCAGCTCGCGCGAGGCGGCGAACCCGGTGTACCGCACCCGTGCCCCGAACAGCTCGGCGTAGAACACCGGCTGCACGGCCACCTGCGGCGCGAACCCGAACGCCCCCATCACCATCATGGCCAGCCACACCAGCCAGGGGACGCCGGTGTTGACCATGAGGAAGTAGGGATAGACGAACACCGCCACGAACACCACGCTGAACAGGTTGAGCGGCCGCCGTCCCACGCGGTCCGACAGGTTGCCGTAGATCGGCTGGAGCACGATGACCGTCAGCCCGAAGAAGACCACGCCGAGCAGCGCCGTACGGTTGTCCAGGCCGAGCTGGTCCGTGGCGTACGCGACGCTGAACGTGGCCAGCGTGTAGACCACGGCCGTGTCGCAGATGTGCGCCCCGACGCCGACCAGGAAGTTACGCGGGTAGCGGGCCAGCGCGTCCCTGATGGGCAGCCGGACGATCTCGCGGGTGCGCTCCATCTCGCGGAACACCGGCGACTCGGCCACGCGCAGGCGCACGTACAGGGCCACGCCGATCAGCGCGAAGCTCACCAGGAACGGCACCCGCCAGCCCCACGAGGTGACGTCCGGCTCGGGCAGGAGCTGGACCAGCAGGAACGCCGACGTGCCGAGCACGAGGCCGATCTGCACGCCGGTCTGGGCATAGGAGGCGTAGTAGCCGCGCCGGCCGGGCGGGGAGTGCTCGGCCAGCAGCGTCGCCGCGCCGCCGAACTCCGCGCCCGCGCCGAGTCCCTGGCAGACCCGCAGCAGCGTGAGCAGGACCGGCGCCCACACGCCGATGGCGGGGTAGGTGGGCAGCAGGCCGATCAGGCCGGTGGACACGCCCATGATGACGGTCGTGATGATCAGGGTGGAGCGACGGCCGATCTTGTCGCCGAGGTGGCCGAAGAGGATGCCGCCGAACGGCCGGACCACGAAGCCGACGCCGAACGTGGCGAACGCGGCGATCGTGCCCGCCGCCGGGTCGGCCTCGGTGAAGAAGAGGCGGTTGAAGACGAGGGCGGCGGCGGTGCCGTAGATGAAGAAGTCGTACCACTCCAGGGCGGTGCCGACGAGGGCGCCCAGGACGACGCGTCTTAACTCGGGTGTCGTGGCGGACATCTAACCTCCAGGGGGCGTGTCAGGCCAGGGAACGCCGAGCCGCGAGGCGAGCGCCGCCAGCTCCGCCCACACCGGCAGGGGCACCGGGATCCCCTCCTTCACCCGCGCCGCGCGCGTCTCGGACTCGGGCTCCCCCGGTACGACCACGCCGGGGCCGGAGGCGCGCAGGGCCGCGCAGAAGGACTCGACCTGGGCGACGTACTGTTCCAGGGGGACGAACGAGGCGATGTCGACCGCGGTGATCACGGTGCCGAACGTGCCGTCGTACTCCGGTGAGCAGGCCGTTCCCGTGTCCGTGAGCAGGCCGCCGACCAGCTCGATGAGGACGCTCAGGCCGTAGCCCTTGTGGCCGCCGAACGGCAGCAGGGCCCCGCCACGGTAGAAGTCTGCCGGGTCGGTGGAGTGGCGCCCCTCGGGGTCGACGAGCACCCCTTCCGGGGCCGGCGCGCCGGCGACGCGCAGCAGGCCGAGCTTGCCCTCGGCCATGGCGGCGGTGGCCCAGTCCATCACCACGGCGCCCTCGCGTCGTGGCGCGGCCCAGGCCATGGGGTTGGTGCCGAGCATCCGGCGATGCCCGCCGAACGGGGCCACCGTCGGATCCGCGTTGCCCACGACCTGGGCGATCAGGCCGCGCTCCGCCAGCGTCGTCGCGTACTCGCCGAGTCTGCCGACGTGGTTGCACTCCCTGATCGCCACCACGCCCACGCCGTGGGCGGCGGCGAGCTCCGCCGCCTCGGCGGTGGCGAGGCGCGCGGCGGCCTGGCCGAACCCGCGCCGTCCCGACACGACGGCGGTGGCCCCGCGCCGCGTGACGACCTCCGGGCGCGCGTCCGGCACGATCACGCCCGCCTCGATCCGCTCGGTGTACGGCGTGAGCCGCCGCACGCCGTGTGAGCCGTGCCCGGTCAGGTCGGCCTCCACCAGGGACTCGGCGACCGTCGCGGCCGTGTCCTGCGGGACGCGGGCGGCGGTCAGGAGGTCGCGGGCGAGTTCACGGAGCCGGTCGGCGGTGGTGAGGCGGGGGGATGCGTTCACGTTGACCGCTCTCGCTTCGGCGGGTCTGCGTTCCGTGTGCGCGGATATGCCCGCTGCGCGACGCCCCAAACGGATCTCCGAACGGGCTCACCAAGCGCTCGGTCACATGAGCTCGGGCGCCGTGCCGGCGCTCATCCCGGTACGGCCGAGATCGGCCAGGCGGCCGGCGGCGACCCCGTCGCGGTAGCCGGTGCCGCTGGTCGTCGGCACGCTCAACCGGATCTTCGGGTAGTGGGCGGCGACCACCCGCTCCACCTCGGCCCGGCGATCGGCCAGCACCAGCGCGGTCCCGGTGCCCGCGGCCCCGGACTCGGCCCGCGCCTCCGCGGCGCACAGCAGCCGGTACACCTCGTCCGTGAAGCCGAGCAGCCACGACCTGCGATACGCCCGCACGGCCGTGGTGCCCTCAGGGAGCCGTACGCGGGCCAGCCCCGAGGCCATCTGCAGCAGCAGCGACGTGGCCAGCAGGTCGGCCCGCTCCAGGTCGGCGGCGAACCCGAACACGTGCACCCGCTGCCCGCCGTCGCCCCGGCCGATGAGCAGGGGACGGCAGCGCGTCGCCTGCGCCACGAGGCTGACGAGGCGGGCCTTCTCCCTGGCCCACGGGTTGGGCAGGGTGACGATCCGGTCGCCGGGCGTCTGTCTGGAGCCGGCGGGCGGGAGGGAGTCGATGCCGTACTTGGCCATGAGGGCCGAGGCGGCCGCCATGAACGTGGCCCGCTCGTGCTCGTTGTCGGTGCGTTCGGCCTTGGCCAGGAGTTTCCTGACGCGGTCGAGCGTGCGCTCCCGCAAACGTGCTCCCTCAGGACTTGGTCAGGACCCTCCCGTCGGGCGCGATGGCCGGGAAGGCTCCGGTGTCGACGATGCCGTGCTGCTGGTAGAGAGCCTCGATCAGGGCGTGCGCCTGCGGCTCCAGCTTCCAGAGGGCACGATACTCGCGTGCCGTGGCCAGCGAGATCCCGATCTCCTGGGCGATGTCCACCGTACGCGGCACGATGCCCTTGCTGATCTGCCGGTCCCAGTAGGCGCGGGCCTCGCGCATGAGCGCCGCCCGCTGGGCGGTGTCGACGACCTGCGGCGTGGTGTCGAGCACCTCGATGTCCTCGTCCTCGTCCTCGACCAGTTCGACCAGCGCGGGCGGCAGCGCCGGGCGGGCGGGCACCGGATGGTGGTCGGCCGTGGGCTCCCAGGGCACGCGGGGGTCGGCGTCGATGAGGGCGGAGGTGTTGTAGAGCGCGGCGATCTGCGCCAGCAGCGCCTCCTGGCGGGCCTGGTCCACGGCCAGGCCGGTGTGCTCGACGGCCTGGTCCATGGCCTTGTCGAGCCTGGCCAGCGCGGCGCGCAGCTTCCGCTCGGACGCGCCGCCCTCGCGCAGCGCCTTGGCCCGCTTGGCGGCCAGCGCCACCCTGGTCAGCCTGCGGTGGGCGTCGACCTCGCTCGCCGTACGGTCGCTGACCTCGGCCAGCCCGAGCCTGACCAGCAACCGCTCGGGGGTGAGGCGCCAGTTGATGCGCCCGGTGCCGCGGATGCGGTGGCGTTCGATGGCCATGCCGCGCTCCCACAGCCAGGCGGCGACCAGCGGCGCGGCCAGCCTGAACATCGCCTCGGGCAGGCTGCGCGCGTCCATGCTGGACAGCACGGCGGTCAGGCAGGTGAGCGCCCAGACGGCGATGCCGTCGATCCCGGCGGAGAAGTTCTCCCGCATGTTGCGGCGGGCGCGGACGGCCGAGGTGATGATCGCCACCTCGATGAACGCGAACAGCAGCAGGCGGAGCGGTCCATCGAGGCCCAGCACGTCACCGGAGAAACGCCACATGCCCTGCGCGGACACACCGGTGGCGATGGACGCGGCCACGATGGTCAGGACGTCCTCTATGGGACGGGGGGCGACGTAGCGGGCGAACAACCAGGCCACTGCGCGCCAGACGACCCTGAGCACCAGGAACGCCAGCGCGAGGGCGGCCAGGGTGAGCAGCGCGATGACGGCGGTGGCGAGCGGCTGCTTGGTGACGAAGGCTGTGATTTCCTCGAATGTCGGCATCAGTCACTATCCGTGAGGGCTCTAAGTCCGGCTCTATGCGACGAGATCATTGCAGAATGTCGCTATCTTGTACGCCAAACCGCATCTGCTGTCCCACTTTGCCCCTGTTTCCCTCGTGTTCCCCTCCCACCACGGTCCCTCCCGAACGTGGGCTGCCGTACGGGATAGAGACGTGAACCACCTCTGGCTGCGATCCCGGGCACGAGCGCACAATCGGGGCGAGGAGGGGAATGTGAGCAAGCGATCGCGTAGACGCCGTGCTCTACCCAGCGGCGTATCGAGCTGGTTGCCCGGATTCGGGCCCGGGGAGCCGCACGGCCCCGAAGACGACGACTTCCCGTTCGACGACCCGCGAGGCGGCGACGGCGGGGTGCGCGAGCCACGCAAGCCCAAACCCGCGCCCCCGTCCCTGTCGGCCGAGGCCCCGTTGCCCGAGCCCCCGCTCATCGCCCGCGACCGGACCGAACCGCCTCCCGGCGAGGTCACGAGGGCGTTGGCCCGCAGATGAACGGTTCCGGTCTGTCCGGGCCGTTGGTTCCCGTCGGGCCGAGGCCGGAGTTGAGATGTAAATTCGTTCTTTCGGAGGGCACCGCACGGCTCTTCGGGTGGGACCATCTACGGAGGGATTTATCCCAAAAAAGTGCGATGCATCCCAGCAGGACGGATATCGATGTCAGACACAGACTTCCCGCTCGTCCAGTTCATGCGTGACGAGTTCGACCCCGTGGCCGAGCTCGCCCGTATCCGGACCGAGCAGCGGGTCTTCCCGATGGAGATCCCCGGCGACCAGACCGTGTACCTCGTCACCCGCTGGGAGGACGTACGCGCCGTTCTGGGCGACCACGAGCGGTTCAGCAACGACTTCGCCGGCGTGATCGGCCTCGGCTCCAACCAGGAGGACCCCGGCGGTCTCGGATTCCGGGACCCGCCCGAGCACACGCGGCTGCGCAAGTACCTGACGCCCGAGTTCACGATGCGGCGGCTGCGCAGGCTGGAGCCGCGCATCGAGGCCATGGTCGAGGAGCACCTGGACCGGATCGAGGCCAAGGGGGCGGAGTCGCGGCCGGTCGACCTGATGGAGGAGTTCGCGCTGCCGATCCCTTCGCTGGTGGTGTGCGAGCTGCTCGGCGTCCCGCACGCCGACCGCGCCGACTTCGTCAAGATCAGCAAGGATCGTTTCGACCTCTCGGCCGGGCCCGAGGCGTCGTTGCAGGCGATCAACGACGCGATGACGTACCTGACGGACCTGGTGGCCAGGGAGCGGCAGGACCCGGGCGAAGGGCTGCTCGGCCAGTTGCTGCGTGAGCACGGCGACGAGCTCGACGACCGCACGCTCGCCAGCATGGCCGACGGCATGCTCACCGGCGGGCACGACACCAGCACCAGCATGCTCGCGCTCGGCACGCTGTGGCTGCTGCGCAACCCCGAGGAGGCCGCGAAGGTACGCGAGGTCGACGGCTACATCAACGACGTGGTCGAGGAGCTGCTGCGCTACATGACCGTCGTGCAGGTGGCCTTCCCCCGCTTCGCCCGCGACGACCTGGAGCTGCACGGGGTGCCGATCAAGAAGGGCGAGATGGTGCTCTGCTCGCTGACCGGCGCCAACCGCGACCCGGCGCTGGGCGATGACATGGACCAGGTCAGGCCGGGCAGGGAGACGGCCGGCTCGCACCTGGCGTTCGGGCACGGCATCCACCGCTGCGTCGGCGCGCCGCTGGCCCAGATGGAGATGCGCATCGCGTTCCCCGCCCTGCTGCGCCGCTTCCCCGGGCTGCACGTCGCGGGCGAGGTGCCGTTCAGGGAGCTCGCGATCGTGTACGGGGTCAAGGAACTGCCCGTCTCCTGGTAAAGGCGCTATCCGGACGCCGGTGAACCGGGTTACGTTCGCTGTGTGGACGAGCCCGTCATCGACCTGACCGTGATCAGCGCCGTCGTGTTCGACACCGACGGCGTGGTCACCGACACCGCTCGCGGACACGCGGCCGCCTGGAAGCACGTCTTCGACGCGTTCCTGCGCGGCCGCTCGGCGCCGTTCGACATCCGCGACGACTATCTGCGCCACGTGGACGGCCGGCCGCGGCTGGACGGCATCCGCACGTTCCTGGCGGCGCGCGGCATCACGGTGCCCGAGGGCGCGCCTGACGACGAGCCGGGCGCGCCCACGGTGTACGGGCTGGGCCTGGCCAAGGACCGGATCTTCCTGGACCAGGTGGAGAAGTACGGCGTGGCCGCCTTCCCGCCCACCGTGGCGCTGCTGCACGAGCTGCGGCAGCGGGGCGCGCGTACGGCGGCCGTGTCCGCCAGCCTGCACGGACGCAAGCTCGTGACCTCGGCCGGCGTCATGCACCTGTTCGACCTGCTCGTGGACGGCAACGACGCGGCGCTGATGAACTTGCCCGGCAAGCCGGACCCCGCCCTGTTCGCCGAGGCGGTGCGGCGGCTGGACCTGCCAGCCGCCAAGGCCGCGGTGGTCGACGCGGCGCTGCCGGGGATCGAGGCGGGCAGGAGGGGCGCGTTCGGGCTCGTGGTCGCGGTCACCAGAGAGGGCGCGCCGGCCGAGTTGCGCGCGCACGGCGCCGACGTCGTGCTGTTGGATCTGGGCGAGCTCGGCGTGCGCGGAAGGGTTCTACCCTTGAGGTCGTGACCGTGCTCATCGATCCCCCCGACTGGCCTGGGCCGCGTGGCCTGATGTGGTCGCATCTGGTCAGCGACAGCTCACTGGAGGAGTTGCACGACTTCGCGGCGCGGCTGGGGGTGCCCGAGCGGGCGTTCGACCGGGATCACTACGACGTGCCGGAGACCGTGCACGCCCGGGCGGTGGCGCTGGGGGCCGAGGCGGTCACCTCGCGGGAGCTGTTACTGCGTCTCATCGGCGCCGGGCTGCGCCGCCGTAAGCGCCGCTAGCTCGGCCGCCAGGTTGGCGCGGGCCCGTTCCTCCCACGACGCGCGCGCCCTGGCGGTCCGGTAGAGGCGGGGCGCGGCCAGCAGACGGCGCAGCACCTCGGCGCGGCCCTTCTTGAACGGCTCTTCCTGCACGTGGGCGTACTCCTGCCGGATGGCGGCGGCGTACGCGTCGTATCCGGGGCGGCCGAGGACGGCCAGGTCGGCGTCGCACAGGACGGCGCCGTTCGGGTCGCCTTCCGCGAGGGTGTCGTGGGCCGCGGTGAGGCGTACGAGCCTGGCGACCTCGGCGATCCGGCCGGCCGGCACCCCGCACCCGGGCAGGCGTGACTGGGCGAGCTGGGCGCTGCGTTCCTCGTCCCAGCCGGGCCTGCCGTCGTAGACCGCGTCGTGGAACCAGGCGGCCAGCCCCACCGCCACCGTGTCCTCCGCCTCGCCGGCCAGCTCGGCGACCGCGCCGAGCACGGCGGCCAGGTGGTCCAGGGTGTGGTAGCGGCGGTGCGGCTCGGACCAGCGGGCGATCAGCTCCGCCCCCGTGGCGCGAGCGGCGGGCGAGTCACCGACGAGCGCGATCCACCCGTTCACGAGTGAGCGGCGTGCGGGGCCGGGGTCGATCATGACACCACCGTAGGTCGTTTGGTAGCGTCCTGGGCATCGACACGACATATCACGACCCGCGACGCCTGCCCCGGTGGCGGGAGTTGCGGGGGCTGCTGCCCGGGCGGCCGCGGCTGTCCAGGGCGGAACGGGTGGCGGCCGCCGCCGACGTCGCCGATCTGCGGCGGCTGGCCAGGAGGCGCGCGCCGCGGATGGTGTTCGACTACGTGGACGGCGCGGCCGAGGCGGAGCGGTCGATGGCCAGGGCGGTGGAGGCGTTCGGGCGGGTGGAGTTCAGCCCGCGGGTGCTGCGCGACGTCGCCGAGGCGCCGACGGCGGTGGAGATCCTGGGCCGGCGGATCGCGATGCCGGTCGTGCTGGGGCCCACCGGGTTCACCCGGATGATGCATCGCGCCGGCGAGCGGGCCGTGGCCAGGGCGGCCGAGCGGGCGGGCGTGCCGTACACGCTGTCCACCATGGGCACCACGACCGCCGCAGACGTGGCCAAGGCGGCGCCCGGCGGGTGGAACTGGTTCCAGCTGTACGTCGTCCGCGACCGCGACCGCAACCTGGAGACGCTCGCCATGGCCCGCGACGCCGGCATG
This sequence comes from Nonomuraea cypriaca, assembly GCF_015645445.1. Lineage (GTDB taxonomy): Bacteria > Actinomycetota > Actinomycetes > Streptosporangiales > Streptosporangiaceae > Nonomuraea > Nonomuraea cypriaca. The sequence goes on along the minus strand of NZ_JADOGI010000110.1, from coordinate 18,732 downwards.
GACGTGCTGGTGGTGACCGTGGACGTGCCGGTCGCCGGGGCGCGGCTGCGCGACGTGCGGCACGGCCTGACGATCCCGCCGTCGCTGCGCTGGCGCAGCGTACTGCAGGCGGCGCGGCACCCGGCGTGGTGGTTCGACTTCCTGACCAGCGAGCCGCTCAGGTTCGCCACCGTCGACGGCGCGCCGTCCGACCTCGCCGGGATCACGAACATGTTGTTCGACCCGTCGGTGACGGTCAGGGACCTGGAGTGGATCAGGTCGGCCTGGCAGGGGCGGCTGCTGGTCAAGGGCGTGCAGCGGGTGGACGACGCCAAGGAGCTGGCCGCGGTCGGAGTGGACGGGATCGTCGTCTCCAACCACGGTGGGCGCCAGCTCGACCGCTCCGCCACGCCGCTGGAGCTGCTGCCCCACGTGGTGGAGGCCGTGGGCGACCGTACGGAGGTCTTCCTCGACGGTGGTGTGCGCAGCGGGGCCGACGTCGCGGCCGGGGTCGCGCTCGGCGCCCGGGCGTGCTTCGTCGGCCGCGCCTACCTGTACGGTCTGATGGCCGGCGGCGAGCCCGGCGTGACGCGGGTCCTCGACCTGCTGCACGCCGAGCTCGTACGCACCGTGCAGATGCTGGGCGTCGGCGGGGTCGCCGGCCTCGGCCCCGACGCGGTGCACCTGCGTTAGCGGCCCGGGTCAGGGAAAGGCGACCACCTTCACCGGGATCGTGTCGGTGCCCTGCGCCGGCCCGCCGGTGTCGTTGATGACGTGCGCGATGGTCCCGTTGCCGCCGAGCGACACCGTGAGCAGGTTGTGGAAGCGCACGCCCGAGCGCACGGGCGTCTCGAAGCCGCGCTCGGCCACGACGCTCGGATCGACGTTGAAGTAGCAGTACGCCCCCAGCCCCCACGCCTCGTGCGAGGTGACCGAGTCGGCCACCTTGTATGACGCGTAGCCCCGGGTGGAGCCGTTCATCCAGGCGGCCTGGTTGGGCGGATCGTACGGCATCTCGTTCTGGAAGAAGATGGTCCGCCCACGTTGCCCGTTCCAGACGACCTGGTACTTCTGGTAGTGCTCGACGAACAGGCCGTAGGCCATGACGTCGTCACCGTTGACGATCAGGCCGGTGTCGGCGGTGTTGACGTTCCAGCCGATGCCGGTGCCGTGGTCGCCGCGCCAGGCCCAGATGTGGTCGATGATCGTGTGGTCGCTGTTGACGACCAGGCTCGTGGTCGCCTTGCCGGCGTGGGCGCCGCCGATGCGGAAGAACACGTCCTGGATCGAGATGGGGTTCGCGGCGTGCGCGGCCGACGAGCCGGACGGGCCGACCTCCATGAGGATCGGCGAGTTGACGGCGCCCGCGTCGAACAGCAGACCGGCGACCTTGACGCCGTCCACGTCGGCGATCCGCATCGGCACGACGCCGTTGTCCGGGATGATCGTGGCGTAGCCGAGGCCGAGCACGACCGTGTTGGCGCGGTTGACGTTGATGGTCTGGTCGGCGTGGTAGATGCCGGGCGTGAAGAGCAGGTTCAGGCCGGAGGCGAGCGCGGCGTTGATGGTGGCGGCGCTGTCGCCGGGCTTGGCGACGTAGAACTGGGTGAGCGGGATCGAGGTGCCCGTGCCGGGCCAGTTGACGCCGCGCGAGTTCTGCCGCAGGGCAGGGACGAAGACCTGGTAGGCGCCGGCCGAGTCGACGTACAGGAAGGGCTTCTCCCTGGTCACGGGGCTGGTGTCGAGCGTCGTGTACGGCGGCTCCGGGAAGGACTGGGCGGGCGCGCCCGCGACGCCGGAGAAGACCATGTTCCAGACGCCGTTGAGCCAGCCGCCGATGTTGCTGTCACGGGTGAACCACTGCTGCTGCGAGTACGGCTGCACGGTCCCGTCGATCCTGCTGTCGGCGATGTAGCCGCCGCTGGCCCAGCCGTACCCGCTGGGCGCCAGGTTGAGGTTGCCCCTGACGTGCATCCGGCGGAACGGCGCGGCCTGCGAGACCGCCCACTGGTTGGTGCCGCCGGTCGGGGTGATCGACAGGTTCTCGGCCGAGCGCCAGAAGTTCTGCGTGGCGTTGCCGCCGAACCAGCCGGCGTCCACCCTGACCTGGCCGTTGATGGTGACGTCGTCGGGGTTGCGGCCGAGGCCCATGATCGAGGTGTAGAAGCCGATGTCGGCGGTGACGTTGTAGCTGCCCGGCTTGAACAGCAGGGCGTGCCGCTGGAGGCCGAACTGGTTGTCCTCCATCTGGTCGAACACCGAGTTGAGCGTGGACTGGATGCTCGCCGACGACATGGACGGGTCGAAGACGTGCACGTTGGGGCCGAGGTCGCCGCCGCCGCCCGGCGGGGTCGATCCGGTGGTGCGCACCGTGAGCTCCCACAGCGAGTAGCCGTACGCGGTTGCCCTGACGGCGCCGTGCACGCGGACGTAGCGCCCGCTGCCGGACACGTTCAGCGTCTGGGTGCCGCCGGGACCGGTCGTGGTCGAGTAGACGTCCGTCCAGGTGGAGGCGTTGTCGGAGACCTGGACGCGGAACGATCTGGCGTAGGCCGCCTCCCACTGCAGCACGACCTGGCAGACCTGCAGGACCGAGCCGAGGTCGACCTGGATCCACTGCGGGTCGCTGAAGGCGCTGGCCCAGCGGGTGCCGGTGTTCCCGTCCACGGCGGCCGAGGCGGGCGTGCCCGCGCCCTCGGATGAGGACGCCGTGGCGGGCCGGTTGAGCGCGGCGTTGGCGGTGCCGCAACTCGTGCCGCCGCCGGTGGTGCCATAGACCTGGAGCTCCCACAGGGAGTAGCCGTAGGCGGTGGCGCGGGCGGTGCCGTGCACGCGGACGTAGCGGCCGCTGCCCGAGACGTTCAGCGTCTGGGTGCCGCCGGAACCGGTCGTGGTCGAGTAGACGTCCGTCCAGGTGGAGGCGTTGCCGGAGACCTGGACGCGGAACGCGGTCGCGTAGGCGGCCTCCCAGCGGAGTACGACGCTGGTGATGGTGGCGGTGGCGCCCAGGTCCACCTGGATCCACTGCGGGTCGCTGAACGCGCTGGCCCAGCGGGTGCCGGTGTTCCCGTCCACGGCGGCCGAGGCGGGCGTGGACGCGCCCTCGGATGAGGAGGCGGTCACGGGCCTGCCCTGCGACAGGAGCGGGTCGGCCGCCCGCGCCGGGCCCGCGACCAGGCTCGCGACCAGACTGGGAAGGATCAGAGCGAGGAGGGATGACCAGATGAGGGCGGGACTTCGGCGGGGGTGCACTGCTTCACCTCACGGACTGGGGGGTGTGTGAGAGCGCTCTATCGAGCAGAGCGTGCCTGCGCCCGAGACTTGTGTCAATGCTTGATTTAACTTCTAGGCAATAGTGGGGACGGATTCGTGAAACGCGGCGTCCCTGAAGAACGGCTCCAGCACGAGCGTCGCCGCGCCCAGCGCCACGGCGTCCGGCCCGAGGCGGCCGAGCACGATCGTGTCCGGCCTGAACGGCTGCGCCTGCGTGTTGGCGGCGGTGGCCGCGCGGATCTCCGCCAGCAGCCGGCCGCCGAGCATGAGCCCCGCCCAGCCGCCGATGACGATGCGCTCCGGGTTGAACAGGTGGACCAGGCTCGACAGGCCCACACCCAGCAGCTCGACACTCTCGCCGATGACCGGTGAGCCCTCTTCGAGCAGCCGGGCGAGCGCGCCCTCCTCGTCGGCGGAGTCGGCGACCACGCCCGCGCGGTCGAGCATCGCCTCGGCGCCCAGGTAGGCCTCCAGGCAGCCGCGCGCACCGCACCGGCAGGCCCGGCCGCCCGCGACGATCTTCAGGTGGCCGACCTCGCCGGCCGCCTTGCCGGCGCCCCGGTAGATGTCGCCGTCGGTGACGATCGTGCCGCCGACGCCCGAGCCCATGAGGACGATGATCGCGTCGCGGGTGCCCTTGCCCGAGCCGAACCACAGCTCGGCCTGCCCCATGGTCTTGGCGCCGTTGTCGACGTGGAGCGGCAGCGTGGTCCCCGCCCGCAGCAGCGCGCCGAGCGGGACCGCCTCCCAGCCGAACGTCTTGGCCCGCACCAGCGCGTCAGGCCCCGGCTCGACGATGCCAGGCACGCCGACGCCGACGCCGAGCACCTGCTCCGGTCGCACCTCGCCCTCCGCGATCACCGCGTCCACGCCGGTCAGGATGTGGCGGGCGACCAGTTCGGGGTCGTGCTTGGCCGAGCGGACGGCGTAGTGCGCCCTGGCCCGCTCCTTCATCTCCAGGTCGAACAGCTCGACCCTGACCTGGGTCTCGCCCACGTCGACGCCGACGGCGTACCCGTAGGCGGGGTTGACCTTGAGCAGGACGCGGGGGCGGCCGCCGTCGGAGTCGACGTGGCCCGCCTCGACGATGACGTGCCCGGCCAGCAGGTCGGCGGTCATGGTGCTGACGGTGGCCGCGCTGAGGCCGGTCGCGGCGGACAGCTCGTTGCGGCTCGCGGCGCCGCCGAAATAGAGCGCGCGCAGGAGCATCGCGCGGTTGCCCCTGCGGAGATCTCGTACGGTCCTGCGCCCTGACGTGCCCATCCTCGTCCCCCGTCCGTCTCTGAAACCGGCCTGGCCATGTTAGTTCAAGGCTTGAAGAGCCATGTAGGCCCGCCCGATGAAGGCGCCGTTACCAAAGCGTTTCCTGACTTTATTCGGAGCTTAGATTATGGTCTGGCCATCCCCCCGATGAGGAGACTTCAATGAGCCGACGACTTGTGCGCGGCACCGCGGCGGCGGTGCTCGTGGCCGGGCTGGCCGCCTGTGGCGGCGACGGCGGGCAGGGTTCTGGCGCCGCGGAGCGAACTCTCACGTTCTGGATGTACCAGGACCGCACCCCGCAGGCGGGCCAGGTGATCGAAAAGGTCCGCCAGGACTTCGAGCAGGCCAACCCCGGCGTCGCGGTCAAGATCGTCAAGATACCGAAGGACGACTACAACACCAAGCTCGGCAGCGCCGTGGCCGGCGCGAGCGCCCCCGACGCGGGCATTCTCGACCAGCCCCTGGTCTCCAAGTACGCCCTCGACGGCACGATCAAGGAGGTGCCCGCCGGTCTGATCGACGAGGCCGGCTTCTACAAGGGCGCACTCGACACCAACCGGGCCGGCGGCAAGCTCTTCGGCCTCCCCCAGGACCAGACCACGGTCGCCCTTTTCTACAACAGGAAGCTGGTGCCGGCCCCGCCGAAGACCTGGGACGAGCTGAAGCAGGTGGCCGCCCGGGTGCACGCCGCCGACGCGAACGTGGCCGGCATGAACGTCCCCAAGGGCGACGGGTACGGCGCCTGGATGTTCCCCGGCGTCGTACACGGCGCCGGCGGCCAGATGGTCGACGACGCGGGCAAGAAGGTGCTGTTCGACCAGCCGCCCGCGGTGGAGGCGCTGCAACTCTGGGTGGACCTGCTCAAGTCCTCGCCGCGTCAGATCACCGACTCGGACAAGCCCTTCGAGAACGGCCTGGCCGCCATGACGATCACAGGGCCTTATGACGTGCCGACGATCCGGGAGCAGTTCCCCGACCTGGACTTCGGCGTGGCACCGCTGCCGTACAAGACCGAGCCGGCCGGCAACATCGGCGGCGAGAACTCCGTCGTCTTCTCCACCAGCGAGAACGCCGACCTGGCGTGGAAGTGGCTGGCGTTCATGAACAACGCCGCGAACAACGGCCCGGTCGCCGACGCGCTCGGCGGCTTCCCTGTCAACCTCAAGGCGCAGGTCGTCGCGGGCGGCCCGGAGCAGGCGGCGTTCCTTGAGCAGCTCAAGGTGGCGCACGCCCGGCCGGCCGTGCCGCAGTGGATCCAGGTCAACGACGAGATCATCGCCCCGGCGCTGGAGTCGGCGCTGGTGGGCAAGGCCACGGCCCAGCAGGCGCTCACGGACGCCGCCGCGAGGACCCGCTCCCTGCTCGGCTGGAACAGCTGACGTGACCGCGCCCGTCCTGGCGGATCAGCCGGGCGTGGCGACCGGCCCCGGGCGGCGGCGGTCCGGCCGCCGCCCGGCGCGCCGCCGCGACCACCTGACCGGCTGGCTCCTGGTCGCCCCGGCACTGCTCTACTTCCTGGTCTTCCTGCTGTATCCGGCCCTGTCGGCCCTCTACTACAGCTTCACGGACTGGAACCTGCGCACAGAGGCCAACTGGGTCGGCCTGGCCAACTACGCGGACCTGATGTTCGACGACGTCAAGTACCCGCACTTCTGGAAGTCGGTGCGGGTCACGCTGCAGTACGCGCTGATCGCCGTGCCGCTGACCATGGTGGCCGCACTGGCGCAGGCGCTGCTGCTGAACGCGATCAGGCGCGGCGCGAACGTGTTCAGGCTGCTGCTGTTCCTGCCGGTCGTCACGGCCGAGGCCGCGGTCGGCGCGATCTGGCGCTGGCTCTACGACCCGCAGTACGGCCTGATCAACTCGGTGCTCGGCCTGGCCGGCATCCCCGGCCAGAACTGGCTCAACACGCCGGAACTGGTCATCCCGGCGCTGGCCTTCATCGCGGCCTGGCAGTGCGGTATCTCGATGATCATCTATCTGGCGGGGCTGAAGGCCATCCCCGGCGCCATTCAGGAGGCGGCGGTCATCGACGGGGCCGGGCCTTGGCAGCGGTTCTGGCGGGTGACCTTCCCGATGCTCCGGCCGACCACGTTCTACCTGCTGGTGACGGGCGTGATCGCGGCGCTGCAGGTGTTCGGCCTGGTGTACGTGATCTTCTCCGGCAACGGGCGCAGCGTCACCGGCGGCCCCGAGCAGTCCGGCCTGACCTACGTGCTGCACCTCTACCTCTTCGCCTTCCGCTACGACGCCATGGGAGCGGCCTGCGCGATGTCGTTCATCCTGCTCGTGTTCATCATGATCGTGACCGCGCTGCAGTTCAGGTTCGTGCGGCAGGAGGCGTCGTGAGGGCCCGCACGATCTCCATCTACGTGGCGCTGGTGCTGCTGGCGGCCGTGTCGGTGGTGCCGTTCCTGTGGATGCTGGCCACCTCGGTCAAGCACGGGCCGGACATCTACAACAAGGTGCCGGCCCTGCTGCCGCTGGACAAGAAGACCGGCGAGTGGTCGGCGACGCTCGGCAACTACGAGTACGTCCTCGGCGTCGGCGGCCTCGGCGACGCGTTCGTCAACAGCGTGTGGGTGTGCGCGCTGCTGGTGCCGGCCAAGCTGCTGGTCGACGCGCTGGCCGCGTACGCGTTCGCGCGGATCCCGTTCCCCGGCCGCGACAAGCTGTTCGTGATCATGCTGGCCGGCATGATGGTGCCGGCGGTCACCCTGCTGGTGCCGCGCATCCACGTCACGCAGGCGCTCGGCATGTTCGACTCCGGGTGGGGGCTCATCGTCCCGAACATCGCCTCGGTGCTCGACATCTTCCTGTTGCGGCAGTTCTTCCTGTCGATCCCCGGCGAGCTGGAGGAGGCCGCGCTCATCGACGGCGCGGGCCGGCTGCGGGTCTTCTGGCGGATCGTGCTGCCGCTGTCGAAGCCCGTGCTGGCGGTCGTCACGATCACCAGCTTCCTGTTCCACTGGAACGACCTGGTGTGGCCGCTGCTCGTGACCAACGACCCCGAGCTGTACACGCTGCCGCTGGCGTTGCAGCAGCTCGTGGCCAGCCCGGACGGCGGGCGGGCCTACTACGTCATGGCGGGCGCCACGCTCGCCGTCCTGCCGGTGATCGCGGTGCTGCTGGTCTTCCAGCGCCGCATCCTGCAGGGCATCGCGTTCACCGGTCTCAAGGGTTGACCCGGTCTTCATGGTGAAGGAGTTCAGTGTGTTCATCGAGGTCCGCGACGGGGTCGCCGTCATCGACGGCGTGCCGCGGGTGCTCGTCACCGCCGACTATCCGTACTACCGCGACGATCCGGCCGTGTGGGCCGATCGGCTGCGGGCCGTACGCGACGAGCTCGGGATCGAGGTGGTCACCTGCTACCTGCCCTGGCGGCACCACCAGCCGGAACCCGGCATCGCCCCCGACTTCACCGGCGCCACCCATCCGGCCAGGAACGTCGCCGGCTTCCTGGCGCTCTGCCGGGAGCTCGGACTGCGGGTGATCGCCAAGCCGGGGCCCTTCATCCACGCCGAGGTCACCTATGGCGGTCTGCCCGACTGGGTGTGCCCGGAGGCGGACCCGTCGATCGAGCCGCTGCTGGACGCGTACGGGCGCCCGTCGCGCTGGGTGGACGGCTCGGGCGGCGCGGGACGGGCGCTGCCCGCGCCGCTGGGCCCGGCGTTCCTGGCCAGGGCCACGCAGTGGCTGTCGTCGGTGGGCAAGGAGGTGCTCGGCCAGGACGTCCCGGTCATCGCGCTGCAGATCGCGAACGAGGGCGTCTACACCAGTGGCGCGCTGCCGCTGACGGCCTACGACTACGGGCCGTCCGGGGTGGCGTTCTTCCGCGACCGGCTGCGGGCCTGGTACGGGACGCTGGAGGCGTACAACGGGGCGCACGGGACGTCGTTCGGCGACTGGGCGGAGATCGAGCCGCCCAGGGGGCCGGGAGGGCTGCTCGCGCCGGCCGACTGGGGGCGCTTCCACGCTGACTACCTGGCCGAGGTCTACCGTGTCTGGACCCAGGCCGTCGGCTCCGACCTGCCCGTCGTCGTCAACCTGAACCCGCCGACCGTGCCCGAGCTGGACGACTGGCTGGCCCGGGTCAGGCCGGAGCTGTGGGGCGACATCTCCTACGGCTTCACCAACTGGATGGGGGTCGTCTCGGCGGACCGCGACGCGCAGGCCCGTTACGTGATCGCCGCCAAGCGCGCACCGGGCCCGAACCTGGAGGAGAACTGGGGTTTCTCCAAGCTCTACCACCCGGCCTACATCGACGGCGCGACCAGCTTCCACCAGTCGCTGCTGGCGATGGCGGCGGGCGCGACCGGGTTCAACGTCTACACCGGGGTCGCCACCTCGGGCTGGGCGCCGGACCTCGACGCGGCGCACGCCGGGCCGTACCCCGACTGCGCGCCGATCGACGCGCGCGGCGCGGCCACGGCCAAGGCGCCGGTGGTGCGGGCGCTGGCGGACTTCTTCGCGCGGCACGGGGCGGAGTTCCTGGAGTCCGCGGGGACGGCGCGGGACGCGTTCGGGCTGTACCTGCCGTACGCGGGGATCGCGGCGCTGTCGGGGCCCGAGGGCCCGCAGTGCGGCCGGCCGCTGCGCGCCTTCCACGAGCGGATGCGCGGGCGCGGCCTGGACTACGCGGTGGTCGACCTGGAGCACGTGACGGCCGGGGAGCTGGCCGCGTACCGGACGGTCACCGTGCCGGGCGGGCCCTTCATGCACCGCGGCGTCCAGCGGCTCCTCGCCGCCTACGCGGCCGCGGGCGGCCGGGTGCTGGTCGACGGGCCGGTGCCGGCGCTGGACGAGCGCCTGGCCCCGTGCGCCCTGATCACCCCGTCCACTCCCCCACCGGACACCGCCGAGAGCCTCATCCTGTACGGCGACGCCGACGCGTTCCTGCGCAGCCATCCGGACCGCGACGTCCACTACCTCGTCGTGCTCGTCCAGACCGGCAACGAGGGCCCGATCGGCGTGCGGACGCCGTACGGGACGGTCGAGGTCGTCGCGGCCGCGGGCGGCGCGGCGGTGCTGCGCCTGGCCGGCGGGGAGCTCGGCGACCTCGTGGTCAAGGGCGTCAACGCCTACCTGTCGTGCGCGGTGGAGGCAGGCGTGCGGCTGAACGGCGAGCGCGCCGGCGCCTCGGGCCCCGGAGACCTGATCAGGATCGCCGAGTGAGCGCGCCCTGACAAAATCAGGAATTTTCTCGTCAGAAGGGACGCGTATTTCGCCGCCGGTGTCGCCGCTCTGCACCTTCACACGGGGACCGGGATCCCCACAGAAAAGGGAGAACGACATGGCGACCGGTGAATTCCAGGTGATGAAAGTGCCGGCCGAGCAGCTGACCGGCATTCTCCACGGCCAGGTCGTCGATCCGGGCGCCCAACCGACGAACGTGGTACGGAGCAACGAGGGTTGGACCGTGGACGTGAGCTGGGAGGTGACCGGCGAGCTGGTCGACTGGCTGGCCGGACGCTGGCAGTTGGAGATCATCGCGGACCTGCTGGGGGGCGGCGAGACGAGGCATCCCGCGCCCCCGGTGGAGATGACCTTCACCCCCGGCTCGGGCCGATATACCGCCTCCGTTCCGATGCGCGGGGAACTCGCCCCCGGCACATATGACCTGGTGGTCAATCTCACCACCACGACCGCCGCCGGCACGGCGGGAACGCTCGGCGGTTTCGTCGTGATCAGCAAGATTATGGTGCAGGAATGACCGCGGCCGTCCGGGGCGGCCGGGGCCGCCCCGGACGGCGTGCAAGCCCGTCGCAAGTCGCTTCTCCTATGCTCCTGCTGGCGGCCACGGGGCACGGCGGGCCGCCGACTGTATCTGACGCCGCCGGACCGGCTCCTTACTTCTTGAGCACTCCGGCAGGCGACGGGACCAGCAAACGGGAGACCCCATGTCCGACACTCCGATGACCGCGGACGACGTGCTGCGCATCGCCGCCTACAAGGACCGGAGCCCGGCGCTCGAAGCGATGGTCATCGCCTACAGTTACCACCGCGTCGCCGCGGACCTCGCCGCGCACCTCGGCCGGGACGGCAACAACTGGTACTGCTACGCCACCTGGACGTCCAAGGCGGTCGGCGAGAGCCTGGACCTCACCCCTGACTCGCCGTTCATCGCCGACTTCGGCCGCCGGCTGCGCGTGCCGCAGCGCTTCAGGAGGTTGTTCCGGGCCACGCTGCTCACCCTGCTCGGCCCCAGCTACCACCTCGGGCTGGCACTGGCCAACCGCGCCATCTTCCTGGAGACGGCCAGCCTGGCTGTCAACCTGTGGCAGGACACGCCCGACCGCTTCCTCAGGGTGAGCCCGGAGTCCGCCCTGACTCCGGCGCCGCCGGAGTTCCTGACGAAGCTGCTGGAGAAGGCCGACCCGCGCTACCTGAAGGACGCCGCGCGGCTCCTGCTGGAGGCCAAGGAGGCCACCGACCCCGCCGAGCGGGCCGAGTTGGTGCTCGGCGCCAACATCGCGTTGTCGGCGTACGAGCAGAAGCGCGCGCAGAAGGCCCTGGAGCTGGTGCTCTACCGGCCGGTCAGGTGGCTGACCCGGGTGTCGTGGCGCTCGCTGCGCTCCCTGGTGACGCGCCGCCCCTTCCCCAGGTTCCGCCTCTACAGCGCGCGGCACGAGGACCAGCCGTGGCTGACGCGGGTGCTGGAGGAGAAGTGGTCCTCGCTCTACACCCGCCACCTGTTCTCGGTACGCACGCCGCTCAGCGACATCAAGGTCGGCCGACCGCTGACCGCGCCCGAGGGCGTCGACCTGGCGGCGTGCTGGGCACCGATCCAGGACGAGCGGGTGCGGAAGCTGGCCGAGGAGTTCATCACGGAGGACCTGGAGGCGTCCACGGCCGGGGTCGCGGACTGGGTGTCCTACCCCGACCGCATGCGCTTCATCGTCAGCTACTTCCGCGTCTACCACACCGTGGCCGCGCTCTACGACGTGCCGTTCGGCAAGGAAGTCGCCGCGGGCCTGGCGGAGGAGATGGAGCGCGGACTGGTCCCCCAGGCCATCAGCGACATGTTCCAGAACAACCCCGCGCTGCCCACGATCCGGCGCAAGCTCTACCGCTATCCAGCCGAGACCGACCCGGACGCGTACGAGATGGCGCACTTCGACTTCGAACCGTTCCTGGAGGCGATCCCGCTTGATCCGCCAGAGAAGTAGGCCGCCAGGCAGCCCGAGCAGGTCGGTCCCGGGCAGATCAGTCCAGGAAGTCGCGGGTGATCTCGCGGGCCTGGAGCAGCCCGCGTAGCTTCGCGAAACAGCGGGCTCGGGTGGGCCCGATGCTTCCGACCGGCCTGCCCAGCTTGCGCGCCACGTCAACGTAGTGCGGCTCGGAGGTTTCCGTGAGCGCTCTGAACAACACCCGCTGCGCGTCCGGCAGCTCCTCGACCAGCTCTTCGAGCGTGCCGGCCAGCCAGATCCTGGCCAGCTGCCTGTCCACGTCGTCCGTGCTGCCCAGCGAGTCGAGGTCTGGCGTGCAGACCTCGCGCGTCCGCTTGGTGAGCTTCAGGCACTCGCGGAAGGAGATGGTGGCCAGCCAGCCGGCCATCCGCTGGCCGTCCTCGACGCTCCCGAGGTTCTGCCAGGCCAGCAGCCAGGTGGTCTGCAGCACGTCCTGGGCGTCCTCGTGGCTGAGCCTGAAACGGCGGATTCGGGCCTTGAGCATGGGGGTGAACTCCTCGATCAGCCGCTCCCACGCTCCAGCGTCACCGTCCTGCGCGGCCGAGACCAGTGCGGCCGTGTCGAGGCGGGTCTCCACATGCATGTCGTTCTCCCTGCCGGTCCGGGTACTCGGGGGGTCTCCATGTCCGGCCGGCACACCCAAGGTGCGCCTGATGATCTGCCGAGGCTGTCTCGGGCGTGACAGTCCCGATGTGTTCCTCGTCACATTCGCGGGACCGGTGACGCCTTACTGCTCTGCGGCGGAATGCGGCTTAAAGTTCTTGCATGAGCGGGCGAAGCGGGGTGCCGCACGACGCCGAGCCGGTCGCCGCCGTGCTGGCGGAGATCCCGCTGTTCCGCGTGCTCGGAGAGAGCGGCATCCGGAGCGCCGCACGGGCCGGGCTGGCGCGCAGGTACCGGTCCGGCCAGATCATCTTCCACCAGGGGGACCGGGGAGAGTCTCTTCACGTCCTGCTGGACGGCCTGGTGAAGGTGGTGTTCACCACGGAGCACGGCGACGAGATCGTGCTCAACATGCTGAGCCGGGGCGACACCTTCGGGGAGATGGCGTTGCTGGACGGCTCACCGCGTTCGGCCTCGATCGTGACGGTGCGCCCGGCGTGGGTGTTCGCGCTGCCCAGGGCGCGGCTGCTGGAGCTGATGCGGGAGCACCCCGGCCTGGCCGACGAGTTCCTGCGGATGCTCGGCCACATGGTCCGCAGACTCACGGACCAGGCCGCCGACCTGGCCTTCCTCGACCTGGGCGGGCGGCTGGCGAAGCTGCTGCTGCAACTGGCAGACAAGCACGGCAAGTCCGACGACGTGGTGGACCTGCCCGGCCTGACCCAGTCCGACCTCGCCGCGCTGATCGGCGCGACGCGGCCGGCCGTGAACCGGGCCCTGCAGTCCCTCGTGGCGCGGCACCTCATCGCCATCGAAGGCCGGACGATCACGCTGCTGGACGTCGCCGCCCTGAGAAAACGGGGCGGCCTCTGACCGAAACTGGAGTACGGGGCATATGAACGAGCGAGACGACGCCGAGCGCTGGCCTGAGGAGAGATTCCGGCGGCTCAGGCAGCAGGCGGACCCGGACATCGACAAGGTGGTGACCGCCTACCTCGAATCACGGCCCGGCGAGGGCGGCCCTCTGGAGCTGCTGCGGGCGGTGATCGCGGAGCTGGGGCAGGCCAAGCGGGAGGCCAGGGAGCCCTCGGGAGCACCGCCCGCGTCCGGCATCTTCGAGGCCATCGACTTCGCCAAGGAGCTGCCCGAATGGGGCGACGACCGCGAACTGCTGGCCAGGGGGCAGGCCGTGTTCGCCGACTACGGGCTCTACCAGTCGGCCGCGCTGTTCTGCAAGTGCCTGCCGATGGCGTACGTCGAGGTGTCCAGCGCCAAGGTGCTGGCCGGCGTCTCCGGCCTGGCCACGCACAGCCTCACCCGGCGGGTGGCCGAGACCGGGCAGATGCTGGTCGACGTGATGGGGCTGAAGGCCACCGACAGCCTGCACCCCGGCGGCCCGGGGCACACGACCGCGATCGGGCTGCGGCTCCTGCACTCGTTCGTCCGCGCCCTGGTCGACGAGCGCTATTCCGACCACTGGGACAAGGAGAGGTACGGCCCGCCGGTCAACCAGGAGCTGCTGCTGGCCACCATCTTCGACTTCTCCGTGGTGACGTGGGAGGCTCTGGAGACGATGGGCGTGGTGCTGAGCGAGGAGCAACGCGCGGCCCACCTCTACACGTGGAGCGTCTTCGGCCACCTCATGGGCGTGGACGCCTGCCGCGACGGGCCACTCACGCTCGCCGACGTCGAGCCGGTCAGCGAGCGCCTGGGCCGGCTCTACGAGTCCAGCGACGAGGGCCGCCTGCTGATGGCGCGGCTGCTGGAGGAGATGGAGGCGTTCATGCACCTGGGGTGGCGCAAGCTGCCGCGCAGCCTGGTGCACTGGATCTTCCGCGACGCCGCGTACGGCGCCGACCGGGTGCCCGAGCTGCTCGGCGTGCCGAAGCCGGCCTGGTGGTGCACGGCCCTGTTCGCGGCCGCGCGGTCCGCGCACCGGCACTCCAGGCTGACCGGGCCCGTCGACGGGGTGATCCGCTGGCTGGTGCGCAGGGCCGGGCGGCACATCGTGGTCGCCCTGATCGACCGCCACTCGGGCGGGCAGGCGGCGTTCCAGATCCCCGGGGAGCTGGCCCGCGCGTGGCGGATCAGGCAGTCGCCGGCCGCGGTCAGGACCCGCGGGATCCGCCAGGGCGTCCGTCAGAGGGTACGCACCCCCGCGCGGAAGGGGCTGCGGACATGAGCGCCCCGCACGAGCCGGGCACCCTGACCACGGCGACCCTCATGTTCACCGACGTGGTCAGCTCGACCGCGCTGCGGATCAGGCTCGGCGAGGAACGCGCCAACGTCGTCTTCCGCCGCCTCTACCAGCTCCTCCACTCGGTGGTGACGGCGAACGGCTCGACGTTCACCAAGAGCCTCGGCGACGGGCTGATGGCCGTGTTCGACTCGGCCACGGCCGGGCTCGACGCGATCATCGCGGTGCAGCAGGCCGTGGCCGACGAGAACGAGCGGGCGATGGAGAAGATCTCCGTCAGGGCCGCGCTCGCCGCCGGCGACGTGTGCTGGGGACACGACGACGTCAGCGGGCTGCCGACGGTGGAGGCGGCCCGGCTGGTCGCGGTGGCGGAGGGCGGCCAGGTGCTCTGCACCGACCTGGTACGGCGGCTGGCGCAGGGCCGCAGCCGGCACGAGTTCAAGGATCTCGGGCGGCTGCCCGGCAAGGGGCTGCGCGAGCCGCTGCACACGTACGAGTTGCACTGGCAGAACGCCGACCACCACCAGAGCGGCGCGCTGGCGTCGTGGCTGGACCACGGTCACGTGCTGCCGTTCGTCGGCCGGGACGCTGAACTGCGGGCTCTGGAGGGGGAGCTGGCGGCGGCCGAGTTCGGCAGCGGGCTGGTGATCCTGCGAGGCGAGCCGGGGGTGGGCAAGACCCGGCTGGCGTCGGAGGTGGCCAGGCGGGCGCTCAAGCGGCAGTTCACGGTGCTGGCGGGGCGGTGCACGGATCCGGCGCGGCAGGCGTACGAGCCGATCGCGGGGGCGGTGGAGCGGCTGGCCCGCACCTCGCCCGCGCTGCTGCTGCGGGCCGGGGTCGACCAGCGGTGCGGCCAGCTCGTCCGCCTGGCGCCCTCGCTGGGCGCGCCGCCGCTGTCGCTGGAGGTGCCGCCCGCCACCGAGCCGGTCTCCGAGCGCTACCACCTGATGGCCGCCGCGCGCACGCTGATCGAGCGCCTGGCCACCGTACGACCGGTGCTGCTGGTGATCGACGACCTGCAGTGGGCGACGCTGGAGTCGCTGCAGATGCTGAGCGCCCTCATGTGGGACGCCGAGGCCATGCCGATGCTCATCCTGGCCACGTCGCGGCCCGTGCCGGTCGACGCCGCCGCGCCCACCATGCCGGAGCTGCACAAGCTGACCGCCGACGGCCGGGTCGTCCAGGTGTCGTCGTTCGGGCTGGACGAGGTGACCCACGTGTTGTCGCAGGTGCGCGGCGGCGCCGACGCCGAGCTGCTGCACCGGATCACCGGCGGGAACGCGTTCCTGATCAGCGAGGTGGCCAGGGAGCTGGCCGCGGGCAAGGACCTCGACGGGCTGACCGTGCCCGACTCGGTCACCAGGATGGTGATGGCGCGGCTGGCGCGGCTCCACCCGGACGCCAGGGATCTGGTCAGCCTGCTGGCCGTGGGCGAGCGGATGGAGCCGGCGGAGCTGCGGCTCGGGCTCGGACTCGACGAGGCCAGGTTCGTGGCCGCGGTGGAGGAGGCCATGGGCTCGGGCCTGGTGACCATGTCCGGTGGTGGCCCGTGCCAGTTCTCCCACGAGCTGACCAGGAACGCGCTCTACGCCACGCTCTCGCCGCCGCGCGCCGGGCTGCTGCACGGGCGGGTGGCCGACGCGCTGTTCCGGGCGGACCCGAAGGCCGCGGAGTCACGGCCGTACGTGGTGGCCGCGCACCTGCTGGCCGCCGCCGAGCACGGCCGCGACCCGGCCAGAGTGAGCGCGGCGGCGGACGCGGCGGTGCGCGCGGCGCAGCACGCGCTGGCCGGGCTGGCGCACCGCGAGGCGGTCACCTGGTACCAGCGGGTGCTCGACCTGCTGAACGACTTCCCCGGCGCCACCCAGGAGCGGCGCGCCGAGTTGCTCGTGGAGTGCGGCCGGGCGATGTGGCTGGCCGGTCACCCGGAGGCCAGGCCGACCCTGGTGCGCGCGGCCGACCTGGCCAGGGAGTGCGGGCGTGGCGACCTGATCGTCATGGCGGCGCTCGGCGGCGACCGCGGCCTCACCAGCATCTCGGCCACGCCCGAGATGGAGCGCATCGCGTTGCTGACCGAGGCGCGCCGGTTGGTCGACTCCACCGACCTGAGCACCAGGGCGCTGCTGGCGGCCCAGCTCGCCTCCGAGCTCATCTGGGCGCCCGACGGAGAGCGGCGCTTCGCGTTGAGCGACGAGGCGGTGGCGCTGGCCCGCAAGTCGGGCGATCCACGCACGCTGGCCCTCGTCCTGTGCCTGCGCAGCCTGACCATCATCCCGGCCGACCCGCTGCACCAGCGGCACAGGGACGGCGACGAGATGCTGGAGGCGGCCCGCCGGACGGGGGACGACCTCGCCCTGTTCCACGCGTACGTGCAGCGCACTCCCCCGGTGCTCGACAGCGGCGACGCCGCCCGCGCGGGGACGCTGCTCGACCAGGCCGACGAGCTGGCGCGCCGGTTGGCGCAGCCGCACCTCAACTGGCTGATCGGCTACTCCAAGGCGGGCCTGACGCTGATGCAGGGCGACCTGGCGCAGGCCGAGTCCGAGGCGCTGGCGGCCATGCGGCTGGGCTCGGAGATCGGGCGGCGGCTGGAGGCCGTGGCCATCTTCTCCGAGCAGATCGCCGAGATCCGGCGGCTCCAGGGCCGCCTGTGGGAGCTGCGCGACCGGCTGCGCCGGGCCGCGCGGGCGCCCCGCGTCGATCCGGTGCACGCGGTGCTGCGGTACCTGTGCGAAATGGGCGACGAGGAGGCCGCGCCGCTGCTGGACCGCATCCTGGCCGACCAGGGCGCGGTGCCGCCGCGCAACATGGCGCACCGGCCCGCACTCGACAACCTCGCCGTGGCCGCCTCCCACCTGGGCCGGGCGGAGCTGGCCGGGCAGCTGTACGACTCGCTGGCCGCCGACGGGGAGACGTTCGGGCACGGGACGATCGCGCACCACTGCGGTCACCACTACCTGGCCCATCTGTGCGTGACCATGGGCGACCCGCGCAAGGCCGCCGAGCATTTCGAGGCGGCGGCGGAGGTGCACGAGCGGCGTGGGGTGCCGCTGATGCTCGCCGAGTCGCTCCTGGACTGGGCGGACCTCCTGGACGGAGGCGGCCTGACCGGCCCCAAGCCGGCGGACCTGCGCGAGTGGTGCGCCACGCTCCTCTCCGGCCGCGGCGCCCTCCTCCTCGACCGCCGCCTCCACTGACCCGGCTGCCGTTCGGCGCAGGTGCTGATCCGCGACCGTCGGCCTAGGTGGTGATCCGCGACCGTCCGGCGCAGGTGGTGATCCGCGACCGTCCGGCGCAGGTGGTGACCCTCGCCCCGTCGGCGCAGGCGTCAGCGTAGGTAGGACGCGCCGTTCAGGTCCAGTACGGCGCCGCTCGCCCATTCGGCGGCCGGGGAGGCCAGGTACACGACGGCCGCCGCGATCTCCTCCGGGCGGGCCACGCGGCCGAACGGGCTCTGGGCGCGGATGGCGTCGCCTCGGGGGTTCTTGAGGTGTTCGTTCGTCATGTCGGTCTCCACGAAGCCGGGCGCCACGGTGGCGACCGCGATGCCGCGCGGCCCGAGGGCGATGGCGAGGGACTGGCCGAAGGCGTTCAGTCCCGCCTTGCTCGCCCCGTAGGCCGGGCTGTCCGGCTCACCGCGGAAGGCGCCGCGCGAGGAGACGTTGACGATCCGGCTTCCCGAGGCCATGTGCCGCAGCGCGCACCAGGTGACGTTGGCCGCGCCGGTCAGGTTGACGTCGATCGTCTGGCGCCAGGCCGCCTGCCACTCCTCGTAGGTCAGCTCGGTGACGGGGTGGTGGAGGAAGACGCCGGCGTTGTTCACCAGGACGTCGATCCCGCCGTCCAATGCCTTGGCCGCCGCGTCGACCATGTGCCGTACGTCGTCGGGGTCCGCCAGGTCCGCGCGTACGATGGCGTGGCCCTGGCCTTTCAGCCCCGCGAGCAGGCTCTCTGCCTGGCCGGCGGAGTCCCGGTGATGGATCGCGACCCGGTCCCCCTGCTCGGCGAACGCCGCCGCGATCGCGCGCCCGATCCCTCTCGACCCGCCGGTGACAAGCACTCCACGTCCACTCATTCGCCGCACATTAGCAGCAACCGGACCCCCACCCACTCCGGCCCCGAGCATCCCCCACACGAGCCAGCGCGGCCCTGGACGTCCCTCACAGGAGCCACGCCGGGGGGCACCCCCGGCCTCACAACGGGGCGGCCGGTCCACTGGGCCGACCT
>NZ_JADOGI010000011.1 GCF_015645445.1 Nonomuraea cypriaca | reverse complement strand
GGCTATGGGTCGAGATCCTGCGGGACACCGCCCTGCGGATCCTCCCGGTGGACGCCGCCGAGGTGCGGCGCGCGTTGACGGAGTTGCGTGGAGCCCGGCTGCTCCAGGGAGCCCGCGGCGCCGAGCCCGCCGACCTCGGCGCGGTCGCGGACGTGGTGACGCGCGTCGCCGGCCTCGCCCAGAGCCTGGGCGACCGGCTCGAGTCGCTGGAGATCAACCCGCTGCTGGTGTCGGGCTCGCGGGTGGAGGCCCTGGACGCGCTCGTCACCTGGCGGGAACCAGCCCACGGGGGTCTCACTGGTTGAGCCGCACGGTTGGCGGGAACGAACCCGCCCACGGGGGTCTCACTGATTGAGCCGCACGGGAACCCGCCCACGGGGGTCTCACTGGTTGAGGCGCACCGTGCCCCTGTCGATCACGACCGTCCCGTCGTCCTTCGCGGCACGGAACATCGCCGTGTCGCCGTCCACCCACATCGACACCGTCAGTGACTCCCCGGGGAACACCGGCGCGCTGAACCGGCCGGACATCGCGGCGAAGCGCGCCGGGTCGGAGTCGGCGAGGGTGTGCAGCAGGGCCCGTCCGGTCACCCCGTACGTGCACAGCCCGTGCAGGATCGGGCGGGGGAACCCGGCGCGGGCGGCGAAGGCGGGGTCGGAGTGGAGCGGGTTGCGGTCGCCGGACAGGCGGTAGATCAGCGCCTGCTCGGGGCGGGTCCGGTAGGTGACCTGATGGTCCGGCGGCCAGTCGTGCGACTTCCACTCCGCGGCCGGCCCCCGGGAGCCGCCGAACCCGCCCTCGCCCCTGATGAACAGCGAGCTGCGCGAGGTGATCATCGGCTCGGACGTCTCCGGGTCCACCGCGAGCGCCTCGCTGACCACCAGCGCTCCAGAGCCCTTGTCGTAGATGCCGGTCACCTTCGAGGTGATCCGCACCGAGCCGGCCGGCGGCAGCGGCCGGTGCAGCTCGAACCCCTGCTCCGCGTGTACGAGCATCGCCCGGTCGAAGTCCCCGAGCTCCCGTCCCCCGCCGCCCTGCGCCGCCAGGACCGCGAACGTGGGCAGCACCCGCTGCCGCATGCCCGCCGAGTTCTCCGTCGTGAAGGCCAGCTCCTCGGCCGGATCGTCCAGCCCGGCGCCGACACCCACCGCGTAGAGCAGCGTGTCCTTGCTGGTCCAGCTCTTCTCGACGGGCTCGGACTCGACGCCGATCACGTCATGGTTCAGTGGCATGTGCCCTCCTAGACGGCCTGGGGTCCTTCGGCCTAGATTCCGATCCGGTCTGCCAGCCGGTCGCGATGGAAGTCCGCGTCGCCGAAGAGCAGGCTGTCGGACGCGGCGCGCTTGAAGTACAGGTGGGCGTCGTGCTCCCAGGTGAAGCCGATGCCGCCGTGGATCTGGATGTTCTCCGACGCCGCGTGCAGGTAGGTCTCCGAGGCGTAGGCCTTGACCAGCGGCGCCACCACCGGCACGTCCTCGGCCGCCTCCGCGACGGCCCACGCGCCGTAGACGACCGCCGACCGGGCCGACTCGATCTCCATCAGCAGGTCGGCGCACTTGTGCTTGATCGCCTGGAAGCTGCCGATCGGGCGGTCGAACTGGCGGCGTACCTTGGCGTACTCGACGGCCATGTCGAGCGCGGCCTGCGCGCCGCCGAGCTGCTGCGCCGCCAGGGCCACCGCGGCGACGTCCATGACGGCCTCCAGGGGAGCGGCGCCCGCGGTCCCGATCAGCTCGGCCGGCGCCTCGTCGAAGTCCAGGCGGGCCAGCCGCCTGGTCTGGTCCAGGGTGGGCAGCGCGGTCGCCGTCAGCCCGGGTGCGCCGCCTGGCACGGCGAACAGGGAGACCCCGCCGGGGGTGGGTGCCGCGGCCAGGATCAGATCGGCGACGTGCCCGTCGAGAACGAGGCCGCGGTGACCCGACAGCCGCCAGGTCCCGTCGTCCTCGCGGGCGGCCAGCGCCGTGTCGGTGCCGTTCCATGTCCGTCCGTCGCCCGTGACGGCCAGCGTCGCGATCACCTCGCCTGACGCGATTCCCGGCAGGTACCGCTTCCTGGCGTCCTCGTCGTCGCACCGCGTGAGCGCGGTGGCGGCGAGCACCGCGCCGGCGAAGTAAGGGGCGCAGTAGAGGCCGCGGCCCATCTCCTCGAGCACGATGCACTGCTCGACGAAGCCGGCCCCGGCCCCGCCGTAGACCTCGGGGATCCCGATCCCGGTGAGGCCGAGCTGCTCGCCGGCCTGCCGCCACACCGCCCGGTCGTAGCCGTCGTGGCCGTCCATCTGCTCGCGTACGGCGGTGAGCGGCGACTTCTCGGCCAGGAACCGCCGTACGGAATCGCGCAGCTCCCTCTGCTCCTGGCTCTCCGCGAACTTCATCGTTCAGGCCCCCGTCTTCCGTGCCGGCCCGGCCGGTTTCGTCTCCTTGGGCAGGCCGAGCGCTCGCTCGGCGATGATGTTGCGCTGGATCTCGCTGGTGCCGGAGTAGATCGTGCCCGCGCGGCTGGACAGGAAGACGTTCTGCCAGCGTGTGGTGGGGTAGCCCGCGCCCTCCGGCCTGACCAGCGCCTCCGGGCCGAGGATGTCGACCGCGAGCTCGCCCAGCCGCTTGTGGTACTCGCTCCAGAACAGCTTCGCGATCGAGGACTCCGGGCCGGGCTGCCGCCCCGCGGCCATCCCTGCGAGCGTGCGCAGCCCGCCGTAACGCATGAGCTGCACCTGCGTGTAGGCCCAGGCCAGGCGGCGGCGGATCAGCGGATCGGTGTCCCTTCCGCGTTGGCGCGCGGCCTCCACCAGCTCCCAGAACTCGCCCTCGAAACGCAGGTGCTGTACGGTCGAGCGCCCGCCGCGCTCATGGCCGAGGGTGGTCATGGCGACCCGCCAGCCGTTGTTCAGCCCGCCGATGACGTTGAACAGCGGGGCCCGCACCCCGTCGAGGAACTCCTCGCAGAACTCCGCGGCGCCGGTCATCTGCCGGATCGGCCGGTACTGCATCTCCGGGACGGTGAACGGCACCAGCACGTAGGAGAGCCCGGCGTGCTTGGGCGCGTCCACGTCGGTCCTGCACAGCACGAACATCATGGTGGCCCTGGCCGCCCCCGAGGTCCACACCTTCTGCCCGGTCACCACGATCTCGTCGCCGTCCACGACGCCGCGGGTGCGTACGCCGGCCAGGTCAGAGCCCGCGCCGGGTTCGGAGAAGCCCTGGCAGTAGACGTCCTCGCCGGAGACGATCCTGGGCAGGAAGGCGGCCTTCTGCTCCGGCGTGCCGTGGACGAGGACGGACGGGCCGACCAGCGACTCGCCCATCCCGCGCGCGACCCGGGGGACGCCCGCGCGGGCGAACTCCTCGTTCAGCACGGCCATCCTGATCGCGTCCATGTCCTGCCCGCCGTACTCGGCGGGCCATTGCGGGCACACCAGGCGCGCCTCCGTGAGCGCCTGCTCCCATTCCAGGTAGCGCGGGTCGGCCAGCGCCCGGACCAGGGCGGACGGCCGGTGACCGCCGGTCACCGGCGCGAGATTCCAGTCGACGAGGTCGGCGAGCCCGCTCGGGACGTGTATGCGCAGCCAGCCGCGCAGGTCCGTTCGGAACGCTTCGACTTCGGGACCCAGATCGAGTTCCATGCGTTCTCCTCGCTCCGGCGCGGCGGCGGCCGCTCCTGGAGGGCCTGGCGAAACAGAATCCTAGAATCCAGTTCTATCATTAGCGTCTCGCATGTCAAGACCGCACGCCGGACCTTGACAGCTGGGCGCGTCCGGCTTGAAGCTAATTCCAGAACTTAGTTCTAAAACCGTGGGAAGGCGGGATGGCCATGGGGCGGCTGGACGGACGGGTCGCGCTCGTGACGGGGGCGAGCAGGGGGATCGGCGCCGCCATCGCGGCGGGGTTCGCCGCCGAGGGAGCCTGCGTCGCGGCCAGCGCCCGTACGGTGACGCCGGGAACCAGCAGGTTGCCCGGCACGCTGGAGGACACGGTCGGCGGCATCCGGGCGGCCGGCGGGACGGCGGAGGCGTTCGCGGCCGACCTGTCCGTCCCGCAGGACCGGGAACGGCTGGTCGAGCAGGTCCACAAGCGCTGTGGCGAGATCGACATCCTGGTCAACAACGCCGCCGTCACCTATTTCACGCCGGTGGCCGAGTTCACCGCGCGTCGCCAGGCGCTGATGTTCGAGGTGCAGGTGACGGCGCCGACCCACCTGGCGCAGCTGGTCATCCCCGGCATGCGGGAGCGCGGGCGGGGCTGGATCCTGAACATCTCCTCCGTCGCCGCCCGCCACCCGGCCATCCCGCCTGGCCCGCGCGCGGGGCTGGGCGGCACCGTGTACGGCATGTGCAAGGCGGCGCTCGAACGCCTCAGCACCGGGCTCGCCGCCGAGCTCTACGCCGACGGGATCGCCGTCAACTCGCTCGCCCCGACCAAGGTGGTGCCTACACCCGGCACGCTGTTCCATCACCTGACCACCGAGGACGACCCGAACGCCGAACCGCCGGAGGTGATGGCCGCCGCCGCGCTGGCCCTGTGCCAGGCCCCGCCGAGCGAGCTGACCGGCCGCATCGCCTACTCGCAGGAACTCCTGGCCGAACTCGGCCTCACCGTTTGACCGGCCCGCCGCTCACCGGGACCGCCCGCCGTTCAAGAGGCCGCCCGCCGCTCACCGGGACCGCTCACCGAGCGGGTGCCGTACGTGTTGCGCGCCCGCGAGGTGGTCGAGCGGATTCGCGCGCAGGGCGGCCTCGTCTGCGCGCCGCACCCGTACGACCCGCTGCGCAGCGGGGTCGGCGCCGGCCTCGACGCGATGTGCGAGGCCGGGTGGATCGACGCGGTCGAGGTGTTCAACGCCAAGATCCCCGATCAGGAGCACAACCGGACCGCGCTGCGCACCGCGCGGGCGTACGGTCTGCCCGGCACCGTGGGCTCGGACGCCCACGACCCGGCCGGGGTCGGCGCCGCCTATCTGGAGATGCCCGCCTTCGACGGCCCCGTGTCCTTCCTGGACGCCCTGCGCGAGGCGGAGTGCTATGGGGAGTACCGGCCCCACGCGCTCCGCTACGCCCCCGGCCCATGAACACGCTGCGGCAGGTCGTACGGGATTAATGGATTGAAACGGGCATGTAACTGCTTGTTTCCGTTTTTTCCCTGGTCTTGACTCCCGATAGAGACGTACCTAAATTGCCGTCCAATGAATGCAAAGGCAGTTCCACTGAGTGGAAGCGAGTCTCGGACCAGCTACCTCGCCCGATTGCTGGACGTCCTGGACGTCGCGGTCACCCACGACCGCGCCCCCCTGCAGCTGGGTGAGATCGCCGCGGCGGCTGGTGTTCCCCCCTCCACCGCGTCGCGGCTGGTCGGGCTGCTGGTCGAGCGCGGGTTCCTGGTGCAGATGGACAGGTCCGGGTACTCGGCGGGGCCGAGGCTGGTGCATCTGGCCGTGCGGACGCTCGACCAGATGCACGCTGCCGACCGGTTGAAGGCCGCCGTGGAGTCGCTGGCCGAGCAGACCGGCGAGAGCGCGAGTGCGGGCCTGCTGGTGGGCGACCAGATCGTGCTGGTGGCACGGAAGGAGCCCGCGCACTCGTTGCGGGCCGTGGCCCACGTCGGTGACGTGCTCAACCCGCTCACCTCGGCGATGGGCAAGGCCGTGCTGGCGATGCTGCCCGTACGGCGGCAGCTGGAGATCGTGCGCGCCACCGTCGGCGAGCAGGCCGAGCAGGCGCTGCGTGAGACGAGGGAGGAGCTGGCGACCGCCCGCTCGGAGGGGTTCGCCGTCGATGAGGAGAGTTACGCGGTCGGCCTGCGCTGCCGCGCCACCGCGATTCTCGACCGGTCGGGGCACGCGGTGGGCGGCATCTCGATCGCGGGCCCCGCGGCGCGCTTCACGCGCGAGAACGCGAACGCCTGCGTGCCCGCGCTGCTGGCCGAGGCCGGGCGGCTCTCCCTGGAGATGAGGAGTTAACAGGTGACCACGTCGCACGCCCTCTTTCAACGCGCGAGCCGGTACGTGCCCGGCGGCGTCCATTCCAACACCCGCTTCCAGTCGCCGCATCCCGTCTACTTCCACCGTGCCGAGGGGCCGTACCTGTGGGACGTCGAGGGCGACCGCTACCTCGACTGCACCATGGGCAACGCCTCGGTGATGCTCGGCCACCGCCACCCCGACGTGGACGCGGCCGTCACGGCCGCGGTGAGCCGCGGGCTGACCACCGGGGTGGAGACCGAGGACGCGGTGCACGCGGTGGAGCGGCTCGCCGGGATGATCCCGGATTTCGGGCGGGTCAAGTTCGCCAACACCGGCACCGAGGCGTTGATGCACGCGCTCGCGATCGCCAGGCACAGCACGGGCAGGGAGCGGGTCGCCAAGGCCGAGGGCGCCTACCATGGCTGGTTCGACCCGCTGTGGGTGTCGACCTGGCCCGCCCCCGACCAGCTCGGGCCCGCGGAACGGCCCGCGGCGCCGCCCAGCTCGGCGGGCCTGTCGCGGTCGGCGGGGGACACCGTGGTCCTGCCGTTCAACGACCTGGCCGCCACCGAGCGGCTGCTGCGCGAGCACGCCGCCGAGCTGGCCGCCGTGGTCGTGGAGCCCGTTCTCATCGACATCGGCTTCATCCCGGCGACCGGCGAGTACCTGCGGCTGCTGCGGGACCTGACCGCCGAGCTGGGCATCGTGCTGATCTTCGACGAGCTGCTCACCGGTTTCCGCCTGGCCCCTGGCGGCGCGCGCCAGGTCTATGGGATCACCCCCGACCTGACCACGTACGGCAAGGCCATCGCCAACGGCTACCCGCTGGCCGCGGTCGAGGGCCGCACGGACCTGCTGGCCGTCACCGACCCGTCGAGCGGAGGGCCGGTCGGCTGGGTCGGCACCTACAACGGCCACGGCTCGGCGGTGGCCGCCGCGGCGGCGGCCCTGCCGCTGCTGGCGGACGGCTCGGCCCAGGCATACCTCGACAAGCTCGGCACCCGGCTGCGGGAGGGGTTCGCCGAGCTGTCCCGCACGTACGACGTCCCCGCCCTGGTCGCCGGCGCGGGCGGTCACTTCCAGCCGTACTTCATGTCCGGCCCGGTCACCGGCTACCGCACGGCGATGGCCAGCGACCCGGCCCGCTACGCGATCCTGCACCGGGTCGCGCGCGAGCGCCGGATCCTGCTCCCGGCCAAGCCGCTGCTGCACGCCGCGCTGTCCACCGCGCACACGGAGGCCGATGTCGAGGCCCTGCTCGAGGCGGCCGAGGAGGCGTTCGCGGAAATGAGGAGCACGACATGACCAGCACGCCCGACGCCGAGCTCCGCGGTATCCGCAAGGTGTACGACAACGGCGCCAGAGGTGTCGAGCAGGTCGACTTCGCCGTGGCCAAGGGGGAGTTCTTCTCCATGCTCGGCCCCTCGGGCTGCGGCAAGAGCACGACGCTGCGCATCCTGGCGGGGTTGGAGGAGCCCACCTCGGGCGAGGTCCTGATCAGGGGCGAGTCGATGCGCGGCCGTCCTCCGCACCGGCGTCCCACGAACATGGTCTTCCAGCGCCTGGCCCTGTTCCCGCACCTGACCGTGGCCGACAACGTCGCGTTCGGGCCGCGGCTGCAGCGCAAGCCCGCGAGGAGGGTCGGCGAGATCGTCGGCTCGATGCTGGAGCTGGTGGACCTGGACGGGTTCGGCGAGAGGTACCCGTCGCAGTTGTCCGGCGGTCAGCAGCAGCGGGTGGCCATCGCCCGCGCCCTGGCCAACGAGCCGGCCGTGCTGCTGCTCGACGAGCCGCTGGGCGCGCTGGACCTGCGGCTGCGGGTCCAGATGCAGCAGGCGCTCAAGCGCATCCAGCACGATTCCGGCACCACGTTCGTCTACGTCACTCACGACCAGGTGGAGGCGTTGACGATGTCGGACCGGATGGCGGTGATGAACGAGGGCCGCATCGAGCAGATCGGGCCTCCCGCCGACCTCTACCGCTCGCCCGCCACGACGTTCACCGCCACCTTCCTCGGCGACACGAACCTGTTCGAGGGCGCCTGCGAGGGCGGCCTGCTGGAGTCGGCGGGCATCAGCGTCAAGGTCGCGGGCACCGGGCGGGCGGTGTCCGTCCGGCCCGAGCACGTCGCCGTCGGCAAGAACCTGACGTGCGCCAACCGCTATCACGGCCGCCTGGAAGACGTGATCTTCCAGGGCGCGAGCACCCGCTATCACGTACGGCTGGCCTCGGGGGTCCTGGTGATCTCCGAACGGCGCGAAGAGGCCGGCTCCACCCTGGCGATCGGCGATGACGTCGAGACCGGCTGGGACGTGGACGCCGGTGTCGTCCTCAACCACTGAGGGAGTTAGATCGAAATGACGGATATCTCGCGGCGCCGGTTCCTCGGCACCGCGGCCGGAGCGGCGGGGATGACCCTCGCCGCGGCCTGCGGCAGCGTATCCCCGAAGTCCGCCGCGCCGTCCGCGTCCAAGGACGGCAAGCTCACGCTGACCATGTTCGCCTTCCTCGGCGGCGACCTGGGCAAGATGCCCAAGGAGTTCGCCAAGGAGTACATGGCCTCACACAAGAGCGTGGAGATCAAGGTCTACGAGCAGTCGAACTCCGTCGGCTACACCAAGATGCTCGCGCAGAAGAAGGCCGCCCCCGACCAGCCGCTGGTCAACTTCGGCTTCTTCAACGCCCAGACCTCCACCCAGGGCGCCGACGACAAGATGTTCACCAAGCTCGACTACGCGTCCATGAGCAACGCCGCGGACATCGACGAGCGCTTCCGCTACCAGGACGGCATCGGGATCGGCATCGGCATCGACCAGCTCGGCCTGCTCTACAACAAGCAGAAGCTCCCCCAGGTGTCCGGCTCCTGGGCCGACCTCTGGAACCGCGCCTACCAGGGCCAGGTCTCGTTCTTCTCCTTCCCCTGGTACGCCGTCTACATGGCCGCCAAGCTGAACGGCGGCGGACTGGACAACATGGAGCCCGGCTGGGAGCTGTGGAAGCGCGAGGCCCAGCAGATCCGGCTGCTGGTGGAATCCAATCCGCAGTACCTCAACGTGCTGAGCAACGGCACCGCGCCGCTGACCGCGTACTTCGCCGGCACCGGGCAGCAGTGGATCAACTCCGGCGCCCCGCTGACGTACGTCGTGCCCAAGGAGGGCGCGATCCCGCTGCCGGTCAACCTCCAGGCCGTCGAGGGCCAGTCGCAGAGCCAGCTCGAAGCCATCCACGACATCATCAACGAGATGCTCTCACCCAAGTGGTGCGCCCGCTGGGCGGAGACGAGCGTGGAGGTGCCCGCCAACACCAAGGCGGAGCTGCCGCGGAGCCTGGCCGCGCTGCCCGCCTTCGCCAAGGCGACCAGCGACGGTTTCCAGGAGATCGACTACGGCATCGTCGGGCGTAACAACGCCGAGTGGCAGAAGCGCTGGGAAACCGACATCGCCTCGCGCATCTGAGGGGCGCGACGACATGCGGAGACATCGTACGGCCTGGCTGATGGCGGCGCCCAGCGTCGTCCTGCTGGCCGGGGTGTTCGTCGGGGCCATGCTCACCCTGCTCGAATACAGCTTCCACCAGTACCTGCCCGACGGCACCGACATCGCGGGCACCACCGTCACCTGGCAGACGTTCCTGACCGGCGGCTACCACTGGGGGATCGTCGGCGAGACGGTCCTGCTCGGCCTGATCACCACGGTCGTCGCCGCGGTCGTCGGCTACCCCACGGCCTACGCCCTGCATCGGATACGGCGTCCCGCCTGGCGGTACGCGGGGCTGTTCATCATCTTCGCGCCCCTGCTGACCAGCGTCGTGTCCCGCACCTACGGCTGGGAGCTCATGCTGGGCGACAGCGGAGTGCTCAACAGCGTGCTCGGGGTGGCCGGACTCGGGCCGGTGGAGGTGCTCTACGAGCGCACCGCCGTGGTGATCGCGCTGGTGCACATCCTGCTGCCGTTCATGGTGTTCCCGATCATCCAGTCACTCGGGCAGCTCGACCCGGCGTTCGGCGAGGCGGCGGGGGACCTGGGCGCGGGCTCGTTCCGGCGCTTCGTGAAGGTCACGCTGCCGCTGACCTGGCCCGGCCTGCTCGGCGGTGCGCAACTGGTGTTCGCGCTGTCGATCAGCTCGTTCGCCACGCCCAGCCTGCTCGGCGGCGGCCGGGTGAACGTGCTGGCCACCGACATCTACGACAACGTCAACAACGTGGACTGGCCGCTGGCGGCGGTCTCGTCGTACGCGCTGCTGGCGCTGGCCGTCGTCGCGCTGGGCGTCTTCGGCTGGCTGCAGCGCCGTACCGCGCGAGCCGAGCAGGGCGGGGTGACGGCGGCGGGCGCGGCGCCCGCCGGGGCGCGCGGCTGGGGCGTCTGGCTGGCGATCGTCTACGCGTACGTGCTGCTGCCGCTGGTCATCATCATGATCAACTCGTTCTCGTCCGTCTCGTACGGCACCTGGCCGCCACCGTCGTTGTCGGCCAAGTGGTACGCCAACCTCTTCGAGCAGGAAGGTCTGGGCGCGGCGACGCTGCTGAGCCTGGAGGTGGCCATCATGGCCACGATCCTGGCCCTGGTGATCGGCACGGCCGTCGCGGTGTCGCTGGTCCGGCACCGCATGCCGGGCAGCGGGCTGCTGCAGTCGTTCGTGTTGTCGCCCACCGTCGTGCCCAAGGTGGCCTTCGGTTTCGCCGGGTTCATCTACCTGCACCGGCTGGGCCTGTTCGGCGGGACGATCGGGCTCATCGTGACCCACACGGTGATCGTGCTGCCGTTCGTCGTCATCGTGGTGACCGCGGCGCTGATGCGGGCCGACTCCACGCTGGACTCCGCCGCCAAGGACCTGGGCGCCGCCCCGCTGCGGGCCTTCCGCCTGGCCACGCTGCCGCAGATCAGGCCCGCGCTGATCGCCGCCGCGCTGTTCGCGTTCGTGGTGAGCTTCGACGAGGTCGACATGACCGTCTTCCTGCTCTCCCCCGACCAGAACACGCTGCCGGTCTGGATGTTCGTCTACATGCAGAAGTTCCAGGACCCGACGCTGGCCGCGCTGTCCACCCTGCTCATCGTCGCCGCGCTGGCGATCGCCGCCATCGTGGCGGTGCTGCTGGCCCGCTCCGGCGTGTTCTCCTCCCTGACCAACTCCCCCGCACCCGCACCCGCAGAGTCCGTAGAGAAAGCGAAGGAAGGATCCTCCGTATGACCGTCGCACAGATCCCCGTGACCACACTGGCCGGCGGGCACCGCCTGGAACTGACCGTGCACACTTTGCGAGGCGCGTCCGAGGGCCCGCGCATGGTGATGTTCGGCGGCATCCACGGCGACGAGCCGATGGGGTCGGAGACGGTCCGCCGCCTCCTGGAGAGCATCGACCCGGCCCAGCTCGCCGGCACCATCGTCGCGGTCCCCGTGGCCAACCCGTACGCGCACCAGGCGCTGACCCGCAACACGCCGCTCGACGGCGTCAACCTCAACCGCATCTTCCCCGGCAACCGGGGCGGCACCGTCACCGAGCAGCTCGCCGCGGTGCTGAGCGAGATCCTGGAAGGCGCCGACTACTTCATCGACTTCCACTCCGGCGGCAACTTCGCCACCGTGGAGTACGCCTACATCCACGACGCGGGAGCCGAGATGTCGCGGGCGTACGGCACGTCCGTGCTCTACCACGGTCACCCCTACATCGGGTCGGCCACCGGCTGGGCGCTGGAGAAGGGCGTGCGCTGCATGGTCAGCGAGCTCGGCGGCGGGGGCCAGCGCATCGAGGACTACCTGAGGAAGGGCGTCGACGGCACGCTGAACGTCCTGCGCACCGTCGGCATGCTGCCCGGCGAGCCGGTGGCGCCGCCGGAGGACCAGGTGATCGTCGAGACGCTGACCACGCTCGCGCCGACCGTCGGCGGCACGATGCTGTCGGACTTCGGGGTCGAACGACTCGGCGAACGCCTCCCCAAGGGCACGGTCCTCGCCAAGATCATCAGCCCGCACACCTTCGAGGTGCTCGAGGAGATCGTCGCGCCGTACGAGCCGAGCATTTTGATCCTCGGCCGCGAGCACCTGACCAACGTCGCCCCCGGCGACTACGGCTTCATGGTCGCCGACGGCGCCGGCGCCAAGCCGGCCTGAGCGCGTCGGACATCGTGGCGAGGCCCTCGGGCCTCGCTCCCGATTCAGTCACGCATGGCACGGACCAGCGCGGGCATCGCGACCAGCAGGGCGATTCCGCGCAGCACCCCCGCGACGGGGTACGGCGCGCGCAACCCGAACGCGTGCGCCACCAGCCCGCCGGCCAGCGCCCCGAGCGGGATGAGTCCCCACCCGAGCATCCTGTAGACGCTGTTCACCCGGCCGAGCAGCTCGGCCGGCACGATCTCCTGCCGGAGGCTGACGGTCACGACGCTCCAGAGCGTGGTCAGGAAGCCGTTGACGGCCAGCAGGGCGCAGAGCACGATCGCGTTCGGACTCAGCCCGATCCCGGCGAAGACGACGACGTTCGTGGCCAGCGCGGTGAGCAGTGCGGGGAGCGCGCCCGTCCTCTTGACGATGCGCGCGCTCACCAGGCCGCCGAGCAGGCTGCCGATCGCGGCGCCGGCGAGCAGCAGGCCGTAACCGGGCGCGTCGAGGTGCAACGTCTGGGTCGCCAGCAGGACGAGTGTGACGTTGCCGAGTTGCCAGCAGAAGGTGTTGACACCGAGCAGGAGCGCGAGGGTGCGCAGCAGCCGGTGACGGGCCAGCCAGCGCAGGCCGTCCGCGATCGCCGTACGCATCGGTGGGTGCTCGATCCGCCGGGGCCCGCGCCTGGGGAGTGTCGCCAGCAGCGCGGCGGACAGGGCGAACGAACCGGCGTCCATCCCGAACGGCAGCGCGACGGCGACGGCGAAGAGCAGGCTGCCGAGCGGTGGTCCCGCGAACTGCAGGCCGATCGTGGTGATCGTCTGCTGATGGCCGTTCGCCTTGTGCAGCAGGGGCTTCGCGATGATGTCCGGCAACACCGCCTGCGCGGCGTTGGCGAAGACGACCGCGCACGCCCCCAGCGAGAAGGCCATGATCGCGAGCACCGGGATGCCGACGTGGCCCAGTGCGGCGAGGACCGCGACGACGCCGACGATCAACGCCTGGATCGCCTGCGCGCGCCACATGAGGCCGACGCGGTCGTGCCGGTCGACGAGCGCCCCGGCGGGGAGTGACAGCAGCAACCAGGGCAGGTACGTCGCCGCCGACACGAGCGACACGAGCCGGGGGTCGCGGGTGACCGTGACGGCCAGCAGCGGAACAGCCGCGGCGAACGCCCCGTCACCGACACTGTTGATACCCGTCGCCCACCACAACCGCCAGTAGCTCGCGGTCAATCGTGGTTCGGTGTCGCTCTGCGTCATGTCGTGATCTTCCGGCGCGGGGGCACCGTCACGGCAGCATTTAGACCATTGCTACATAATCAGCCCATGGCTCTGAAGATCGATCTCGGCGTCGCCGAGCTGGCGGCGACCCGGTTCGCGATCTCGCCGCTGTCGGAGACCGTGTCCGCCCTGCAGCAGCTGGGCGGTCTTGATCGGAATCCGATCAACCTGCGGTGGCTGCGGTGGGCGGCGGACGAGCTGGCCAGGCACCCACTCGACCTCCCGCATACGTGGCCGCTGATCGTCGGCGACCGGCCGAGCTGGCCGGGGTTCCTCGTTCCCGCCCCGTCCGGCTCGGGGGGATCCATCGAGGACGACCTGGCGACGTTGCGAAGGACACCTGCCGCTCAAGTACGTATCAGCCTCCGGCGCGTGTTCGGCGAAGAACTCCCTGACCCGGTCGCCGCGCTCGCCGAGCGGCCGGCGGCAGGACTGCGTGCGATCGCCGCGGAACTGCGCGCGGCCCATGACCGGCTCATCGCACCACATTGGCCACGGATCCGGGCCGTGCTCGATGCGGACGTCATCTATCGCGCCAAGCAGATGGCCGCCGGCGGTGCCCAGAAGTTGTTCACCGACCTGCATCCGGATCTGCACTGGGGCGATGGCCGGCTGAGGCTTACCGAAGCGCGCTGGCGGGCCGAGCGCGTCGTGGAGCTCGGTCCTGGCGGGCTGGTCCTCATGCCCGTCGCTCTCGGCTCGCCGTACGTGCTGATCAAGAAGCGGACGTCCACGCAGACCACGGTGCGCTACCCGGCACGGGGCCTCGGGACGTTGTGGACCGCGGGGACGCGGGCGCCCGCGGGGAGCGCGGTCCGGTTGCTCGGCAGGGTGCGAGCCGAACTGATCGAGGCACTGCGGTCCCCCGCGACGACGACGGAGCTGGCTCGTGCGCTCGGTGTCACGCCCAGCGCGGTGTCACAGCACCTCCGCGTGCTGCGGGAGAGCAGGCTGGTGGCGCGCGAGCGATCTGGGCGCAATGTCCTGTATATGACGACTGCTCTCGGGGCTTCCCTCAGCGGGACGACCACGTAAGGCCGGCCGGGCTCTGCGAGTCTTGGGCCTGTGAGCGGCGGTTTCTGAAACGCTGGTGCGGCAGGGCAATGCTGAGCGAGGTGGTCGGAGGCGACATGAACGAGGCGACCGCGCGTCTGCTGTTCGACGTGGTGGAGCGCTTGGAGGAGAGCATCGTGGCCCGGGAGTTCCCGGCCGTCGTCGCCATGGAGGGCACGAGCAGGCTCGTGCTGAGCGATCCCGGCTACCTGCGCGACCCCGTGGCGGCGGCAGCGTTCGAGATCGGGGCGGCGGAGAAGGCCCAGGAGATCGGCGTCGTCCGGTGGGTGCTGGCCGTTCCGCAGGTGTGGCTGTTCAAGCCGCCGAGCACCATCGCCGTACGGCCGGTCTCCGACGATCCCCTCCGGGAGGGGGAACAGGAGGCCATCACCTGGATGAGCTTCGACCGCGAGGACGGCGTGGACTACGGACGGGTCGCCTACGTACGCCGCCCGAACGGAGAGCCCGTCTTCGAGGACCCGCAGATCTTCGACGTCGGCGTGCAACCGGCGGAGACCATGCCCGGATTCGTACTGCTGCGGGAATGCCTGGCCGAAGATCCGCCGTATTGACCGTCATTCCCCCCGCGACAGGCGCCGACGGCCGGTCTCGTGCTATGAATCGGCAAAACAATTAGGACGTATTAACCCCTCTGACCTGGGAAAACTCATCGCGAGTCGGATCGGGTGGGAGGGAGGCGACGTGTCGGGCACAACGGCGTTCGATGTCATCGTCGTCGGTTCTGGGGCGGCCGGGGGAATGGCCGCGTACGAGCTGTCACGGGAGGGCCTTCGCGTCCTGATGCTGGAGGCGGGCCGGGACTACGACCCCGGGACGGAAACGCCGATGTTCCACACACAGGAGATCGCGCCGCTGCGGTCCGTCTTGACGCCGGACAAGCCCAACGGGTTCTACGACGCCACCGTTGACGGCGGTCAGGTGATCGAGGGCGAGCCGTACACCGACGCGCCCGGGACGCCTCCCGATCTTGAATTCTACTGGTGGCGGCCGAGGATGCTGGGGGGCCGTACCAACCATTGGGGCCGGGTCGCCCTGCGCTTCGGACCGTACGACTTCAAACCGAAGACGCGGGACGGACTGGGTTTCGACTGGCCGATCGAATACACCGATCTGGCGCCCTGGTACGACAAGGTCGAAAGCTTCATCGGCGTGACCGGGCTGCCGCACGGAATCGAGAACGTGCCAGACTCCCCGCCGGGAGTCCACCTCCCGCCCCCGACGCCGCGCGCGCACGAGATCGTCCTCAGCCGGGCGTTCGAGCGACTGGGCATGAAGGTGGCGGCGATCCGCGCGGCCATCCTGACCCAGCCGTTGAACGGTCGTGCGGCCTGCCTGTACGCGACCCCGTGCATCCGCGGATGCTCCAGCCGATCCAACTTCCAGAGCACGACCGTGCTCATTCCACCCGCCCGCGCCACCGGCAATCTCACTGTCGTGTGCGACGCCATGGTGTCGCGGATCGATGTCGACGAGACCGGACGCGCGACCGGGGTCAGCTACAACGACCGCGTGACCGGGGCCGAGCATTCGGTGCCGGGGAGGGTGGTGGTGCTGGCGGCGGGAACGTGCTCGTCCGTGCGCATCCTACTCAATTCGCGAAGCGACGCCTTCCCCAACGGCCTCGGCAACGGCCGGGGTCTCGTCGGCAAGTACCTCATGGACAGCGTGGAGTTCAACCGGGACTCGCGGATTCCCATGCTGGAGAACATTCCACCGCAGAACGACGACGGCATCTTCGCGCCGCACATCTACGTGCCGTGGTGGCTGCTGCAGGCGGCCCCGGGCGAGCTCGACTTCCCGCGCGGGTATCGCATCGAGCCGCGAGGGGGGCGCAGGATGCCCACCATGAGCGTCGGGGGCTACGTTCACGCCGGGAGCGCGACCTACGGCGACGCCCTGCGCGCGGAGGTCCGGCGGAAGTTCGGCTCCTTCGTCACCCTCATAGGCGAGGGCGAGATGATCCCGAACGAGGACTCGTTCTGCGAGCTCGACCCCACGTACAAGGACAAGTGGGGCGTTCCGGTGCTGCGCTTCCATTGGAAGTGGGGGGAGTCGGAGATCCGGCAGGCCAAGCACATGCAGGCCACCTTCGACAAGGTGTTCCAGCTGCTCGGAGGCGCACCGGATCCGGCTCCGTTCAAGATGCCACGCCCCGGTGGGGCGGTCCATGAGGTCGGCGGCGCGCGCATGGGGACGTCCCCGGAGAACTCCGTGCTCGACTCCTACAACCAGTGCTGGGAGGCGCGGAACGTGTTCGTCTTCGACGGCGCCTCGTTCGTGTCGAGCCCGGACAAGGGCCCCACATTGACGATCATGGCCCTGGCGGCGCGGGGCTCGGCCCGCATTCTCGATCTGATCAAGGGAGGCGCGCTGTGACCAGCGAGAACCTCGCGGCCCCGGTGAGCTGGGAGTGGCGGGAGACGATGTACCGGGACGGGATGCCCGCCGGCCGTGGGACACCGCAGGGCTACGGCACCGATCCCAACGTCGTCACCCCGCACACGCCGTGGCCGCGCACGCTGTCGGAGCACGAGCGGGCGCTGATCGCGGTGCTCGGTGACATCATCCTGCCGGGCACCGCCGACCATCCGGCGCCGAGCGCGATGGGAATCGCCGACTTCATCGACGACTGGGTCAGCGCTCCGTACAAACCCCACCCGGCCCACCGAACCGTCATCAAGGACGGCCTCGCGATAGTCGACGACGAGTCGCGCCGACGCTTCGGCGCCGGCTTCCTCGACCTCGACGACGCCCGGCGGCGGGAGATCGTCCATTTCATCGCGTCCCCTGCCGCGGCAGTCCGGTGGGCGTTCTTCGTCAGGCTCCGCTATCTGGTGGTCGGCGGCTACTTCACCTCCGACGCGGGGTTCCCGGCCATCGGCTATCACGGCAACGTGCCGCTCCTCGCCTTCCCGGGCGTCTCGCCCGAGGCCCGATCGATCATCGACGACGAACTCAGGAAGCTCGGGTTGTGACATGAAGCCGGTGATGACGGGGACTCCCCCGATGAAGACACTCAGGGAGTACGTCGAGGCGCGCATCCTCTCGCCGGACGACCTCAAGGGCGCGTTGCGGCTCGCGATGAGGCTGGAGTTCGCCACGATCCCGCCGTATCTGTGCGCGCAATGGTCGGTCAAGCATGATCCCGACCGTACCGAGGGCGTGGTGCATCGGGTGGTCAGCCAGGAGATGTACCACTTCGCGCTGGCGGGGAACCTGCTGACGGCGGTCGGCGGCACACCGTCGGTGGCCCACGCGGACTTCCTGCCCGTCTACCCGGCGAACGAGCTCCCAGGCGGCATCCCGCAGCAGCTGCCGATCGACCTCAAGCCGCTGGTCAAGGACCAGATCGCGGTGTTCATGCAGATCGAGCACCCGGACTTTCCCCCCGTCGCCCGCCTGGAGACGCCACCGCCGCCGACGATCGGCGCCTTCTACGACACGATCATCGAGACGTTCAGAGAGACCTGTCCCGGGATCGATCCGGACGCCCACGCGGTGGAGGTCCCCTTCGCGGGGCCGATCAGGACCGTCGCCGACGCGATCGAGACGATCGACCGGATCAAGAGCGAGGGGGAGGGCCTGCCCGATTCGCCCGGCTCGCCCACCGGTGAGCGAACGAGCCACGCGCATTACTACCTGTACAAGGAGCTGTACGTAGGCAGGCGGCTGATCAAGACCGGTGATGAGTGGAGCTTCACCGGCGCGCCCATCACCCTGCCCGAGGTGTACCACTTCGAGCCTTCGACGGCGGAGCCGGAACTGTCGCTGGAGTTCCGGCGCATTCTGACCCGGCTGCTGACCGACCTGGAGTCCTGCTGGACGTCGGGGGCGGCGCCGAACGTGCCGGCGATGTTCGAGCTGAAGATCGCCGGGCAGGCTCTCATCAAACGCGGCATCCGCCCGGAGTTCACCTGGGCGGAGGCGCGCGCGTAGGCGGTGGCCCGGCGTCAGGGCTCGATGGACTGGCCGTGGCGGAAGACGTTGCGCGGGTCCCAGCGCCGCTTGGCGCGTCGCAGCCGGGGGTAGTTGCCGCCGTAGTAGAGGGTGGACCACGGGACTCCGGAGGTGTTCCATGCGGGGTCGCTGAGGTCGATGTCCGGATAGTTGATGAAGCATCCGTCGGTGGTCTCGTCCGGGACGGGCACTCCGCCGGGGTACATGTTCCGGTACAGGGTGCGGATCCAGCGCAGGTGGTCGGTGCCGTCCTGGTCCGCCGGCCAGTAGACCTGGTGCTGCAGCTTCATGATGGAGTCTCGCTGTGCCACGGCGGTCTCCTCTGGCCGCACCCGGTTGACGGCGGAGCCGTAGGAGTCGATCTGCACCACCGCGTCCCTGGGCGTCTTACTGTCCTCGGTCAGGCCCCGCCACAGTGCGGTGACCTGGTTCCTGGGCAGTGGCCTGCGCATGTAGGCCGACTTGTGCTTGCCGGCTCTGTTGTTGGGCGTCGGAGCGCCGACGACCTTGCTGACGACCGTCCAGGGCAGCGTCGGGATCTCCCGCGCACGGCCGAGTCTCTCGTCGGTGGTGGCGGCCGCACGCTCGCCGAACGCCTCGCTGACGGCGAAGGCGGCGTACTCGCCGAGCGCCTCGGTCAGCGGGTGCAGCACCTGTCCGACACCCTGGTTGATCTCCCGCTCGAAGTTCCTGATCAGTTCTTCGGCGTCCGGGACCTCGGCGTCGATCTGCGCGATCAGGCCGATCTGGGAGCTGCTCGGGTGGCTCAGCAGGAGGATGGCGAACAGGTCGGCGTACTCGTCGCCGGGGCCGCCCTGGTGTTGCTCGAAGAAGGCGCCGAAGTTGCCGACGATTTGCCGGAACCGGCTCTCGTCGATGTCCGCCCATTTCCAGCCTCCGGTGGCGAGCAGGACGCGCTTGGGCGCCTGGGGCAGGTCACGGAACCACATCCGGGTGACGATGCCGAAGTTGCCCCCGCCGCCACCCGTGTGCGCCCACCACAGGTCCTTGAGGTCGGGGTCGGCGTCGTCCCTGGTGGCGGTGACCAGCTCCACCCTGCCGCTCCCGTTGACGACGGCGACCTCGACCGCGTGGAGGTAGTCGACGGTGAGGCCGTACTGGCGGGACAGCAGGCCGAAGCCGCCGCCTGCCACGTGCCCGCCGAGCCCGACCGAGGGGCACGAGCCACCGGGCAGCGCCCTGCCGGTGGCCTGGTACAGCTTCTTGTAGAGCTGCCCGATGGTGACGCCTGCCTCCATGCATACGTCGCCCGTGGTCTCGTCGGCGTGGACGCCGTCCATCAGGGACAGGTCGATGATCACTCGTACGTCGGGGGAGCAGACGAAGTCCTCATAGCAGTGACCGCCGGACCGGACCGTGATGCGTGACCTCTCCGGGAGCGCGGGTTCGTCGAGCGCCTCCTGCAACGCGCGCGCGACCTCGTCGCCGCTGCGGGGAAGGCGGATGTAGTCGGGCCTGGCGGCCAGCCACCGGGGGTTGAAACCGCGGCGGAGCGGATCGTAGCGAGGATCGTCGGGCCCGATCTTGGCCCCTGAGTGATGCACCATCGTCGAGCCTTTCGCGTCGGAGCACGGACGGCCCGGCGAGAACGCCGTCCCCGGGCTGCCGTGGACGTTCAACTTCGGACTTGCCGTACGGGGGGATCCCCGGCGCTGGAATGGTGCGCCGGGGATCGCACGCCCCTTAATGCGCCAGCTTGGAGATGCCCTCGCGGTTCAGGATGTACTGCGGTCCGTTGGCGAAGTTACTGCCGTTGATGCTGAAGTCGCTGTTTATGGCCGCGTTGGCGTTGTCCCAGTTGCCGCTGTTCACCTGGCGCCCGCGAACGCGGTAGTTGCCGCTCTTCCAGAGGTTGCCCCGGTCCTTGAACTTGTCGTGCCCGGCCTGAACCGCGGCCACGGAGGCGCATTCGAGCAATGGTGTGGACAGCACGACCGCCGTCAGCATCAGTCCGAGATACGCCGCGGTCACTCCGGCCTTCCGTAGCAAGCTCCTCATCGCCCGCTCACCCGGCCGGGGAAACGTGCTGAGGTCCGTTGGCGGTGTTTCCGCCGTTCGAATTGTTACTGCTTCCGGTGGAGCCGTTGGTGTTGGAGAAGTTGCCGCTGTTGATTGCGTTACCTTCATTATGGTAATTCCCGCTGTTTGTCGAGTTTCCGCTGTCCTCGGGGCCGTTGACGCACTTCGTGGGCGAATTGGGCGAGGGTGAGTTGTAGGCGATCAGGCGGTTTCCGCAGAAAACGCCGGGCAATGCCCTGATGACGGTCCCGAGGTCGGCGCCTACCAGACGTTGGATCAGGGAGGTGTTGTCCGTGGGTTCTTCGGCTGCAGATGCGCTGGTCGCCGTCAGCAGCGCGCCGCAACTGAACATGATGATCACCGCGATCCGAACTATTGCGCTCAACGCGTCCCCCGTCATTCTCGCGACTCGATCAGCCGACGATAGCAGTGGGTAGTGGAATAATACGGTAAGCAATCGTGAGGGTTTTCCGAAAAAGTGGGCACCACCCTTGCGCCAAGTGCCGGTGGTTTTGATTTCCGCCATTGCCGCCACCGCCTGGACGCGAAAGTCCGGAGCGGGACCGGCCCCCTTGCGCGAGACGACGGCCCTCGTGACGCCCTCATGACCGCCACCACGAAGGTCGCGGCATCGGCGCTGCCGTCCCCTCCGCACGCCGGCGATCGCTATGGCGTCGCCTTCGCCGTCGCGCACGACGCCGCCGACTACTGCTTCGCGCTGGTGGACTGGTGGTCCGGCGAGAACGAGATCCATCAGCGGCTGTTCTCCGCGCCGCTGGATCGGCCCGAGGAGCTGAGCCCTCACCGAGCGCGGCCATCGGCTGCGTGTGGGAGCTGGCCGTCACCGACTTCGAGCGGCGGGCGTGGCTTCGGCATGTGCTCGCCGATCCCGCGGGCCCCGACCTGGACGCCTACCTGCGAGCCCACTTCGAGGAGAGGATATGAGCGCTGGACACGCCGGCATCCGCCATGCTCCCGCCCAACAGCCCTGAGGACGTCACCGGCCTGCCGCCCGGCATCGCGTTGATCCATCAGTACGTCAACACCGAGGACCTGCGCACCTTCACCGCCCACGGCCGCCGGCTCGAGGCACACGACGGCCTCGCCACACCCGCCGACCTGGGACGCTGGCTGCGGGAGCACGATCTGGCCGACCCCGAAGCAGTGACGGATGCCGATCTCGCCCGCGCGCGTGCCCTGCGTACGGCCCTGCGTGCGGCGCTGCGCCATGACGGCGAGGAGACCCAGGTCCTGACCGGCTGCTCCTTCGACGTCAGTCTGGCCGGACGCCACGGGGCACGACTAGGACAACTGGCCGGATACGCCACGTGCGCGCCCGAGTTCGCCACCTGGCGGGGGAGAACGTACCTTCACCTGGATTGTCTCTACCTGCGTGCCGACCACCGTGGACAGGGGCTCGGCGGGCTGCTCTTCGAGGCGGTCGTCGCCGAGGCCCGCGCCCTCGGAGTGGAAGAGGTGCAGTGGAACACTCCCGCCTGGAACACGGGCGCGATCCGGTTCTATGACCGCTTGGGCGCGACCGGCGTGGAGAAGATGCGCTACACCCTGCGGATGGGAAGCGAAGCGCCGTAGCGTCGTTGTCACAGATCGGCGTGCTTCGCTGTCTTTCAGACCAGGGACTCACGAAATGACAGGAGCGCGACCTTGCCCCCAGCCGGCACCACGATCCGGATCCGCGTACGGATGAGCGCTCGTCCCATCGACGAGCCGCACCGCACCGCGAGCCAGCTCGAGCTGCTGTTCGACCTCACCTTCGTGGTCGCGGTCGCGGCGGCCACCGCTCAGCTCGCGCACAGCATCGCGGACGGTCATGGCCTGGCCGGGCTGGTCCCGTTCCTTCAGGTGTTCTTCGCGATCTGGTGGGCGTGGATGAACTTCACCTGGTTCGCCTCGTCCTACGACACCGACGACGTCGCCTACCGGCTGCTGACCATGGTGCAGATGGCCGGCGTGCTGGTGCTGGCCGCCGGTGTGCCGGCCGCGTTCGGTCACTCGGACTACGCCGTCGTCACGCTGGGCTACGTCATCATGAGGCTCGGGCTCGTCGTCCAATGGCTGCGGGCCGGTCTCGAAGATCCGGAGAGGCGCCGCACCGCGCTGCGCTACGCCGCCGGCATCAGCCTCATGCAGGTGGGGTGGATCCTCCGCTTCCTCCTCGTGGAGTCCGGCGTCTTGCCCTCGTGGTCCGCGCTGCCATTCTTCGCCTGCCTGGTCGTTCTGGAACTCGCGGTGCCGCGGTGGGCGGAACGGACCAGGACCACCAACTGGCACCCGCACCACATCGCCGAACGTTACGGCCTCTTCACGATCATTCTGCTCGGTGAGGGCGTCCTCGCCGCGAGCAGGGGGGTCGAAGGGGCGCTCGAAGCCGGTCAGATCGGCAGCTCCTTCGTCGTCATCGCCGTCTCCGGCCTCGGCCTGCTGTTCGCCCACTGGTGGCTGTACTTCCTCGTACAGGCTGGGGAAGGGCTCAGTGACCGTCGTCATCGGTCCTATCTGTGGGGATACGGCCATTACGGCATCTTCGCGGCCCTCGCGGCCCTCGGCGCCGGGCTCGAAGCCGCGGTCGAGCAGAGTGCGCACGAGGCGGAGGCGTCACCGATGGCGATCGGCTACGCCGTCGCCATCCCGGTCGGTCTGTATCTCATCCTGCTTTGGGCGGTACACGCGCTCGTCGTCACGGAGCGTGTCGTCCATTTCGGTGCGGTTCTGGGTTGCGTCACCGTCATCCTGCTGCTGCCGCTCGCGGCGTCCCAGATCGGCGTGGCCGCCGTGGTCGCGGCGATCGCGGTCATCTGCGCCCTGCTGGTCGCCGTCACGATCGTGACCCATGCCGAGGGGTTGTCGTGGCCCCGGACTCCCAAGCTCCGGCGAGCCGTGAAGTAACGCCGGTCCCGCGAGGGATGTCACAAAACACGCCGCTGCCCGGTCGTCCTTCCTGAATCGCTTTTGTGATGCGGTCGAAGGAGCAGCATGCACTTTTCGGAGAAACG
Organism: Nonomuraea cypriaca; assembly: GCF_015645445.1. Classification (GTDB taxonomy): domain Bacteria; phylum Actinomycetota; class Actinomycetes; order Streptosporangiales; family Streptosporangiaceae; genus Nonomuraea; species Nonomuraea cypriaca. Next base: position 64,470 of record NZ_JADOGI010000011.1, on the reverse strand, counting down.
GATCGCCACGTCGGTCCTGGTCATCGGTACGGGAGGAGCCGGGCTGCGGGCCGCGATCGAGCTCGCCGAGCGCGGAGTCGGCGTCCTCGCGGTGGGCAAGCGCCCGAAGGCGGACGCGCACACCTCGCTCGCGGCAGGCGGCATCAACGCCGCGCTCGCCACGATGGACCCCGAGGACAGCTGGCGACAGCACGCGGCGGACACCCTCAAGGAGAGCTACCTTCTCGCCAACCCCCGGACGGTGCGGATCGTCACCGAGGGAGCCGCGCGGGGCATCGAAGACCTCCAGCGCTACGGCATGCCGTTCGCCCGCGAGCAGGACGGGCGAATCTCGCAGCGCTTCTTCGGCGCCCACACCTACCGGCGCACCGCCTTCGCCGGCGACTACACCGGACTCGAGATCCAACGCACCCTGATCAACCGGGCGGCGCAGCTCGACGTCCCCATTCTCGACACCGTGTACATCACCCGCCTCCTCGTCCGCGACAACGCGGTCTTCGGCGCGTACGGGTTCGACCTGACCGATGGCAGCCGCTATGTCATCCATGCCGATGCGGTGATCCTGGCCGCCGGCGGCCACACGCGGATCTGGCGGCGCACCTCCTCCCGGCGGGACGAGAACACGGGCGACTCGTTTCGCCTCGCCGTCCTCGCCGGCTGCCGGATCCGCGATCCCGAGCTGGTGCAGTTCCACCCGTCCGGTCTCATCGCGCCGGAAGACGCGGCGGGCACCCTCGTTTCCGAAGCGGCTCGGGGCGAGGGCGGAATCCTGCGCAACCAGCTCGGTGAGCGGTTCATGTCCCGGTACGACCCCGAGCGGATGGAGTTGTCCACGCGTGACCGCGTCGCGCTGGCGGCGTACACGGAGATCAAAGAAGGGCGGGGCACCCCGGACGGCGGCGTTTGGCTTGATGTGTCGCATCTGCCGCGCGAGACGATCATGACGCGGTTGCCTCGCGTCTACCAGACGCTCCTGGAACTGCAGATGCTCGACATCACCAAGCAGCCGATCGAGATCGCACCGACCGCGCACTACTCGATGGGCGGGGTCTGGGTGCGGCCTGAGGATCACGGTACGGGAGTCGACGGCTTGTACGCGATCGGCGAGGCGGCGAGCGGCCTGCACGGCGCGAACCGCCTCGGCGGCAACTCACTCATCGAGCTCCTCGTGTTCGGCCGCATCGTCGGACAGGCGGCCGCCGGGTATTCCGCGGGCCTCGACGCCCAGCGCCGCTCGGCCGAGGCGTTGGACGCGGCACGGGCGGAGGTGGACGAGAGCCTCGCGGCCGACGGCCCCGAGAACGTACGTTCACTGCAACGAGCCCTCCGCGACGTCATGACCGAGCATGCCGGTGTGGTGCGCGACGAGGGCAGTCTGCTGAAGGGCCTCGCCGAGCTCACCGACGTGGAGGCGCGCATGGCAAACGTCGGCGTGCACCCGGACCTCGCCGGCTTCCAGGACCTGGCCCACGCCTTCGACCTGAAGTCCGCGGCGCTCGCCGCGCGCGACGATCGAGACCGCACTCGAGCGTCGTGAGACCCGCGGCTGCCACAACCGCTCCGACTACCCCGACCTCGACCCCGCACTGCGGGTCAACCTCGTGTGGTCCGGTCCAGGGGCGGTGGGGAGGGAGGCCATCCCGCCGATCCCCACCGAGATCGCGGCGCTCATGCGCGAGGTCTCAAGCGTCGGCAAGCTCGTCGAGTAGTCGGATTCCACACCACCCTGTACGCCGTCGGAGGCCCCGACGGCGGTTGCCATGACCACCAGTCACCGCACTGCTGCACCGCTCTCGCCAGGCAGAGCTTCTCGTCGTGGGCAGCCGCGGGCTCGGCGAGGTCGGCGGCCTGCTGCTGGGATCGGTGGGCGCCCGGCTCGGGACCGAGGCCGCCTGCCCTGTCGTCGTCGTGCGCGGGCCTGGCACGCCGCGCGGGCCTGTCGTGGTGGGCATCGCCGGCCATATCGCCGGCCATGGCGAGAGCGAGGCTCTGCTCGCCTTCGCGTTCCCGTACGCCGCCCGGACCGCGAACGCCCTGACGCTGGCGCATGTCAGCGCCGACGGATCAGCCGACCCGAGTCGCTCGGCCCTGACCGAGCGCACCCTGGCCCTGTGGCGGGAGCGCCTGCCCGCGGTCACGATCGTCCAGGAGTCTCTCACCGGCCACCCGGGCAAGGCGCTGATGCGCGCGGCGTCGCAGGCGTCCCTGCTCGTTGTCGGCTCTCACCACCGCCACGAGCTCAGCGCGCTGATGCACGGCTCGGTCAGCCAGGCCGTCCTGCACCACGCCGCCTGCCCGGTGGCGATCATCCAGCAGACATCTTGATCCGACGGTTTCCGCAGCCTCAAAACCTCCGCAGTCTCAAAAAGAATTTCGCGGCAACTGTCACAAGCTTGGCGGCCGTCCTGTCTTAGCTGGCGACCGGTCGGCAACAGGTGCCCCGGAGGACAGAAAGGGGTCAGCCATGAAGATCGTGGTAGTCGGGGGGACCGGCCTGATCGGGTCGAAGCTCGTCACGAAGCTCGGTGAGCACGGCCACGAGGCGGTGGCGGCGGCACCCGACACCGGCGTCAACACCCTCACGGGAGAAGGGCTCGCCGAGGCCCTGGCCGGCGCGTCCGTGGTGGTCGACGTGTCGAACTCGCCGTCCTTCGAGGACGCCGCGGTGCTGGAGTTCTTCGAGACCTCCACCGGCAACCTGCTCGCCGCGGAGGCCGCGGCCGGTGTCGGTCACCACGTCGCGCTGTCGGTGGTGGGCACCGAGTGGCTGTCAGGGAGCGACTACTTCCGGGCGAAGATCGCTCAGGAGGCGCTGATCGAGAAGTCGTCGATCCCGTTCTCGATCGTGCACGCGACGCAGTTCTTCGAGTTCGCCCACAGCATCGCCGACGGGGCCACGGACGCCGGCACGGTCCGGATCGCGCCGGTGCTCTTCCAGCCCATCGCGGGGGAGGAGGTCGCCCAGGCGGTCGGCCGGGTCGCGGTGGGCTCGCCGTTGAACGGGAGGGTCGAGGTGGCCGGGCCCGAGCAGTTCCGGATGGACGCGTTCTTCCGGCTCGCCCTGGCCGGCTGGGGCGACTCGCGTCAGGTGGTCGCGGACCCGCACGCGCGCTACTTCGGGGCCGAGCTGGACGAGCGGACGCTGGTGCCGGGCGACGACGCGATCCTCGGCCGGATCCGCTACAGCGACTGGCCCGGCCGGACCGCGGTCAGGAAGTAGTCCTGGCTCCGTCGCGAAAGACGTTTCAGGAGCTTGGACCTGTCGCGGCGGCTTGGCCGAACGTCCACCCGAGCCACGTCGAACGTCCACCCGAGCCACGTCGAACGTCCACCCGAGCCACGTATGGAGAAAAGATGAGCGCTTCGAGCGGCGAGAACGACGACTTCCTGTACGAGCTCAAGATCGAGGTCGAGGCGGAAGTGACCCTGGCCGAGTCGAGCCACCCGGAGGAGGAGGTCGGCCTGCCGGTCACGGAGTGGCTGTTCGATCCGACCGACGTCGAACGCGAGGAGATCGGCCTGCGTGGCCTGCTCGACGCGGTCGAGGTGCTGGAGGGCGAGCACGGGCCGGACGATCATCGCCCAGGAAATGCCTGAAGCCCCCAAGGAGCCCTTCGAGAACCGAAGCGAGACAGCATGAACCACCCAGAACAGCACGGGAGCGCCGTCGCGCCGGCACCGATCGCGACGCTCGACAGCCTTCGTGAGCACCTGCAGTGGGCGATCGAGTTGGAACACGCAACCCTGCCGCCGTACCTGTGCGCGCTGTACTCGCTCGACCCGGAACGCAACCCGGAGGCCGTCGAGGTGGTGGGCAGCGTCTTCGCCGAGGAGATGCTGCACCTGGCGCTGGCCGCGAACCTGCTCAACGCCGTCGGCGGCCGGCCGCGACTCGACACGCCGCGGATGCTGCCGCGGCACCCCCGGTCTCTGCCCCACGGTGACCGCTCCCTGGAACTGTCGCTCGTTCCGTTCGGCGCGGAAGCACTCGAGATGTTCCTGCGTCTCGAACGGCCGGCGCCCCCCGGCGCCCCGGCGGAGGGCGACGACTACGAGACGATCGGGCAGTTCTACGACGCGATCGAACAAGGACTGCGCCACCTGTGCGACCGGCTCGGTGAGCGGGCGGTCTTCTCCGGCGATCCCGCGCGCCAGGTGAGCGCCGGCCACTTCCGGCACACCGCCGGGCGACTGTTCGCCGTCGACGGTCTGGACTCGGCGCTCGCGGCGCTTGAGGAGATCGTCGAACAGGGCGAAGGCAGCGCCCGTGGCGAGGTCTGGGACGGTGACCAGGACGTCTTCCACCCCGAGCGGGACGAGGTCGCGCACTACTACCGCTTCCAGGAGCTCAGCATCGGCCGGCGGTACCGGCGTGGTGACACCCCGCAGTCCGGGCCCACGGGTGAGGCCGTTTCCGTGGATCTGGCCGGCGTACGTCCGATGCGGCGCAACCCCCGTCTGTCCGACCATGGCGCGATCCGTACGGCGCAGGAGGAGTTCAACCACACCTACTGCGCCGTGCTGCACCTGCTCGAGCGGGCCTTCAACGGCAGCCCGAAGCTGCTCGCGGTCGCCACCGGCACCATGTACGCGCTCAAGGCCCAGGCCCAGGCCCTGATGGCGATGCCCGAAGAAGACGGCACCACGGCCGGCCCCACCTTCGACTACGTGGCCCCAGAACTGCGCCGGTGGAGCGTGGGCGACCGGCAGCGGATCGTCGTGCTGCGCGACGGCCCGTACGTCGTGTACGGCGGCGTCCCGCTCAGGCGCAAACACAAGATCGTGTCTGCGGAGAACGGGGAGAACAGCGCGCTGACCTGGAAGACGGGCGAGCCCCTGGAGACCGAGGACACCTACGCGCTGTGCCGCTGCGGCCACTCGGGCTCCAAACCGTTCTGCGACGGGACCCACGCCGTGATCGGGTTCGATGGCACGGAGTCGGCGGACGTGCGGCCGTACAAGGAACTGCAGCACGTGCACGACGGCGTGGGGATCTCGGCCCAACGGGTGGGTGAGCTGTGCATCCACGCCGCCTTCTGCATCGGACGCACCAGGCCGATCGCCGCGATGCTCGCCGACACCGGCGACAGCGACGTGCGCTCCAACGTCATGGGCCGGATCGACCACTGTCCCTCCGGCTCCTACAGCTACGCACTCCGACGCGGCGGCGACACGATCGAGCCGGACCTTCCGCAGGCCATCTCGGTCCTGGAGGAAGAGGACGGACTGGCCAGCTCGCTGTGGGTCACCGGCCGGGTGCCGGTCCTGCGGGCGGACGGCCGGCCGCTGGAGATCCGCAACAGGATGACGCTGTGCCGCTGCGGCCACTCCGGCAACAAACCGCTGTGCGACGGGACCCACAGGGAGATCGGCTTCCACGAGGAGCCACCAGGTCAGCCCGTCCACCCGGGGGAGGCGGACGGCGCATCCGCCGGCCGCTGATTCATCAAGAAAAGGGGAGAGACACCATGAGCAAGCACATCCTGGAGCCCGCCGCTCAAGAGTTCGCGGACGCGGTCTCCAAGCCGCCGTTCCTCTACCAGCTGGGCCCGGACGGCGCCCGCAAGGTCCTCGACGACGTCCAGTCCGGCCCGGTCGACCAGCCGGCGGTGGACGAGAAGTGGATCACGGTCCCGGCCGAGGCCGGCGACGTGCGGGTGCGGATCGTCAAGCCGTCCGGCGCGTCCGGGGACCTGCCCGCCCTCCTGTACGTCCACGGCGGCGGCTGGGTCCTCGGCAACGCCGGCACCCACGACCGGCTCGTCCGCGAGCTCGCCACCGGCGCGAACGCGGCCGTGGTCTTCGTGGAGTACGACCGCTCCCCCGAGGCCCGCTACCCGGTCGCGATCGAGCAGGCGTACGCCACGGCCCGGTGGATCACCGAGCACGGCGCGGACGAGGGGCTGGACGCGTCCCGGCTGGCGGTGGCCGGCGACTCGGTCGGCGGCAACATGGCCGCCGCGCTGACCATCCTGGCCAAGCGGCGCGGCGACGTGACGTTCGTCCACCAGTCGCTGTACTACCCGGTCACCGACGCCGCCCAGGACACCGACAGCTACCGCGAGTTCGCCTACGGCCCGCACCTGACCGCCGGGGCGATGGCCTGGTTCTGGGACGCCTACACCACCGACTCAGCCCAGCGCGCCGAGATCACCGCCTCACCGCTGCGCGCCACCCTGGAGGACCTGGCCGGGCTGCCGCCGGCGTTCGTCATCGTCGACGAGAACGACGTGCTGCGTGACGAGGGCGAGGCGTACGCGCGCCGCCTCACCGAGGCCGGGGTGCCGACCACCAGCGTCCGCTACAACGGCATCCTGCACGACTTCATGATGCTCAACCCGGTCCGCGACACGCACGCCGCGCGGGCCGCCACCGCCCAGGCCATCGAGGTACTCAAAACCGCCCTGAACACCGGAAAGGCCAACTCATGAGCGAGCAGCCCGTCGTCGTCCTGGTCCACGGCGCCTTCGCGGAATCGGCCAGCTGGAGCCGCGTCATCCAGCGCCTGCACAGTAACCGGCTCACCGCGGTCGCCGTGGCCAACCCGCTGCGCAGCGTGGAGGGCGACGCCGCGTACGTGCGTGACGTGATCGCGGGCATCGGCCGGCCGGTCGTCCTGGTCGGCCACTCCTACGGCGGCATCGTGATCAGCCAGGCGGCGGCCGGCAACCAGGCCGTGCGCGCGCTGGTCTACGTCGCCGCCTTCGCCCCCGAGCCCGGCGAGAGCGCGCTGCTGCTGTCCGGCAAGTTCGAGGGCAGCAGCCTCGGCGAGGCCCTGGTCGCCTACCCGGTGGCCTCCGGCGGCAACGAGTTCCGGATCGCCGACGACAAGTTCCACCACCAGTTCTGCGCCGACCTCGACGCCGACGAGGCCGCGCTGATGGCGGCGACCCAGCGGCCGGTGACCGAGAAGGCGCTGACCGACGGGCTGACGGCGAGCGCGCCGGGCTGGCGTACGACGCCGTCCTGGTTCGTCCACGGCGAGCGTGACCTCAACATCCCGGCGGCCGCGCTGCGGTTCATGGCCGAACGGGCCGGCTCACGAGGCACCCGCGAGGTCGCCGGCGCCTCACACGCGATCGCGGCCTCGCAGCCCGACGCCGTGGCCGCCGCCATCCTCGACGCCGCCGGCCACGTGCGAGGCTGAACGGAGCTTTTGTCCTGCCAGTCTCGGCATCCGACGGCGTGAACGACGCCGATGCATCGAAGGGCGCGGGGTAGACATGCATACAGAATCCCTGGATCCGGCAAAAGCGCTCGAACGGGCCGCTTCCGCCTTCATCGAGCTGCGCCCGCGCCTCTTCGGCATCGCCTATCGGATGCTCGGCAGCGCGGCGGAAGCCGAGGACATCCTGCAAGAAGTCTGGTTGCGCTGGCAGAACACCGACCGCGCGACCATCGAGAATCCGTCGGCGTTCCTGGCGACGATCACCACACGCCTGTCCATCAACGTCGCCCAGTCCGCCCACGCGCGCCGTGAGTCGTACATAGGTCCGTGGCTCCCGGAGCCCGTCGACACCAGCTTCGACCCCGCGCTCGGCGCCGAACGAGGCGAAGCGCTCGAACTCGCCCTCCTGTTGTTGCTCGAGAGGCTCACTCCCACTGAGCGGGCCGCGTACGTGCTGCGCGAAGCGTTCGTGTACCCCTACGCGCAGATCGCGGAGATCCTGCAGCTCAGCCAGGTCAACGCCCGCCAGTTGGTGAGCCGCGCCCGCAAACGTCTGGGCGCCGAACGACGTGAGCCCATCGACAAGACCGAACACCGGCGCCTCATGAAGGTCTTCGTCGCCGCCGCCCAAACGGGCGACGTCGCCGCTCTCGAAGACCTCTTCGCCGCCGACGTCGTCAGCACCTCCGACGGCAACGGCATGCGAGGGGCGGCGCGGTTCCCCCTGCTGGGCGGCGACCGCGTGGCGAGGTTCGTCGCCGCGTACGCGCCGCGGTTCTGGTCGGGCGCCGACCTCACGTGGGTCGAGGTGAACGGGCGCGCCGGCGTGATCGTACCCCGCCCCAACAGCGCGCCCACACTGCTCACCATCGAGGGCTCGCCGCAGGGCATCCATCACGTCATGTGGATCGTCAGCCCGGCCAAACTCGACGCGTTCGAACAGTCCCGTTTCCGGGGGCGCCAGCAGATCTGACAGGGCATACGGACGTCACAATAGGGGTCTTGACCGTCGACACCGAAGAACAGAGGAAACAGTGCTGACGATCCCGTTGGCCGACCGCCACGCCGGGCCGGCCACGGCTTGGCGACAGGAGCGGCTTCGCACGCACTCTCCCAGCTGCGGGGGTGGCGGGATATGACCGAGGCAGGCGCCGAGACGCTGGCGGAGATGCTCGACGAACGGGAGCACCTGCTCGAGGTCGCCTTGTGGATGTTCGGTTCGGCGGAAACGGCCGACCGGATCGTCCAGGAGACCTATCGCCGCTGGTATGCCCTCGACGATGCGAAACGTGACCGCATCGCGGTGCCGCGTGCCTGGCTGACGCGGGTCGCCGGAGGCATCTGCCTGGAGCGGCTCGCCACCGGCGCCCCGGTCATCAACGGCGTCCAGGCCCCCATCGGCACCCCGCGACGCGGCTCGGCCGCGGCGCCCGGCGTTCCTGTGCGGCCCGAGTTCGTCACCGGCCTGACGGAGCACCCGGCCGGGTCCAGGCAAGCGATGCGGGACAGGCACGATCGGGTCGCGCGCCGGTTCGCCGCGGCGTGCGGCAAGGGGGACACGAAGGCGCTGCGGGCGGTTCTGGCCGCGGATGCGATGGTCGTGAGCGATGGCGGCGGCAAGCTGCGCGCCCCGGTACGCCCGACCCATGGCGCGGACGCGGTCGCCCGGTTCGTCACGGCTCTGCTGACCGGTCAACCCGGCACCGACGTGGCCATGGAATCCGTGAACGGCCGGACAGGTCTGGTGCTGCGCCGGGCGGGCCAGGCCGTGGCGGCGGTCGGCGTGAGCGTCGCCGGGACCGAGGTCACCGCGGTCTGGATCGTCCTGAACCCCGACAAGTTGCGGCGCTGGCACCGCCCATGAGCGATGCCCGGCCACAGCTCCTCGTGTGGCCGCGGTACGAAAGGCACAATCGGTGAACGACCCGATATTGTCCACGGAGCACGATTACAGCGGCCGTGCGTTCAAACCGCTCTACACCACGCACGTCACTGTGACCGGCGGCAGCTCCGCCCACGGCCGGGCCACCGGCCATGCCCGTTCCGCCGACGGGGCCCTGGACCTGGAGCTGCGGATGCCCGAGGAACTGGGCGGCGGCACCGCCGGCCCTAATCCCGAGCAGCTCTTCGCCGCCGGGTACGCCGCCTGCTTCCACGGCGCCCTCAGCCTGCTGGCCCGCCAGCACTCCCTCGACCCCGGACCGATCACGGTGGAGGCGAGCGTGGCCTTCGGCCGCGACCCCGCGGACGGCGGCTATCAACTACGCGCCGACCTCGTCGTGACCTGGCCAGGAGTCGAACGCGAAACGGCCACCCCGCTGCTGGCGCGGGCGACCGCGCTGTGCCCGTACGCGAAGATGACCCGCCAGGGCATCCCCTCCACCATCAGCCTCGCGCCCTGAAGCCCTGGTCAGGGGGTGGAGGAGGGCTCCGGGGTGCCGTTGGGCCAGAGGCAGGTGGAGCTGGCGCCAAGGGTGAGCACGTCACCGGCTGCCCAGCCGATGGACATGAGGAAGTCCTCGGGGCGGGAGTGCCCGTAGAGCTGGAGGCCCTTCTCGTGCTCGCTTTGCCGCCGCTCGTCCGCGCATCATGCAGAGCCGCTATGACCGCCGCTCACAGGTTCTTGGATACGACCCGCGCCGAGCCTGCTGTCCGCACGTCCTCGCGCCCGACCCCCAGAGCGCGGGAGCCGGGCGCGGTGTTCCATGCGGCGAGTCCTCCATAGGTCAGCCGCGGGTGGAGGCGGACTCTTCGGCGGGCTCAGTGCGTACGGCCCCGCGCCTGCGCAGGGTGGCGGCGGCGAGAAGCGCGCCGACCAGGGCGATGCCGGCCGCTCCGATGAACGCCGCGGAGAAGCCGCTGGTGAGGGCGGGCAGGTTGCCGAGCTGACCGGAACCGTTGGCGGCGGCCACGGCGGTCATCGCCGCGAGGCCGAGCGCGGAGCCGACCTGGTAGCTCGTGTTGACGATGCCGGAGGCCAGGCCGCCCTCCTCGGGACGCGCGGAGGAGATGGCCGTGCCCAGGGAGGGGATGAAGGCCAGTGACATGCCGAGCGCGGCGACGAGGCTGGGAGGCAGGACGTCGACGGCGAAGCTCCCCTGCGGGCTGATCAGCGACAGCCATGCCATGCCCGCCGCGAGCAGGGTCAGCCCGGTGACCGTCATCGACTTGGGGCCGAACCGGCCGATGGTCCTGGGAGCGAGGACGATCATGCCGATCATGATGAGGACGGTCATCGGCAGCAGCGCGGCACCGCTGGGGAAGGCACTGTAGCCGAGGACCTGCTGCAGGTAGAGGTTGAGGAAGAACCACATCGGGATCCAGGCCCCGCCCAGCAGCAGCTGGGTGAGGTTGGCGGCGGCGAGGTCCGGGGTGCGGAAGATGGACAGGCGCATGAGCGGCTCGCGGCGGCGGGCCTGGATCGCGACGAACGCGGCGAGCAGCGCCACGGCGCCGGCCAGCACCAGCCAGGTTTGCGCGGAGCCCCAGCCGGTTTCCGGCGCGCGGACGATGGCGTAGACGGCCGCGCCGAGGCCGAGCGTGACGGTGAGCGCGCCGAGCACGTCGACGGAGCCGCGCCGGGCCTGGGCGGCGGGCATCAGCGGGCCGGTGGCGAGCAGGGCGACGAGCGCGATGGGGATGTTGATGTAGAAGACCCAGGGCCAGCTCAGGTACTCGGTGATGACCCCGCCGAGGAACACTCCAGCGGTGCCGCCCGCCGGTGCGGCGGCGCCGTACAGGGCGAGGGCCTTGGTGAGCTCCCTGGGGTCGTGGCCGAACAGCATCATGAGCAGGGTGAGGGCGGACGGTGCGATCAGGGCGGCGCCGACGCCCTGAACGGCGCGCCCGGTGAGCTCCACCCACACTTCTGGGGCGATGCCCGCCACCAGGGAGCCGATGAGCAGGATGAGCCAGCCTGCGCCGAACAACCTGCGGGCGCCGAACAGGTCGGACAGCCGGCCGCCGAGGAGCAGCAGTCCGCCGAAGGCGACGACGTAGGCGTTGAAGACCCAGGACAGGCTCTCTTGGGAGAAGCCCAGGTCTTCCTGCATGCGGGGGAGGGCTACGCCGATGATCGACGTGTCCATGATGACGATGAACTGGGCGGCGGCGATCAGCGCCAGGGCGGTCCAGCGCCGCGGGAATGGTTCGGACATGAGCTTCTCCAGATACCTGTAGGGGGTATGTATTTCGGAAAGATACATACACCCTGGGGGTATGTGTCAAGCGGGGCGCCGGGCAGACCGCGCTGGGCGCAGGTCACTTCCGATGTCATCCGCTTGACATCGCCCTAATTAGAGTCTATTTCTAGACTAAATCACTAGATGTGAACTCTAGAGAGGGGATACAGGTATGCCTGTCATCAGCATCACCCGCTTCCAGGCCGACGCGGCAGGTGCCGACGAGGTCCGGGCTCGGCACGCGGCTCTGGTCGCCGCCACCAGGGACGCGCTGCCCGGCCTCACCGAAGCGCGCCTCGGCCGGCTCGACGACGGGACATGGGTCGGGGTCTGGCGCTGGGATTCCGCCGCCAGCTTGCAGGCGGCCCGCCAGACGATCCCTCCCACCGCCGTGGGCGTCGCAGCGTTCGAGGTGGTCCGCGAGGCCACCGGGGAGGACATCGAGGTCCTGGACGAGTACTGATCGCCGTCCCGGCCCTCGAAGGGGGCCGGGATTTTCCCATGTTGGTAATCGATTTCCACCCCCTCTGGAATGTAGGGGAAACCGCGCAACCTCATATGAGCTCGCGTTTTTTCCACCTGACTATGTGCGGGGTTGACAGCACGCTGCTCGGATAGTTAATTTCCGAGAAATCGTTTACTCACGCCTGCCGCCGCCCTGGAAGGTGGTCCGTCCGAATGCGCAAGCTGAGTCGCCGCAGGTTCGTCCAGACGTCAGGCATCGTGGCAACGGCCGCCTCCCGCGGGGCATGCGGCGGGGGCACGGGCGCGCCCGCTACCTCGCGGACCTCCCTCACCTGGTGGGACCCCGAGAAGAGCCTGGAACAAGCGAAGGAAAAGCACTTCGCGCGGTTCGCCAAGTCGTCCGGCGGGCTGCCCGTGGAGTACACCAACGTCAGCGCGGCCAAGTTCCCGCAGGTGATGCAGCTCGCCAAGCAGAGTGACCAACTGCCCGACATCCACGCCAACGTGGGCCTGGAGGCCCCGGTCCGCCAGCTCATCAAGGACGGCTGGGTGGCACCGCTCGAACTGAGCGACGCCACCATGGCCAGGCTGAAGGACTCCCTGTACGAGGGCATCCACATGGTCGACGGCAAGGTCTACTCCTGGCCGATCTACGACTACCACCAGTACATGACGGCCAACTGGTTCAACACCGAGATGGTGGCCAAGGCCGGCCTCGACCCCGACGCCCCGCCGGCCACCTATGACGCGTTCCGCGCGGCGGCGAGCGCCGTACAGAAGTCGTCGGGCGGCGAGGCGCACGGGTTCGTCTGGTGTATCGGGATGCCGCTCCGGCTGGGGTTCGAGGTGGACAAGCTGGCCCAGGCCGGCGGCTTCGAGGGAGGCGCGGGACTGCTCTACCGCACCGGGGAGTACGCCTACCACGCCGCCCCCTACGTCAACGCGATCGAGTTCCTCGTGTCGCTCCGCAGGGACGGCCTGATCGCCCCAGGGTCCAATTCGTGGGCCGACGACGTGGCGCGCGCCCGCTGGGCCGTCGGAGCGGCCGGCTACTACTTCAGCGGACCGTGGACGGCGGGTGAGACGCTGCTGCTCATGCCGAGGTGGTCGAGGCTGCTGGGAGTCGGTAGCGACAGGTCCGAGGCCGAACGCGACCGCGCGATCGCCGCCGCCAGGAACAAGGGCGCCGAGGTGGACCACGACGACTGGGCCTTCCCCAACTGGAAGCCCCACGCCGACTACACGCGCGCGATGTACGGCTGAGCTCGTGGACTTGCTCAGTCCTCAGCTCACCGCTTTCTTCACGAGCTCGGCGATCCGGGCCTCCTCGATGGCGGTCAACTCCGTCAGGGCGAAGGAGGTCGGCACATGGCGCCTTCGTCCAGGTTCGCGTCGTCGTTGAAGCCGAGCGTCGCGTACCTCGATTTGAACTTCTGCGCGCTTTGGAAGAAGCAGACGACCTTGCCGCCCTTGGCGTGCGCCGTCTTCAGCTCTTGCATGTGCTCCTTCATCGCGGCCCGCTCCGACGATTGACAGGGCTGATCATTGAATGAGCAAAGAAACCTCTTCTTCCGGGGGACCAACCATGTCTGTCCTGCGAACCGGCACGATGCGCCTGCCCGCCGCCGACCCGCCCGCCGCCAGCCCGCTGCCGCTCTTGCGCGGCACCTGGGCCAAGCGTGGCGTGGTCGGGGCGGATGAGGAAATGACGGCCCAGATCGAGCACGGCCAGCCGTACTCACTCCTGCCCTACACGGCGCAGGACGGCTACAGTCGTGCGCGCACCGAGCGTGACCTGCCGGTGGTGGTCCTCGAGAACGACGTGCTGACCGCCACCTTCCTCCCCGCGTACGGCGGGCGGCTCTGGTCGCTCGTCCACCGCCCCTCGGGCCGGGAACTGCTGCACCGCAACCCGATTCTCCAGCCGGCGAACCTGGCGCTGCGCGACGCCTGGCTGGCCGGCGGCGTGGAGTGGAACCTCGGCGCGACCGGCCACTGGCCGCTGACCTGCTCGCCTCTGCATGCCGTACGCCTGATGCGGACCGACGGAACGCCGATGCTGCGCATGTACGAGTTCGAGCGGATGCGTCGGCTGGTGTTGCGGATCGACGCCTGGCTGCCCAAGGAGTCGCCTGTCCTGTTCGTCGAGGTCACACTGCACAACCCGGACGCCGAGCCGGTTCCCGCCTATTGGTGGTCGAACATCGCCGTCCCCGAGGCGGCAGGGGTGCGCGTGCTGGCTCCGGCCACGCAGGCGTACCACTTCGACTACACCGCCGTGCTCCGGCTGGAAGACTTTCCGGCGCCGGACGGGCGCGACCGCAGTTACACCGACACGGCGCGGAACTCGGCGGACTACTTCTTCGAGATCCCGGCGGGGGAGCGGCGGTGGATCGCCGCCGTCGACTCCTCGGGCAGAGGGCTCGTGCAGGTGTCGACCGACCGGTTGCGCGGGCGCAAGCTCTTCCACTGGGGGAAGGGACCGGGCGGCCGCCGCTGGCAGGAGTGGCTGAGCGGGCCGTCGTCGCGCTATCTGGAGATCCAGGCGGGGCTGGCCAGGACGCAGCTGGAGCACGTGCCGATGCCGGGCGGCGCGACGTGGACCTGGGCGGAGGCCTTTGGCCTGCTGGAACTCGACCCCTCGTCGGCCCACGGTCCGTGGGGCGAGGCCACGAGCGCCGCCACGGCCGCCGTCGACCGCCTGGTCCCGCGGGAAACCCTCGACCGCCTTCCATCCGTTCCCTCGAAGGAGCCGCCGGCGCTGCTGAGCCGGGGGTCGGGATGGGGCGCGTTGGAGGTCGCGGCGGAAGCCGTACCGGAGCTGGACTTCGGTGAGACCGGCGAGGAGCAGCGCCCGTGGCGGGAACTTCTGGAGACCGGGCGGTTGCCCGAGTGCGACCCGCCCGCCGCACCCGTGACGGGGAGTCGCTGGCGCGAGCTACTCGAAAGGCATCCGGCCGGCTGGCACGCCCTCTACCACCTGGGCCTGGTCCGGTACGCCGACGGCGACCGCGAGGGGGCCGAGCGGGCGTGGCGGGAGTCCCTGGAACACCGTCGTACCCCTTGGGCCCTGCGCTGCCTGGCCGAGAGCGCCCGGCTGGCGGGCTCGGGACCCGGCGCGGACCTCCTGGCGGAGGCGCATGCCCTGGCGGAGAACGTGGTCGCGCTCACCGCCGAGACCCTGCGCGCCCTGCTCGCCGCCGGCCGCGCAGCCGAGGCGCTGGCGCTGATCGACCGGCTCAAGCCCGGCGACCGGGCGCTCGGGCTGATCCGGTTGCGCGAGGCCGAGGCCGCCGTCGGCGCGGGCGACCTGGACAGGGCCGGAGCGCTCATCGACCGCGGCATCTCGGTGCACAACCTGCGCGAGGGCGAGGTCTCCCTGGACGAGCTCTGGTTCCGCTACCAGGAGCTACGCCACCCGGACACCGATCCCGAGCGGATCCGCCGCGAGCACCCCCTGCCTGCGGCTTACGACTTCCGCATGCACTGAGCTCCGCCTCACCACGTGTCACGGGAGCCGCGCGCCTTCGCGGACAGCACCCTTCAACTATGGGGATGTAGCCCAGAAGATCACGGCTTGATCATGACTGGAAGGATCTCCTCGCGGATCAGCGCCTCGCCGGGTGGGCTGCCGTGGATCATCATGTGGATGAAGATCAGGCCCGGTCCCGCGTCGGCCCGGGTCTCCAGGTCGGGCACCGAGCCGACCACCCGGCGCAGGCGTTCGCGGTTGGCGGCGCGCAACGGCTCGATCTTGGCCTCACGCACCGCGGTGGCCAGTTGGGACGTGGGATCGGACAGGAGCACGGAGAGCAGCGGTCCGGCGCGGTGGGCGAGGCCGTCGGCGATCCTGACCAGCCCGGCCAGCAGGTCTTCGAGCGGGTCGTCGCTGGGCTCGATGTCGTGTGTGGCGGCCGCGGCCCGCAGCGCCTCGACGACGAGGGCGTACTTGGTCGGCCAGCGCCGATAGAGGGAGTTGAGCCCGATCCCGGCGTTGCGCGCGACATCGGCCATGCGCAGCCCGTCGTAGCCGTGCGCGTCGAGCAGCGCCAGCGTTTCACGTAGTGCGGCCATGCCGACGGCGGGATCACGTGGCCGACCTCGTACCTTGCCCTCGTTCACTCTCCCAGCTTAACGGAAACGTTGACTTCCGTAATTAGGCGCTGCTATAACGATAATAGCTGTTATCGGAATTCAAACTCACCGGAGTTGGGCCATGCGTGCCGTCATCACCGATCCCACCGCCGCCTCGCGCCTGCGCCTGTCCGAGGCGCCGCAGCCCGAACCCGCCCCGAATCAGGCCCTGATAAGGGTGGAAGCCTTCTCGCTGAACGCCGGTGAGGTCCGCACCGCGCTCGAGTCGACCGACTCCTACGTGCCCGGATGGGACTTCGCCGGCGTGGTCGAGGAGGCCGCGGTGGACGGCGGCACCGCGCCGAAGGGCGCCCGCGTCTACGGATTCGTCCCGCAAGGAGCCTGGGCGGAATACGTCGTCGCCGGCGCCACGATGATCACGGAGATTCCCGACACGGTCACGTCCGTCCAGGCGGCGGCCCTGCCTGTGGCGGCGGTGACGGCGCTGGCCGCCCTGGAGCAGGCGGGGACGCTGCTCGGCCGCAAGGTGCTGATCACGGGCGCGGCCGGTGGCGTGGGGCGTTTCGCCTGCCAGCTGGCGAGCCTGGCGGGCGCCGAGGTCTTCGCCGTCAGCCGCCGGCCCAGCCTGCCTGGGCAACTGCGTGCGGACGGCATCGCGACCCCGACGGTCTTCCAGGGCATCGAGGCCGCCAAGGAGGCCGGCCGCTACGACGTGATCCTCGACGGCGTGGGCGGAGACTCACTGGCGACCGCTCTCACCGCCCTGGCACCGGGCGGCGTCTGTGTGACCTTCGGCAACGGAAGCCGTACGCTGACCAGCTTCCACCCCGGCGACTTCTACCACACGCCCGGCGCTCGCCTGCAGGGCCTCTGGCTCGGCAACTTCATGATGGCGGGCACGGACTGCGGACCGATGTTGAGGCGGCTGGTGGAGTTGGTGCGGCAGGAGCGGCTGCGCCCGCCGCTCGACGCCATCGTACCGTGGACGAGCGTCGGCGAGGCCGCCGAGCTGCTCTCCCAGCAGGGCGTGGACGGCAAGATCGTCGTAACCGTCGACTGACGACCACCGGTGGTGGCCATGACGGGGTTCCGGCTGCTCGGGCCGGTCGGGGTTTGGACGCGGGGCGAGCTGCTGGGGCCGTCCACGCCCCAGCAGCGATCCGTGCTGGCGATGTTGTTGCTGCATCGGGGCCGGACGGTTTCCACCGACCGGCTGGTTGAGGCGTTATGGGACGACCGTCCGCCCGCCTCGGCGCGCAACGCCGTCCAGGGCTACGTGTCGCGCCTGCGGCGCGTTCTGGCCGGGCTGACCGGCGTCGAGCTGGCCACCTCGCCCCCCGGCTACCGGCTGGACGTCGACCCGTCCCGTGTCGACCTCTACCGCTTCCGCGACCTGGTCGGCCGCGCCAGGGCCGCCGGCCCCGAGCGGGCGGGACCTCTGTTGCGGCAGGCGCTCGACCTGTGGAGCGGGCCGCCGCTGGCGGGTGTGGCGGGCGGGTGGCTGCATGAGATGTTCGGGCAGATGCTCGCCGAGGAGCGCCTCACCGCTGTGGAGGAGCGCATCGCGCTCGATCTCCGGTACGGCCGGCGGCGCGAGTCCTTGCCCGAGCTGTCGATGCTGCTGAGCGAGCACCCCTTGCGCGAGCGGCTGGCGTACCTCACCATGACGGCGCTGTACGACGACGGCCGGGGGGCCGCCGCGCTGGAGGTCTTCCGCGACACCCGGCGGCGTCTCGTCGGCGAGCTGGGCGTCGAGCCGGGCGCCGAACTCCAGGACCTGCGCCGCCACATCCTCCAAGGCGAACCCGCCGGGTTGCCGGTGCCCGCCGAGCTGCCGAGGAGGAGGCCCGCCTCTCTTTTGACTCATCGTGAAAGGGAATGACCCTATGACTGTCAATAGGAAAGTTTCTTAAACAGGAGGACGGATGCGATTACTGCCAGCAGGTGCGGCGGCCATCGGGCTGCTCGTGCCGGCGCTGCCCGCCTCGGCCGATCCCGTGGAATCCGGCCCGTGGACGTCGTACTCGCCGTCGTTCGACGTGCAGGAGCGCGGCTGCGGCGACGTCAGCGACCTGACGTTCAGGCTGACCTGCTCCACCGGCAGCGGTGACCAGCGGGCCGAGCGGCGCTACGCCACCTACTCCAGCGGCACCCGTCAGTTCGAGGGCTACTTCAAGATCAGCAGCTTGGCGGGCTCCCGGTTGAGTGGATGGCCAAGGTTTTCGACAACGCTCCACCCCTGCACACCGACGGCCCCCGAGAACCCGGACGATGAGGAGAGATCCTGAGCGGACACGCCATCGTGGTCGGCGGCGTCCTCGCTCGCCGGTGGCGTATCGGGCGAACGCTCGGGACCGCCGCGCTCAGCGTGTTGCTGGAGGATCGTCATCGGTCCGTTGCATGGTCCCGCCATTGAGCAACATGGTGCCGAGGGCCGTGAGGGTGTGGAGTACGGTGTTGCGGTCGCGGCTGGTGACGATCAGACCGGCCTCCCGTAGCACGGTGGCGTGCTGACTGGCACTGGCCGGAGAGATGCCGAGGTGGCGGGCGATCTGGCCGGTGCCACGGCCCTCGGCGACGGCTTCCAGCACCGCGGCCCTCGTCGGGCCGAGCAGTGCGGCCAGCCGGCGATGGGTCGGCTCTCGCGGCGACGTCCACAGGGCCGGCGCCGTACCGGGATCGGGCAACGCCGGCAGCACCAGGGTAAAAGAGCTGTGCTGATCGGCGGGGACCAGCATGCTCAGATCGTGGGAGAACACCGACACGAAGATGTCCAGGCCGCGTCCGCCCAGGTGAACGTCCCGTCCCTGCCCAGGTAACGGGACATCGAGGTAGGGCGGCCGCCACCGGCCGCGCGTCCGCTGTCGCTCCAACAGGCCGGAGAGGCCGTCCGTGGCAAGCCGCATGGCGACATGAACCGTTTCGGCCCGCAGGTGAGCGCGAATCCGGTCCCAGTACGGCGCCACGGTCGCCTCGTGGCACGCGCGTACCGCCGCCATCAGCGCGAGGCGTGCCTGGCGGTCGTTGTCGGCAAGGCCCCGTACGGGCGCGGGAAGGATGTGCCGGCTAGGCAGCGTTTCGAGTTCCTCGCGCACCCATTGGTCCGGCGCCGTACGCACGATGTCCAGGGCCTCGTCGATGTCGGGCGTATGCCCGGCCAGGGCCGCCAGATCGAGGGGGATCCGGCTGGCGGGCGTGAGGAACCGCATGACACACGCCCCTGCCGGGCTCAGCCTCCGCAGCGAGCGGCGTCGCCATTCATCCTGCACCGCCCCACGGTCAGACCGGTGCAGCGCGCACATGGCGAACATGGTCTCCGCCAGGGGACCCAGCGGCCCGCGTACCCGGACATTCGCCAGGTCGTCGCTGCTCAGGTGGAAGCGTACGTTTCCCGGTGCTCGGCGCATACTTCATCTTACGAGGGGTTTTGGGTGGGCCTGAAAAGCGTTGCTCATTTATTGAGGGTCCTGTATAGGTCAGTAAGTGAAGGTTGATCAGGAGCAGCTGGTAGCCCTTGTCGTAGGTGCCTCTTCGGGGGTGGGTCGCGCGACTGCCGAGGCTCTGGCGAAAAGAGGACACACCGTATTCGGATCGAGCCGTACGCGGCTTCGCGTGAACAGCCCGGGTATTACTCCGGTCGAGCTCGAGGTCGGCAGCGAGCACTCGGTCGATTCGGCTGTTCAGCACGTTCTGAAGCTGGCTGACCGCATTGATGTGGTCATCTACAGCGCGGGCGCTTATGTGGCGGGCGCGGCAGAGGAAACGTCGGACGAGCTCGCCATCGCTCAATTGGAGGGGTATTTTATTGGAGCCCACCGCGTGGTACGCGCGGTCCTGGCGACCATGCGTGAACAAGGCAGGGGGCGGCTGGTCCTGATGAGCTCCAGCGCCGCCGTCGCCGCCATTCCCTTCCACTCCCTCTATTCCGCGAGCAAGGCCGCACTCAACCACTACGCTGACGCATTACGCTACGAGGTCGAGCCGTTCGGCATAGAGGTGACGTGCATAGAGGCCACCAGCGTACGCACGGGGGCGGTGGATACCATGAGCACGGACAAGCCGATCCGCGCCTACGAACCCGGGCGAACGCGGGTCATCGACGGCTTTCGGCGACTCCAGCTCGACGGGCCCTCACCTGAGCCTCTCGCCCAGGCGATAGTGCATGCCGTCGAATCTCGGAAGATGCGTCACGTCTATCGCGTCGGACCGCGGGCTCGGCTGTTGCCGGCATTGCGTTCCGTACTTCCCCAATTTGTATTCCGTCGTCTCTACGGTGGATTCTTCGGTTTATCGCGGGCTCGCTGAACCCGCCATGCAGGCGGGGGCAGGCGGCCAAGATCCTGCGAGGACCAGTTGTCCGTACGGTCGATACCAACGCGGGCGACGGATGGTTACGGGCGTCGGCTCGCGACGCGAGCCATCACGCAGTGAGGGTCCAGGGTCATCTCACGGGGATGAGTTCCTCGGGCAGTCGGCCGCCGGTGACCCTGGCACGGATCATGGCCGTGAACAGTCCGGGCTTTTCGCCGCTCCACGCGTGGCCCACCCCGGGCGCCAGGCATGCCTCGCCGTTGGGAAACGCAGCGGCGATGTCGACCAGGGAACGCCTGGTGAGATCGTGCTCGTTCGCACCGGCCACTGCCAGAACCGGGCAGGGGGAGTCTGCGGCCTTGGACGCAAGCCGAAAGCCGAGGGCTTCGTCGCTGACCCTGCGGAACGCCTGCCGGCTGGTGGCCCGCGCGGCGCTCTGGTAGCCGTCGACGTCCTCCGCGGGGACGTTGAGCGCGCGGGCGTTGGCCCGCAGCACCGGCCCCCATTTCATGACCGGGGCCATCAGCGTGCCCATGAGCCGCAACCTGCCCGGGTTGGGAAACGGCAGTACGTTCACCCCGCTCAGGATCGCACCGCTCAACGCCTCGGGAGCGGTCGCGGCCAGGTGTGCCGCCACGTAACCGCCCAGGGAGAGGCCGACGACATACGCCCTGCCCTCCGGCGCCCGCGCGGCGATCGCCTCGGCGACCAGGCGGGCGGTATCGGCGATCGAGATCCACGGCTGCGTGTTGCTCCGCCCGTGTCCCGGCAGATCGGGAACCAGCACGTGCATGTCATCGGCCAGCGCGGAGACCTGCTTGGTCCACATCCAGCCGCTGGTGCCCACACCGTGTAAGAGCACCACCGTCGGCGCCTCGACGGCGCCGACCTCTTGGACAAAGATCGCCATACCGTCATGGTGGCACAGCCGCCTCCGACCGTGTTGCTCCCGATCTTCGTAATGTGCACGTTGTGGCCGGCTTCGGCCAGCGTTCAGTGTCGTAAATGTTCGACGTCGTCGAGGTCCGCCCACCTCGGCGACGGTCAAGTGCTCATTACCGCCGCCCGCCGAACTCCCAGTCGTGGACCTCGATGTCGGCGTACCGGTCCAGGGTCAGGACGGCACGTGCCGCATCCGGGTCCGGCGCTCGGACCAGCAGCGCCGTACCCAGCCAGGTGGTGCCGTCGTCGGACAGCAGCGGCCCATACGCGATCAGCTCGTCCAGGCCGGGCGACGGGACGAGGTCGGCAGCCTGCCCGGAGCCGAGGCCCAGCACCAGATACCGGTTGCCGCCGTCTCGGCCGCCAGGGAAATCCCACATGGTACGCCCCAGCACGTTGCGCCATCGCCGCAACACCACGTCCCGGTACACACCGGCCTGGTAGTTGGGCTCGTCGAAGACGAACGCACGAGCGGCGGCGAGATCTGGCAGGTCGACGATGTGCACGCTGCCGGTGGCCGTGTCGCCGCCGCGGCCGAAGGTCGGGCCACGGGCGATCATCTCCGCCGCGTACCGGTCCATGTAGGACCAGTGCTCTTCCAGCAGTTCGTCGCGCAGCGTCGCGGAGTCAGGCCGGTCGCGGTGATAACAGAAAAACTCCATGCCGACAGTACCTACCATGGGCCGCGGCGACAGCGCCGCTGCAGCTCGGCGCCGCCCTCGGGCGCCGGTTTCCCCGGCGGTTCAGCAATCATGCGTGGCGGTGGGGTCGGCACCCCTTGTCAATACATGACTAAACTGGGCTATCATCGCTATATGGCGATTGACTTTGATGGTGGAAGATGTGTCAGCGCTGAGATCGCCGCGGGGATCACTCCGGCGGCGGCGCTGTTCCACTCGCTGTCCGATGAGACGCGGCTGCGTATCGTGCAGCGGCTGGCCCGTGGCGAGGCTCGCGTGGTGGACCTGACAGCCGAGCTGGGGCTGGCCCAGTCCACGGTCTCCAAGCACCTGGCCTGCCTGCGCGATTGCGGCCTGGTGGACTACCGAGCCCAAGGGCGGCAGTCGTTCTACTCCCTGACCCGGCCCGAGCTGATGGACCTGCTGACCTCAGCCGAGCAGCTGCTGGCCGCCACCGGACACGCGGTCACCCTGTGCCCCGTCCAGAACCCGCGCCGCGCGAGCGACGTGGAAGCCGAGGCCGACGGCGGCCCTGACGTCATCCGGGGGCAGGCGGTGTCATGACCGCGCTGAACCTGCCCGCCCCGGCCCGGCGGACCTTACTGCAACGCCGCATCCGGCTGCTGGTCGCCGCGACCATCACCTACAACGTCATCGAAGCCGCGGTGGCCATCACCGCCGGCACCATCGCCTCCTCCGCCGCGCTGATCGGCTTCGGCCTTGACTCCGTCGTCGAGGTCGCCTCCGCCACCGCGGTGGCCTGGCAGTTCTCCGCCTCCGACCACGAACGCCGCGAACGGGCCGCGTTGCGTGTCATCGCGATCTCCTTCTACGCTCTGGCGGCCTACGTCACCTTCGACGCCGTCCGCGCCCTGCTCGGCGCCGGTGAGGCCGAACACTCCACCCCCGGTCTGATCCTGGCCGCGCTCTCGCTGGTCGTCATGCCATTCCTGTCGTACGCCCAGCGCCGCGCCGGCCGCGAACTCGGCTCGACCTCCGCCGTGGCCGACTCCAAGCAGACCCTGCTGTGCACCTACCTGTCCGCGGTGCTGCTGGTCGGGCTGGCCTTGAACAGTCTGTTCGGCTGGTCCTGGGCCGACCCGATCGCCGCCCTGGTCATCGCCGCCGTCGCGGTCAAGGAAGGCCGCGAGGCCTGGCGCGGTGATGCCTGCTGCGCCGTCCCCGCCACCGCGATGCCCTCATCCGGCGGCGCCGCAGCCGATGGGTGCGCGGACGGCTGCTGCTCATCGGCTGCGGAGGACAAGCGTTGATCGGCCGGTCGATGCCTGCTCGCGTGCGCGCCGAATACGACCCCAGAGCCCGGTAGCCGTCAGTGCCGGGACCGCCAGCCGAGCTCGGGGCCGAGCCTGGTGGCGATGTCGGTGAGGATCTGCACGTAGTCTTCGTGATCGAACGTGAACGGCAGCGCGAACGCGACCTCATCGATCTCGCGGAAGGCGGCGTGGGCGTAGAGCCGTTCGGCGATCTCGGCGGAGCTGCCGACGAGGTCGGGCGCGAACATCATCCGTGCCGGTCCCTGCGGTGCGGTGGTCCGGGGCGTGCGCTTGTCGGCGTACTCCTTGTACTTGGCTCGCTGCTCGGATGAGGCCGTGTCGGTCGGGATGACCACCAGGCCCTGGGAGACGCGGGCGCGGTCGCCGTCAGGGTGGTGCGTGCGGAACTCCCGTACGTGGGAGAGCTGGATCTCGGCGAAGTCCTCCGACTCCTCAGCCTTCACGACACTGCTGGTCAGGAAGTTCATGCCCTGCTCACCCGCCCAGCAGGCCGAGCGCAGGCTCGCGCCGCCGTACCACATGCGACTGCCGAGGCCGGGGGAGTGCGGCTGGACCCGGTCGGAGAAGACCTCGAAGCCCTCGACGCCGCTGAAGTCGGTGGCCGGCTCGCCGCGGACGAAGCCCAGCAGCCGTCGCACGCGTTCGTGGCTGAAGTCCTCATCGTCGCCGGTGCCGGGATAGAGCGCGTCCTTGACCCGGTCGTAGTGGAGTGGCGGGCCGACGCTGACGCCCGGGTTGAGGCGGCCCCCGGACAAGACGTCCACCGTGGCCAGGTCTTCAGCGAGCCGCAGCGGATTCTCCCAGCCCACGGGGATGACCGCCGTGCCCAGTTCGATGCGGCTGGTGCGCTGGGACGCCGCCGCCAGGACGGCGATCGGGGAAGAGATGCCGTACTGCAGATGGCGGTGCCGAACCCACGCGCTGTCGAAGCCCAGTCGCTCGCCCAGCTCGATGATCTCGAGCGTCGACTCGTGGCCCCGGCGCGGGTCGGCCTCGTCGAACAGCCCGATGGTCAAGAAGCCCAGCTTCCGCAGCGGTTGCGAGGACAGCGGCATACACGTCCCTCCTCAGTCCGGCATTCCACCCCAAGATAGCGGGGAATGCTCGCACTGAGACGTGGGGGGCCTACGTCGGGCACCGGGGCGAAGCTGGCGTGCAGAAGCCTCAGCGTGCCGGCGAACGTACTCAGTCCGGGGGCCGTCGGCGTTGTCGTGAATGCGGGCAGCCGGTACTGCTCACCAAGCTCCTCGCCGTCGAGCCGGTCGGCGAGGCGGTCATGGACGAGGAGTTCGTCCGCCAGGCCCTGCGCGGGCTGCCGGAGGATCCGTCCCGCCGCAGTACTGCGCCTTCCGCGTGGCGACCACTACACAGGGTGGGTGCGATGACAAATCGCCCAAGCCGTCGGCGCGCGGCGGCGGTTCCGCCCAGAGTTCCGCTTTCTGCCTGTCGGGATAGCCTTGCACAAGTTGGCTAAATATATTAGCCTTTTGGTTATGGTTATTAACAGAGACGTGAACGCGACTGAAGTCCTGGAGGTCGAGGGCGGGCAGCTCGCGTACGACGTGACCGGCGAGGGTCCACTGATCGTTCTTGCGCACGGCATGGGTGAGAACAGGACGGCCTACCGCGAGGTGGCGGTCCGGCTCTCGGCGGCCGGCTTCCGTGTCGCGAGGATGGACGTGCGTGGCCACGGAAAGTCCAGCGCAGGCTGGGCGTCGTACACCCGTACCGATTCGGCTGGCGACATCCTCGCCTTGATCAGGCGTCTGGGCGGCCCCGCCGTCATCGTGGGCCACTCCTTCAGCGGGGGCGCCGCCACCATCGCCGCGGCCCAGGAGCCGGACCTGGTCAGTGCGATTGTCGAGATCAGCCCGTTCACCCGCGCCCAGCAGATCAACTTGGGCGCGATCGTCACCCACGCCCGCTACCGCAAGGGCATGGCCCTGCTCATGGGCGCCAACCTGCTGCGCAGCCTCCGGTTGTGGAAGCGATACCTCGACTACGCCTTCCCGGGTGCTAAACCCGCCGGTTTCTGCGACTACGTTGCCGCTCTTGAAGCGGACTTGCGTCGGCCGGGCAGGATGGCCGTTGTCAGCAAGCTGGGCAGGGCCGCCCCGACTGATGCCGGCGCCCGGCTCGCCGATGTCCGATGCCCGGCTCTCATCCTCATGGGCACGCTCGATCCCGACTGGCCCGATCCCCGAGTGGAAGGCGAGGGCATCGTGGCGGGTTTGCCTGCCGGACTCGGCCGGCTCGAACTGATCGAGGGGGCGGGGCACTACGCGCATGTTCAGTTTCCCGCCGAAGTAACCACGGCCGTCCTGGACTTCATCAGGTGTGGCGCGCGTGGCTAGGGCGGCACTGTCCACGAACGCGGTGGTCGACATCGCGCTGCAGGTCCTGGACGAGGACGGCCCCGAAGCCCTGACCCTGTCGGCGGTGTCCGGCCGGGCGGGCGTCACCACCCCGTCCCTGTACAAGCACGTGCGCAATCTCGCCGGGCTGCGTGCGCTCGTATCGGCCCGCATCATGAACGACATCGCGGACCAGGCTGGGCATGCCGTGCTCGGCCGCTCTGCCGACGAGGCCATTCGCGCATTCATGAAGGCGTGGCGGCGCTATGTGCAGCGACATCCCCACCGCTACTCGGCTTTGATCCAGAGCCCTGAGCCGCAGACGACCGAGGCCGGGGCGCGGCTGATCGACATCATCACCGCCGCCCTGCGCGCCTACGGAATGGAGGACTCCGCCGCGATCCACGCGGCCCGATGCTTGCGTGCGGCCGTCCACGGCTTCGCGGTCCTGGAAGCTCAGGGCGCCTTCGGCTTCCCCGAGAACCTGGACGACAGCTACGACCTGTTGATCCACGTGATGATCGCAGGTCTGCAGGCGCCGCGTTGATCAGCGCGTGAAGCGTCCGTAGGTGGCGGCGGCACAACAGCGGCCTCACCTACCAGGCAGGCCTCCTGGAGAAGGCCGGGCTCATCACCCGCGACCCCTCGCCAGACGACGAACGCGCCACAAGCTGCCTGCGGGATCGTATCGGGCCAGGGCTGCGCCTGGAGGTAGGGCGCGACCATGGTCGCGATACAGCCGCCGAGGCGTCAGCCGATCCTCAGGTCAATGTGCACGTCATGGCAGCTCCGTTGCCGTCATCGCAAGTCCGGAAACTTGGCCTGGGGTGGGTCTTTGGTGTATTCAGAGTCGTGCAATTGGGACAAAAGGCGGGGGACCGTGGACCAACGTACGCGCGGGGCTGGGCACGGTGAGAACGTTGGGCTGCTCGGGCGGGGGTCGGAGTGTGCTGTCCTCGATGAGGTGATCGAGGCCGTCCGCATGGGGGAGAGCCGCGTGCTGGTGGTGCACGGCGCGCCGGGGGTCGGAAAGTCGGCGCTGCTGGAGTACGCGGAGAACTCGGCAACCGGCATGCGGGTGCTGCGTGCGGCCGGTGTCGAGTCCGAGATGGAGTTGGCTTTCGCCACATTGCATCAGTTGTGCGCGCCGCTGCTGGGTCGGCTGGAGAACCTTCCCGTGCCGCAGCGCGATGCGCTCGAGACGGTGTTCGGGATGCGAGCGGGAGCCCCGCCGGAGCGGTTCCTGGTCGGGCTGGCGGTGTTGAGTCTGCTGTCGGACGCCTCGGAGGGGCGTCCGCTGCTGTGTGTGGTCGACGACGCGCAGTGGATGGACCGGTCCTCGGCGCAGGTCCTCGGCTTCGTCGCCCGGCGGCTGCTGGCGGAGTCTGTCGCCCTGGTCTTCGGCTCTCGCCAGCGGGCTCAGGACTTGCTCGGACTGCCGGAGCTGGAGGTCACCGGGCTGAGTGATGCCGACGCCCACGCACTGCTGGACTCGGTGACGCACGCCCGGCTCGATCAACACATCCGCGATCGGATCATCGCGGAGACCAAGGGCAACCCGCTCGCCCTGCTCGAATTACCCCGCGGCCTGACCATGACCCAGATGGCCGGCGGGTTCGGCCTGCTGAACGCCGATACGTTGCCGGGCCGGATCGAGCAGAGCTTCCTTGACCGGATCGAAGACCTGCCCGAGCAGACCCGGCTGCTCCTGCTGATCGCCGCCGCCGAACCGGTCGGCAATCCGGACTTGGTGCGGCGTGCCGCCGAACGGCTCGGGGCCATCCCGGAGACGGCCCTCGCAGGCGGTACAGACGGACTGCTGACGATCGAAGCACGCGTCACTTTCCGCCACCCACTCGTGCGGTCGGCCGTGTACGGGTCGGCGAGGGAGAAGGATCGCCGCGCGGTGCATCTGGCGCTGGCGGAGGCCACCGACGCGAGGACCGATCCGGATCGCCGTGCCTGGCACCTGGCGTCCGCCGCACCCGGACCGGACGAGGCCGTCGCCGCCGAACTCGAACGGTCCGCCGGCCGGGCGCAGGCGCGCGGTGGGCTGGCCGCCGCGGCGGCATTCCTGCAGCGATCCGTGGCACTGACCATCGACACCTCGCACCGCGCCGAACGTGCCCTGTCGGCCGCCGACGCCAGCCTGCGGGCGGGCGACCTCGACGCCGCGCGGAAGCTCGTCGACATCGCCGACCGGGACGCCCAGGGTGAGTTCCAACGCGTGCGAGCCCACCTGGTGCGCAGTCACATCACGTTCGCGGCCGGCTACAACAACGAGGCGCCGCCGATGTTGCTGACGGCAGCACAGCGGCTGGAGCCCTTCGACATGGATCTGGCGCGGGAGACCTATCTCGTCGCCTGGGCGAGCGCATCTTACGGGGCCGCAAACAGGGACAGCCTCATGGCGATCTCGCGGGCGATGAGGGAGCTTCCCTCTCCCGAAGGTAGTCCGCGTGCCCTCGATCTCGTGCTCGAGGCCTACGCACTGCTCATCACCGACGGCCGGAGTGCCGCGCTTCCCACGTTGCGAAGGGCGCTGATCGCGCTCACCGGCGCTCCCCTGCAGGACCTTCTGAAATGGGGCTGGGCGGCCGGTGGCTTGACCGCGCTCCTCTGGGAGGACCGGATCATGGCCGAGTGGCCCGTCAGGGTGATCGACGAAGTGCGTGCGGCCGCTGCCCTGTCCGAGCTTCCCATCTATCTCCACGCGTTGGGGCTACCGATCGTGTTGAGCGGTGATTTCGCCGCCGCGGCCGCGATCGTCGCCCAGTCCGAAGCCGTCGCCGCTGCGACGGGCGTGCCCATGACGCAGCACACCAAGCTCCTGCTGACAGCACTGCAGGGTAAGGACGCCGAGGCCTCGGCGCTGATCGCCGCTACGATCGAGGAGGCCGGTGCCGGCGGTCAGTTGAATGGTGTCGCGTCCGCGCACTGGGCGGCCGCGGTCCTCTACAACGGCCTCGCCCGCTATGAGCAAGCGCTGCCGGCGGCCCAGGCCACCACCCAGAGCGCCAACCTGCTTGTCTCCCAGTGGGCGCTGCCCGAGCTCGTCGAGGCGGCGGCGCGCGTCGGAGACGACACGGCCGCCCACGGGGCGCTCGAAGATCTGGCGGACTCAGCAGAACCGTGCGACACCGACTGGGCCCAGGGGGTCCTGGCTCGCTGCCGGGCGCTGCTGAGCGACGACGCCGCCGCCGCGGACGACTTCTACCGCGAGGCGATCGAGCGGTTGGGCCGGACGCTGCTGCGCCCCGAACTGGCGCGCGCCCACCTGCTGTACGGCGAGTGGTTGCGGCGGGACCGTCAGCGGGTCGAGGCGCGGGCCCACCTGCGGACGGCGTACGAAATGTTCGTGTCGATCGGGATGGAGGCGTTCGCCGAGCGGGCCTGCCGCGAGCTTCTCGCCACAGGCGAGACGGTCCGCAAGCGCAAGAACGCGGGCTCGACGAGTGAGGAATTGACGCCGCAGGAGCAACAGATCGCCCTGCTTGTGCGGGATGGCCTGTCCAACCCGGAGGTCGCGGCTCGTCTCTTCGTGAGCCCGCGTACCGTCGAGTGGCACCTCCGCAAGATCTTCGCCAAGCTCAAGATCAGCTCCCGAAGGCAACTCGGCGACGCGTTGTCCCGCGGCGAGTACGAGTCCATGACGCAGTGAAGTTCAGGGAATGAGCTGCCTCAGCTGACCGGCACGTGGCCGACGGGCGGCCGCTCGCACCCGTGGCCTGACCCTGGCCCCGGTTGACCAGTGAGACTCCCTGGTGCGACCCGGCGGCCAACTGCGCGAGTCTCGTCGTGTCGGCATTTCTCGAGCCGCCGGCCCAGCGCGGCTGGGTGCTGCGGCATATCAGCGAATGATCCGCGGCGACGCCCGCTTCCGCGTCGTCCTCGACCCGAGGGAATGAGGCAGACATGTACGATCGGCCGCTGGACGGAGCCGTCGCGCTCGTCACCGGCGCCAGCAGCGGAATCGGCGCCGCGACCGCGCGTCGCCTCGCCCGCGAGGGCGCGGCGGTCGCCCTGGCCGCCCGTCGCCGCAACCGCCTGGACCAGGTCGCGAACGACATCGCGAAGCTAGGAGGAGCGGCGGTCGCGATAGAGGCCGACATCACCGAGCCCGAACGCGCCGACGATATGGTCCAGGACACGCTGGACCGGTTCGGGCGCCTGGACATCCTGGTCAACAACGCCGGGATCATGCTGCTCAACTCGGCGCTGCACACCACCATCGAGGAGTGGGATCGGATGATCTCGCTCAACGTGGCGGCGCTGTTGCACGTCACGCACGCCGCCATCCCGCACCTGATCTACGCGGCGTCGACATCCCCGCGGCAGGTGGCGGATCTGGTGAACGTCAGCTCGACGGCCGGGCGAGTCGCCCGGCCTGGGAGCAGCGTCTACGGCCTGACCAAGTTCGGCCTGAACGCGTTCACCGAATCGCTTCGCCAGGAACTGCTCAGCGAACGCGTCCGGGTCAGCGTGGTGGAGCCCGGCTCCGTGGACACCGAGCTGGTGAACCACGTCAGCGACACCACCCGGGACGCGGCCCGCCGGCAGCTCGACGGAATCGAGGCGCTGCGGCCGGAGGACATCGCGGACGCGATCAGCTACATCGTCACGCGAGAGCGGCGGGTCGCCGTCAACGAGATGCTGGTTCGTGCCGGCGACCAAACATGGTAGCCGCGCCTACTCCGCTGGAGACGGTCGCGCTCGTCGCGCAGCGGGGAGGCAGGGTGCAGTAGGTGTGGTTGAACTCTTCCTGCGCGGTACGGATGGGGCTGCCCGAGGCATGATCCGACAGCCGCGGATCGGGTCGCATCGGGCGCACGGCGGCCAAGTCCATCGAGATCGGCTCGCCGGTTGGCCCGGACTGCGGGGTCGTACAGGTCGCCGGCCTCCCGGCGACCGCGACACGCACACCACCGTCGACGAGGCGCGCGACTGGGCGCGACACTCCCAGGAACCGTTCGACGTCAAGATCTTCCCCGGCGGCCACTTCTACCTGACCGAGCAGGCCCCCGCGGTCCTGACCACGATCCGCGAGCACTTCGCCACCGCCCCGCCCCGGTCATGAGTGACCTGCTGCCACGGGCGGTGGCGCGGCCTCGCCGCCGACGACCCTTCGGGCCGGCCACCGTGACGGCAGGTCGACCAGTGCAGGCTGTGACAGTGAGTTCATGATGACCTCGACGAAGTCGGTGTGCCGGAATCCGGGCACGAAGTGCTCGAGGACGGCCTCGACGAACGGGAAATGTCAGGCGAGGATCCTGACGATGCCCGTGAACAGGGCGGGCAGGCGGCGGGCGGCGGGCACCACCAGCCGGGCCGTGCCGGGGCGGCGCGCGGCCTGCACCAGCGCGCCCGTCAGCAGCCGATGGGTGCGAGACAGCCGCAGCCACGCGCCGTCGTAGTCCTCGGGCCGGTCCTCGGCCAGGCACCTGACCAGCAGTTCGGCCGAGCGCACGGCCAGCGAGACGCCCTCGCCGGTGAGCGCGTCCACGTAGCCGGCGGCGTCCCCGACCAGCAGGACGCGTCCCGCGCGGCGGGCGCGCACGGCCTGGCGCAGCGGGCCCGCGCCGCGCACCGGGGTGACGGCCGGGCCGCACAGGCGGCGGCTCAGGTCGGGGAAGCCGCGCAGGTGCTCGTCGTAGCCGCGCCGCACCGAGCTGAGTATCGCGACGCCGATCAGGTCCCGGGCGACGGGCGTGACGTACGCTTCGCCGGCGCCCGACCAGTGGACCTCGACGAAGTCGGTCCACGGCTCGATCCTGTAGTGCCTGCGCTGGCCGTACCTGCGGGGTTCGCGCGCGGGCAGGTCGAGGCCGAGGGAGCGGCGCAGCGGCGAGTGCAGCCCGTCGGCGGCCACCAGCCAGCGTGCCCGCAGCCCGGCGGCCTCCACGCCGTCTCGGTCCTGCTCGACGCGGGTTATCTTGCCGGTGACCGTCTTGACGCCCAGTTCGGCGGCCCGCCGCGTGAGCGCGGCATGCAGATGCGTACGGCGTAAGCCCAGCCCGGGAGCGGCGGAGAAGGCGGCCCGCACCTCCCGCCGCCCGTCGAGGTAGCGGATGCCGCGGAACTCGCGCCCCTCGACCTCCACCCCTATTGCCTCCAGCGCCGCCACCCCGCCCGGCATGACGCCCTCGCCGCACGCCTTGTCCACGGGACAGGCACGCGGCTCGACGACGACCGCCTCCATCCCCGCCAGCGCCGCATGAACGGCCGTCGCCAGCCCCGCCGGGCCGCCGCCTGCGACGAGCACGTCGATCACGACGTCACCGCCCCGAGGCGAGGGCGAGAGCCGCGTTCTCACATCGGATCCGCACCACCATCAGCGCGGCGTTGAGCACCGTGAACGGCAGCGCGGTCATCCAGGCCGTGTGCACCAGCGGCAGCGCGAGCCCCTCCATCGCCACCGCCACGTAATTGGGATGCCGCAGCCACCGGAACCGGTAGGGGCCGCGCGTCACCA
Source organism: Nonomuraea cypriaca (assembly GCF_015645445.1). Lineage (GTDB taxonomy): Bacteria > Actinomycetota > Actinomycetes > Streptosporangiales > Streptosporangiaceae > Nonomuraea > Nonomuraea cypriaca. The sequence continues at coordinate 32,507 of NZ_JADOGI010000011.1, read as the reverse complement.
GCGGCAGGCCGGGCACCACGATCACCTGCGTGTTCCAGCGCGGCCCGAGCGAGATGATGCACCACCACCGCAACCCCTGGGCCGCCACGACGAGGGCGAGCATCGGCCAGCCGAGCGCGGGAAGGAAGGGCCGCTCCGCCAGCGCGACCTCCAGCGGCGCGCAGACGAGCAACCCGGTGTGCAGGGCCACCATCCACGGATAGTGCCCCTGACCGGCTACGACACCGCCGCGCGTCATGCTCCACGCGGCGTTGCGCCGGGCGACGACCAGCTCGGCCACACGTTCCAGGCCGACCAGCACGACGAGTATCAGATACCAGGTCATAAGGCGGTCACCAGCAGTCGGGTCATGGGCGCGGTCACCAGCGGATCAGGACGAGTTCCGAGCAGAAGCCCGGCCCCATGGCGATGATCAGTCCCCAGGTTCCCGGCTCGGGCTGCCGGGTGGCGAGGGTGTCACCGAGCACCTGCAGGACCGAGGACGAGGACAGGTTGCCGTTGGCCGCCAGCGAGCGCCATGTCACGTCGAGCGCGTCCGCGGGCAGGTCGAGCACGTCCGACACGGCTTCGAGTACCTTCGGCCCGCCGGGATGGCATACCCACGCCGTCACCTCCCCGGCCGTCACGCCGTGCTCGGCCAGCAAGCCGTGCACGTCGTCGGCCAGGTATCGCCGCACGACCGCCGGGACGCTCGCGTCCAGCATCACCCGGAACCCGGTGTCGCCCACCTGCCACCCCATGACGTGCTCGGAGCCCGGATACAGGTGGCTGCGCGTGGCCACCACGGTGGGACCGCCCGCCCCGCGTCCGCCGCCGCAGGCCACCACGGCGGCCGCGCCGTCGCCGAACAACGCGCTGGCGACGAGGTTCGCGGGCGAGGAGTCGCCCCGCTGCACGGTGAGCGAGCACAACTCCACCGACAGCAGCACGGCCACGTGGTCCGGCCAGCCGCGCAGATAGTCGTGGATCCTGGCGATGCCCGCCGCTCCGGCCACGCAGCCCAGGCCGAAGATGGGCACCCGCTTGACGTCGGGCCGCAGGCCGAGCGCCGCCGCCAGCCGGGCGTCAACGGAGGGCGCGGCGATGCCGGTCACCGACGTGAACATGATCATGTCCACGTCGGTCGGCTCCAGTTCGGCCGCGTCCAGGGCGGCCTTCGCACTCTCGAGCCCCAGGTCCACGGCGACCGAGACGAAGGCGTCGTTGGCGGCGCCGAAGCCGTTGAGCTTCTCGTACTGCTCGATGGGCAGGGCGAGGTTGCGGTAGTCCACCCGGGCGCTGCGGTGCAGGCGATCGAGGAGGCGCCGGTCGGCGTTCTCCGGCAGGCACACGCGGGCGGCCATGTCGGTGAGCTCGGACTGTGGGTATCGGTGGGGAGGAAAAGCACAACGCACTGCGGCGATACGGGTCATGCAGTTCTCCCTCGGCAGCCGACAGCTCTCACTCCCGCACGTTTCCCGTTCAAATGGTCATTTAAGCCACGAATGGGGCGTAGGAAAACTCGGCGGCGATCGCCGGGTCTACGATCATCTTGTGACTGACCCCGACCCCGTGGCCGCCGCCGTCGTGCGCGATGGCCCGGGGCGGCTGGCCGTCGGACTGGCGCGCGCGTGCCATCCCGGCCCGACCGCGGCCGTGACCGCTCTGGTCACCGCGCTGGCCGTGGCCACGGGGCGCGACGCGGTCGGGTGCGTGCTGGCGGGCGCGGCCGTGCTGACGGGGCAGCTCTCGATCGGCTGGTGCAACGACGCGATCGACGCCGAGCGGGACGCGGCGACCGGGCGCGCGGGCAAGCCCGTCGCGGGCGGCACGGTGAGCGCGCGTGCCGTCTGGATCGCCGCTCTTGTGGCGCTGGCCTGCTGCGTGCCGCTGTCGCTGGCCTCCGGCTGGCGGGCGGGCGCGCTGCACCTCGCGGGGGTGCTGGCGGCCTGGGGGTACGACTTCGGGCTGAAGGCGACACTTCTGTCGTGGGTGCCCTACGCCGTGGGGTTCGGCGTGCTGCCGGCCTTTGTGACACTGGGCCTGCCCGGTGAGCCGTGGCCCGCGTGGTGGGCCATCCTGGCCGCGGCGCTGCTCGGTGTGGGCGCGCATCTGGCCAACGTGCTGCCGGACATCGCGGGCGACCTGTACACCGGCGTACGCGGCTGGCCGCAGCACATGGGCACCGCCCGCGTACGGCTTCTGGTCCCCGTGCCGCTGCTGGCCGCCACCTGCCTGCTCGTCTTCGGCCCCGGAGGCGCCGCCCCCGGGGTGGCGGGCTGGCTGGCCGTAGCCGCCGCCTCGGCCCTCGCGGCCACAGGGCTGCTACTGGCCGCCAGGTCCTCACGGGTGCCGTTCGTCACCGCCGTCGCCGTGGCGGCCGTGGACGTGATCCTCCTGGTCGCCGGCGGCGCGTCGCTCACCGCGTGACCTGCATGGCTCCACGCCCGCTCACCGCCCGGCGCGCAGGGATCCGCGCAGCCACCGCATCCCCACGGCCAGCGCGAGCGGCGCGGGCACCGTCCCGGCCCCGAGCCCCACCTCCACCAGCAGGTCGAACACGTTCTTGCGGCGCGCGGCGGTCTCGATCGCCGCGTCGATGAAACCGGGGGACTGGGCCAGCCGGGCCAGCACGTCGGTGGTGCGCAGGTGCCGTCCGAGCGCCCCGCGCAGCTTGCCCCGGTACAGCGCCAGCGGATCGCCCGGCGACTCCACCGCCGCCTCGGCCGCCAGCCGCCCGGACAGCAGCGCGTAGTAGATACCCTCGCCGGTGAGCGGGTTGATCAGCCCTGCGGCGTCACCGGCGAGCAGGACCCGTCCAGCGCCGGGCGTCGGCCGCCCGGTCGAGAGCGGCAGGTGGTGGGCGCGCAGATCGCGGGCGGGCCGGTCGGGCAGCAGCTCGGCGAGCCTGCCGTGCAGCACCTGACGTCCGGGCGCGCCCGCCGCGCGCAGCCGGGGCAGCAGCATGCCGAAGCCGACGTTCGCGGTGCCGTCGCCGATGGGGAACGACCACGCATAGGCCGGCCAGCCCGCCTTTTGCATGGCGATGAGCTGGACATCGTCCTGCTCGGGCACGTCGGCATAGCCGCGCACGGCGATGGCGGTGTGCTTCTCGGCGGCGGCGCCCAGGCCGATCAGGCGGCGCACGACCGAGCCGGCCCCGTCGGCGGCCACCACCGTACGGGCCCGCAGCCGCCCGTCGATGACCACCCCGGACCCGTCGAAGACGAGATTCTTGACGCGGTGGCGGCGTACCTCGACGCCCCTGGCCCGCGCGGCGGCCACCAGGCGAGCGTCGAACACCCGGCGCGGCACCACGTGATTGGGCCGCGCGGCCTCGGCGGAGACCCGCACCCCGCCCGGCGAGACCACGGTCAGGCGGGGAGTGGGCCGGTAGTCGTCGATGAGCGCGGGCAGCCCCAGCAGGGCCAGCTCGTCGCGCCCGTGGGCGGCGATGCCGTCGCCGCACGGCTTGTCACGGGGGAAGTCGGCCCTGTCCAGCAGGAGCACGCGCAGTTCCGGGCGTAGTTGCGCGGCCCGCAGCGCCGCCGCCGAGCCCGCCGGTCCCGCTCCCACGATCGCCACGTCCCACATGTCGCCCATGCGAGGTCTGTCCCACCGCACGCACGATCGGAAACTCATCACGTTCCGCCGGCGCGACCCCGAGCTCGCTCCACCCCTGACCGGCGCCAGGCGCGACGCACGGGAAGGTCTCAGCCAAGCGGCTGCTGCCGTTGGCCCAGGCCGCCGCCGAGTATGGCGGGTCGGCGCGGAACTTCCGTCGCCTGGTCGCGCAGGTCACGAAGGCCTGGCGGCGCGACCATGTTTGACGCCCTACAACCTGATCCATGGCAACGGGCACCGGCCTCACCAGTCGCGGCAGCAACGGCCCCCGGACATCGCGACACACCCTCCGCGACGTGACCGACCTCAACGACCTGCAATCTATCCGCCGAAAACCGGTAGGCGCCGGCTTGATCAGCGAGCACCACCACGCCGCTTAACCGCAGCTCAGAACACGTGACACAATTTTCGAGCGGGACACCCAGAAAGCGAGCCTGGGGGGTCGGCGTCCATTGCGGAATCCTATACGATCTTCCCCAATGACCCCTGTTCGCGTTGGGAGCCCGTAAATGCCCGATGAGCACCGCTCAGGCCTCGCCGCGAAGATCAATGCCGGCGTGCCGCACGCGGCGCGCATCTGGAACTACTGGATGGGCGGCAAGGACAACTTCGATGCCGACCGCGCCGCGGGCGACGCCGTCGCCAAGGTCTATCCCGATATCGTCACGATGGCCAAGCAGTCGCGGCGTTTCCTCATCCGCGCCGTGCGCCACCTCACCGCTGAGGCGGGCGTCCACCAGTTCCTCGACATCGGCACGGGCCTGCCCACGATGCAGAACACCCACGAGATCGCCCAGGGGATCAGACCGGACGCGCGCATCGTCTACGTCGACAACGACCCGCTGGTCCTCGTGCACGCCCGCGCCCTGCTGAGGAACACCACCCCCGAGGGCGTGACCACCTACGTCGACGCCGACTACCACGAGCCCGAGCAGATCATCTCCGACGCCCGCAACGTGCTCGACTTCACCAAGCCGATCGGCGTGATGTTCATGGGCGTGCTCGGCTACGTGGAGGACTTCGACGAGTTGCTCTCCATCGTGCGCAGGGTGATGGACGCCGTCCCCTCCGGCAGCTACCTGGTGCTCTGGGACAGCACCGACACCGGCAACGCCGTCAATGAGGGCAGCGCCAAGCTCGCGGAGAGCGGGGCCGTGCCTTACTACCTGCGCAGCCTTGAGCAGTTCACCGAGCAGTTCGCCGGCCTGGAGCTGGTCGAGCCGGGGGTGGTGCCGATCGCGCGCTGGCGCCCCGGCACCGACACGGACGAGCCGATCGACGCGTACGGCGCGGTGGCGCGCAAGCCCTGAGCGGGTTCGGCGCGGGTCAGGGCGCCTTCACCACCGCGTCGATCGGACTCACCAGCGCCGCCCAACCGGCCGTCCCCGTCTCCAAGTACGGAATCGTGCCGCCCGGCTGATCTACCGCGAGTGCCTGGGCCCCTTTAATCTCTCGTAGAGATCACGAGAACGCGGCGGAACGCATGCGGGAGAAGGGACGCCTGCTCAATGGACGCCCGAGCGCATTCCTCGGACCTGCCGGAGACGGTCGGCCCGTACCGCATCGTGGGACGCCTGGGCATGGGCGGCATGGGTGTCGTCTACGCCGGCGTCGACGCCTCCGGGACACGTGCCGCCGTCAAGCTGATCCATCCCGCCCACACCGGGGACGACGAGTTCGTGGCGAGGTTCGCCAGGGAGGTCGGCGTGCTGCGGCGGGTGGGCGGCCTGTGTACGGCGAAGGTGCTCGGCTCCGACATCGGCAGCGGCACCCCCTGGGTGGCGACCGAATACGTGCCCGGCCCGACGCTGGAGCGCCGGGCGCAGGACGACGGCCCGCTCTCCGGCGACGAACTGTACGGCGTGGCGGCCGGATTGGGGGAGGCGCTCACCGCGATGCACGCCGCCGGGGTGGTGCACCGGGCCCCTGGCTTACCGTTCAATCCTGCCCAGATCCTCCTCGACCCCCTAAGAAACTGATATATGTAGATATCTTTCATTGACGTTCGTATATTGGTTAAATATCTTCATCTGCGCTTCCCCTCAACCCCCCGGAGGGCACAGCCCGTGAAGATCATCACTCGTTGGTTAGCCACCGTCGTGGCAGCCTCTCTGGTTCTGCTCGGCCCCGCGGACCCCGCGACTGCCGCGACCACCACGGTCGACAACGCCACCGCCGAACGGTTCATCGCCGGCGCCGACTGGGGCACGTCGGCATGGTCCGCGCAGCGGTACGGCGCGGACTACCGGTTCGCGACACCGAACACCGTCGCGAGCGACGCCGCCTGGTTCAAGGCGTCGATCGCCGCGGCCGGGGCCCACCTGGTCGAGGTCTGGTATCCGGCGGACGCCGGCTACAACAGCGCCACCCCGTTCATGGTGGCGACCACCGGCGGCACCCGCAGTGTGGTCGTCGACCAGCGCGCGAACGGTGGCCGCTGGGTCAGTCTCGGCGCGTTCACCTTGGCCGCCGGCGACTACAACGTGGTCGGCGTCAGCCGCTGGACCAGCCAGCCCGGCTACGTCGTCGCCGACGCGGTCCGGATCACCTCGTCGACCGGAGCGGTCTCGTTCTCGCTGCCCCTTCCGCGGAGCTCGCTGCCGCGCAGCGAGTACGACGACCCGCACCACGACTATCCCGCGATCGACCTACCGGTCGGCACCGGCACTCCGGCGTACGCTGTGCGCGCCGGCACGGTGACGGTCATCGACGACAGCTCGTGCGGGCGCGGCATCAACCTGACCGGAACCGACGGGGCCATCTACACGTACTGCCACTTCTCGTCGTGGTCCGTCTCCAACGGCGCGTCGGTCGGCGTCGGGCAGCAGATCGGGCTGACCGGCAACACCGGCAACTCGACCGGTCCGCATCTGCACTTCGGCATCCGCACCGGCAGCACCCGGCGGTGCCCGCAGAACTTCCTGCTGGCCGTCTACGACGGCGCCACGCCGCCGGCGGCGAGCAGCCTGCCCACCACGGGCTGCTTCTACGCCGGCCGTTCGACGGAGCCGGTCATACCGCTCGGCTAACGGTGTCAACGGCGGGCCCGCCGGCGCCCAGCCGGCGGGCTCAGCCGAACTCCACCGTCGGCGACGGAGTCAGGTCAGCCGTCAGTCCGAAGTGGTCGCTGCACCAGACTCCGTCGACCGGCTGGTCGTGCACCCGCTGGCAGGAGTCGATGACCAACGACGGGCCACCGTGCGCCAGGCAGCGCACCATAGGTTTTTCGCGATCTGCTCGACGGTGTTCTCCATGCCGTGGCGCCGGGTGGCCTCGCGGAGCGCGACCCGGTTTGCGTTCGCGGCGGCCCGACGGCCGGGAGCGCGGCGTCAGGCGGCGCTGTCCGGCACCCAATTCTGTACGGTCGGCCAGGCCGGCACGTCCGACAGGCCCGCGTAGCGGATCTTCCCGGCCTTGGTGAGGTCGTCGAAGGTCCGCATGACCTCCTCGACGGGCGTGATCCGGTCCCACGTGTGCAGCAGGTACAGGTCGATGTAGTCGGTGCGCAGACGGCGCAGTGACGCCTCGACCGCCCGGATCATGTGCTTGCGCCCGTTGCCTCCCGCGTTCGGGTCCGCGGGATCGACGCTGTTGGTGAACTTGGTGGTCAGCACCACCCGGTCGCGCACCCCGGCCTCCGCGATCAGGTTGCCGAGGATGGTCTCGCTCTCGCCGGCGGTGTAGAAGTCGGCGGTGTCGACGAAGTTCCCGCCCGCTTCGAGGTAGCGGCGGAAGATCGGGCGGGCCTCCTGCTCGGTCTTGCCGTACGCGGCGTGGAAGCCGCCGGTGCCGAAGTTCATCGTGCCGAGCGCGAGCCGGCTGACGCGCAACCCCGAGCGTCCGAGCAGGTAGTAGTGGTCCACGGGCATGAGGGTGTTACTCCGTTCGAAGGCCGTTCCGTACCGTGCGGACCACAGCCTGCGCGGTGAAAAATGGACTGTCAAGTCCAAATTTGGATCGTCAGTTCGCTGGGAGACGGTCGGCCCGCAGGTAGGCGAGGCCCATGTCGAGGGCGGCCTCCAGGTGCGTCGTGCGGCCGGTGGAGAGCTGGATCAGCACGCCGCCCTGGATGCACGCGAGCAGTGCGGCCGCCGCCTGGTCGGGGTCGAGGCCCGGGTCAATCTCGTCCGCGGTCTGCATGTGCCGGACACCGGCGGCGATCTCGGCCTGCCAGCGGTTCATCAGCTCGGTGACCACGGCCTGGGCGCCGGGTGTGTTGCCGCGCAGCTGCGACATGACGGAATTGAGCGGGCACTGGCGGCCCTGGTTGCGGTAGCGCTCGACGACCCGGTCGCGCCACTGTTGCCAGGCGTCCCAGGAGGTGAGGTCGCCGAGCTGGGGCTGCTGGTCCTCCAGCACGCGGTCGGCTTCGAGGCGGGCCACGGCCAGCAGTAGTTCCTCCCGACCGCCGGGGAAGTAGTGGAAGAGCTGGCTCTTGCTCGTCGACGTCCTGGCCATGATGTCGTCGAGCGTCGTGTCGGCCACACCGTGCTCGCGGATGTGCATGGCAGCGCCTTCGAGGACGCGTTGCCGCGTCGCAGTTCCTTTGCGCGTCAGCGGACGCATGACAAGCCTTCCAGATTGGACGTGGAGGTCCAGTCTATGGCTTCGTACGGAGAAGCCTTGTGCGAAGAAGGGCATGAAGACGATGACGGATGTGCTGGTGCTGGTGCTGATGCACGGGCCCTGGTGCTGAAACCGGCTCGTACCCGAGCCGGAAGGCCGCGGCCGGACCACCTCGACGGTCGATCTGCCCAGCATGTGCAGGGCACGATCGGTGGTTACGGTGGATGGCCGGGCAACAGGCACAATTGGGGGCGTGGAACCAGTGGAGACGAGTCCGAGACCCGCCGAGCCGTTTCGCAGGGCTGACGCCCGTCGCAACCACGAACGGGTCTTCGCGGCGGCGCTGGACGTCTTCGCGGAAGCCGGTCTGCAGGGCACCGTGCCGCAGATCGCCGAACGGGCCGGAGTGGGCAAGGCCACGGTCTACCGCAGCTATCCCACCAAGGAAGATCTCGTAGCAGCCGTCGTCGACCACCGGCTGGCCGAACTGGAGCGTTTCACCGCACCCGCGCTGGCCCAGACGGATCCGTACGTGGCGTTCAGCCAATATGTGCTCCGGCTCTTCGAGAGCCTCGCCGATGACCGGCTGCTGTCCGAGGCGCTCGCGGACGGCCAGTTCAGGAACATCTCTGGCCTGCTCGACCGGCTGTCCAACCTGATGGAGGTGGCCAAACCCACGGGTCTGGTGCGCGCCGATGCCACTGTGCTGGATCTGCGCGTGGTGCTTTGCGGCATGATGCTGCAACTGATCAGAGTGGCCGACAGGGAACCCGCACTGTGGCGCCGGTTCGGCGAACTGACACTCCAGGCGCTGCGCCCCTGACCGCGAAGGCGGCGCCACAGAGCGGGATCTCGGTCGGCGATGGTCGACAGCTGCAGCACCAGACCGCACAAGACCACGCGCAGATCCAGCGCGGTCGCGTCGGAACGGACGTGCCCGGCCGCCTTGGCCTCCTCCATCAGTTGGGTGAGCCGCTTCAGCAGCTCGGCTGCGTCCGCCGATTGAGCCACGGCCAGGACCTCCGGCGGTAGCCGGTCGTGGGCAAGGCTCTCGAAGAGGCTCCGGACGTAAGCGTCGAAGACCTGGCGGCGATCAGAGCCGGTTGTGGCCGACCCGGTGATCCTGCGTTCAAGTTCCGCCAGACGGTATTGGACGACCGCCTTCGCGAGGTTTTCCTTGGCGGGATAGCTGCGGTAGACCGTGGCCTTGCCACTCCGGCGCGCTGGGCGACCTGAGGCACCGTGCCCTGCAAGCCGAACTCCCGAAAGACCTCCAACGCGGCCGCGAAGACGCGTTCGTGATTGCGGCGTGCGTCGGCGCGCTGGAACGGCCCTTCCGGATCTGCCGGCGGCGGACTGGTCTCCACAGCAATTCCCCCCTTTTCTGCGTTGTGGCCCGGACGGACTGCGTTGCCGACGCGCTCGGCGGCAGGGGACAGCTTGAGACGCGCTGGACGACGACACTGCGACGCCATCCGGACTCTATGGTCCAGTTACACCAAGTGGCAAGCTCCCAGCACAGAAGCCGCCGTGCCCGCCGCGGACACGGCGGCGCAATATCGCTACACGCCAGACGAGCAGAGCTTCGTCGACACGTGGCTCACCGCGGTCATCCACGGAGCCCCCGACACGATTCGCGCCGGCCTCACAGACCTGCAACGGCGCACCCAGGCGGACGAGTTGATGCTCACCACGATGATCCACGACTTCCTTGCGCGCGAGCGCTCGTACGCTCTCGTGGCGGAGGAATTCGACCTGTCCTCGGACGGCTCCTGACGTCGTGGGTGAATCCCACCGCCTGGCCGAAGCCCTCGCCGGCAAGGGCGTCATGCCCCCGACCTGACCGCCCCGGCCAGACCCTGAGAAATTCGAGTGCGCCAGGAGTGCGGTCGGTGTTGCATGAATCAGATGATCGACGAACCGCTGGAACGACTCCGCACCGCCGTACGACGCACCCGTGAACTGGCCCTGAACCGGGCGGCCACCGGCCTGGGCCACGAGGACGCCGACGACGACGTCGGCACGATCGACACGGACGATGCCCTCGGGTTCGACCCGTTCCCTCTGCTCGAAGCCTTCCACCACAACGGCGTTCGGGTCGTAGTGATCGGGCAGGTCGCCGGCATCATGCATGGATCCACCGAACTGACCGGCGATCTAGACCTGCTCTGGGACGGCGCCCCGGCCCACGCCCCAGCCCTGGCGGCCGCCTTCACCTCCGTCAACGCCCGACTTACCGACGAAACGGGCAAATCCGTAGCAATTCACCCGGATTCCTTTCTCCGCCCCAAAGTGCAGTTCACCTCACCCGGAGCCAGCGGCGACTGCTGCACCCCGGCGCTCCCCTGGGGAATCCTTCAAGTCCGAGAGTTCCTCGACCGCGCGATCACCGCAGTCGACCCGGGCGGCCTGGAAGTTCACTACGTCTCCCGAAAAGACCTGATCCAGATGCGCCGCGCCATAGGCCGCCCCAAGGACCTCCGCCGAGCAGCCGAACTGGACTCGTCCGCGTCGGACCGCCAAGGTTGACGGTCCCTGACATTGAGTCATTCGACTGTTCCCGTAGAGGTGCGCCTGGGCGATGCTGGTACTGATTGCCCGCGGGTTCCGGTATTCGCGCAGAGCATCCGGGATGCTGAGCGGGCCGTTCAGGCGGCGCCCGCCCGGAGGGCCTGGTGTCCGGGTGCGGGTGTAACGGTGGCCTCGTGGTGGTCGGATGTTTTGCCCAAGGCGTCGCGTAGCGCGGCACGCGTGCTGATGTTCAGCTTGGGGTCGTGGCACCAAGCCGCCGGAACGACTCGGCGGCGCCGGCCAGAGGCTGCCGGGCCGGCTTGGGGCCGTGCGTGTGTCGCAGCCGGATTCCGTGGGCGGGGTCCGTTCAGGCTAACCGGACCCGAGGGTCCAGTCAACCCGCGATCGGACGGCCGGCCGCCCACCCGGCCCTGAGCGGGGGTTGTGCCACTGAGCTCTCATGGCAGCCGGATGTATCGGCCCTTCCAGCGTGAGCGCAGCCAGCGGTCGTGGCTGGCGATCACGAGTGCGCCGGGTCTCTCGGCGCCCAGGGCCACCTCCAGCTCGTCGGAGAGGCGGGGCGAGAGGTGGTTGGTGGGCTCGTCCAGCAGGAGCAGCTCGGGTGGGTCGGCCACCAGTAGCGCCAGGGCGAGCCGGCGGCGCTGGCCGACCGACAGCTCTCCCACCCGCAGGTCCACGTCACGCGGGCTGATCAGGCCGAGCGAGCGCAACGGCACGGACTCGGCGCGCTCCGTACCGAGCGCCACCTCGTACGTCTCCCGCACCGTCCGGTCCGGCCGCTCGAACACGGTGTCCTGGGTCAGCAGCCCGACACCCGTACGCGTCGAGCAGCGCGGCGTCGTGCGGGGCCTCGGCCAGCGCGCGGGTGAGCCGGTCGAGCTCGGCCAGGTCCGTACGCGCCTCGCGCAGCGCGTCGCCGACCACGTCCGCGATCGTGACCCCGCCGCCGAACGGTATCTCCTGGTGCAGGAAGCCCAGGTCGGCGGGTCGTGCGACGGTGCCGGAGTCTGGCTCGTCCACCCCGGCCAGCAGCCGCAGCAGGGTGGTCTTGCCCGCGCCGTTCTCGCCGATCAGCCCGATCCGGTGGCCGGGCGCGGCGGTGAACGAGACGCCGTCGAGCACGCGCCGCGTGCCCAGCGTCCGTACGAGATCGCGGGCCAGCAGCGCGTCATTCACCGGCGGGCCCCCCGGTCTCCAGCAGCCGCCCGCCGGACAACTCCAGCCGGCGCTCCACCTTGATCTCCGCCAGGAATCGCTCGTCGTGGCTGACCACCACGAACGCCCCCTCGTACGCGCTGAGCGCGCTTTCGAGCTGCCCCACGCTGACCAGGTCGAGGTTGTTCGTGGGCTCGTCGAGCAGCAGGAGCTGGGGTGCCGGCTCCGCGCACAACACGCAGGCCAGCGTGGCGCGCAGCCGCTCGCCGCCCGACAGCACGCCGATCGGCAGGTGCGCCCGCGCGCCCCGGAACAGGAAGCGGGCCAGCAGGTTCATCCGCTCGGCTTCGAGCATGCCCGGCGCGAAGGCGGCCAGGTTCTCGGCCACGGTGCGCTCGACGTCGAGCAGGTCCAGCCGCTGCGACAGGTAGGCAACCCGGCCGTCGGCCCGCCTGATCGTGCCGCCGTCGGGCTCCAGCTCGCCGCTGACCAGGCGCAGCAGGGTGGACTTGCCTGCGCCGTTGGGGCCGGTCAGCGCGATGCGCTCGGGCCCGCGGACCGTCAGGTCGAGGCCGGGTTCGGCGAACAGGCCGCGGGCCCGCAGGTGTTCGCCGTGGAAGACCGTGCGCCCGGCGGGCACGTTGGTCCCGGGCAGGTGCAGGACGATCTTCTGCTCGTCGCGCACCGCGCGTCCCGCCTCGTCGAGCCGGGTTTTGGCGTCGCTGACGCGGGCGGCATGCGTCTGGCCCGCCCGCCCGGCCGACTCCTGGGCGCCGCGCTTCATGTTCCCGGCGAAGATGCGCGGCAGGCCGGCGTTCTTGAGGTTGCGGGCGGCGTTGCTCGCCCGGCGTTCGGCGCGCTCGCGGGCCTGCTGCAGCTCCCGCTTCTCGCGCTTGAGCTCCTGCTCGGCGCTGCGCACGGTCCGCTCGGCGGCCTCCTGCTCGGTGCGTACGGCCTCCTCATACGCCGTGAAGTCGCCCCCGTAGTAGCGCATCTCACCCCGGTCCAGCTCGGCGATGCGGTCCATGCGGTCGAGCAGGGCCCGGTCGTGGCTGACCACGAGCAGGCAGCCGTTCCAGTCGCTGAGCACGGTGTGCAGCCTGCGGCGCGCGCCGAGGTCGAGGTTGTTCGTCGGCTCGTCGAGCAGCAGCACGTCGGGCCGCATGAGGAGCTGCGTGGCCAGGCCGAGCGAGATGACCTGGCCGCCGCTCAGCGTGCCCGTCGTGCGGTCGAGCGCGAGGTCGCCGAGGTCGAGCCGGTCGAGCTGGGCACGGGTGCGCTCCTCGATGTCCCAGTCGTTGCCGATCGTGGTAAGTGCTCCTCGCTCGCGTCGCCCGACTCGATGGCGTCCAGCGCGGCGATCACGGGCGCGATGCCCAGGACCTCGGCCACGGTCAGGTCGCCGACCAGCGGCAGGCTCTGCGGCAGGTAGCCGAGCACGCCGTTGACGGACACGCCGCCGCCGCCGGGCCGGTATTCGCCGGCGATCAGCTTGAGCAGCGTGCTCTTGCCCGCGCCGTTCGGGGCGACCAGGCCGGTACGGCCCGCGCCCACGGTGAAGGAGAGGTCGCTGAAGACGGGCGTGTCGTCAGGCCAGGAAAAGGACAGGTTGGAGCAGATGATAGACGCATTGGACATGCGAGTGACCTCGTACGTACGTGATCCGGACAGCGCTTACGCCGCCCGGCAAAGGAGACAGGGATTGAGGGAACGACGACCAGGGCCACATCGGCGGCGGTCACATGCGCCTGCCGGGGCCGATCAACCTCCGGTATCACCCGGAGATGTCGTCGTCACCTGCCACGTCTGGTCTCCTCGAACTGTCGTACACGAGCGTTCTTCACTATAGCCGCCCACTGCCGTCCGGCGGCAAGGGCGATCTCGTGCGACCTGCCATCTCCACTGTGAGCTGCGGTATCAGCGGCTACCTGCCGTCGCCGCCCCGCGCCCCGGCCCTGAACCGCGCGCGGGTCTCGGTCCTGATGCCGACGTACCGGCAAGCCGGGTTCGTACAGCCGGCTCTCGAACTCGGGGTCACAATTCCTGCGGCCGGTGGTTCCCGGCGACCCGGGAACCAGGAGAGATTTTCATCGTTTTCCTGTGGAGGAGGGGAGAATCCTAGAAAGACATTCCTCTACTTCGATTTCGTACTGCATCGCGATGGGGGGCACCGCCGACAAGAAAGCGGTCATGGCTGAAATCGAACGACGTCGGCGCGTCACCATCAAAAACGACAACAAAGCCGACGCCTACGCCCTGGCCCGCATCGCCAAGGACGTCCACGAGGGCAATCACGGAATTCGGCGTGTTTCGTATGAGCGGAGCCTCCACGGGCATGGGCGCGTCAGCCGCCCGCGAACTGGCTCGACGGGGATTCCACGTCCTGGCCGGCGTGCGACGCGACCGTGACGCCGACGCCATCCGATCGACCGGGATCGAGCCGGTCATCCTCGACATCACCAAGTCCGAGCAGGTGGAGGCGCTCGCGACGCGGGTCGCCGGCGACCCGCGCGCGCTGCACGCGCTCGTCAACAACGCCGGCATCCAGGTGAACGCCCCGGTCGAAGCCCTGCCGATGGCGCAGTGGCGGTGGGTGTTCGAAGTCAACCTGTTCGGTCACATCGCCGTCACTCAGGCGCTCCTACCCGCGCTGCTGCGCAGCAAGGGTCGCGTGATCAACATCAGCTCGGTCGGCGGCAAGGCCGCCATGCCCACCTACGGCGCGTACGCCGGCGCGAAGTTCGCCCTGGAGGCGGTCAGCGACTCGCTTCGCCGGGAGGTCGCACCGCTGGGCGTACAGGTGGTCGTGGTAGAGCCCGGCGGCGTCCGCACGGAGATGGCCGCCCGCGGGATCGCGACGGCGAACCAACTGGCCGCCCAGATGACGCCGGAGCAGGACGAGCGCTACGGCAGCCTGGTCCAGGCGATCAACACGCTGATGGCCTCGGGCACCGCATCGGGCGTGACCGCCGATGCCGCCGCCCGGGTCATCGCGAAGGCCGTGACGACCCGTAAGCCGCGCACCCGCTACACCATCGGCCGGGATGCCGCCCTGATCATCCGCCTGGCTCGGATGCTGTCCGACCGCACGCTCGACCGCGTCATCGCCGCCAACCTGCGCCGCCACTACCCGAAGGGAGCCACTGCGTAACCCACCGGCTCAGGCGCCGGGCGGCCCGGCGCCCGGCCCCCGCGCTGAGCGGGAGGTGAAGCGGGGCGGGAGGCGGACGGCCGCCGTGCGGGGCGAGAGGTAGTCACGCGCGGGGCAGGAGGCGGACCGGGGACGAGAGGGAAACCGCGATGGGAGAGGATGATCGGATGCCGCGGATCCGGGGAGCCAGCATCGAGGAGCACCACGAGATGGTGTGGGCCGACCTCGCCGAGGCGATGCGGCAGCTGCTGCTCGAGCGCGACTACGACTCGATCAACATGGGCCACATCGCGGCCCGGGCCGGGCTCGCGCGCAACACGCTGTACAACTACGCCCGCGACAAGAGCGCGCTGGTCCTGGCGCTGACCCAGCGGGCGGGCCGGCCCGCGGTCGAGCGTGTGGCCGCGATCGCCGCGCGGTCCGCGAACCCGGCCGCGGAGCGGATGCGGGAGATCGTCGTGGCGGTTCTGGAGGCATTCACGGACCAGATCATGCAGCTGATGTTCCGGCCGGGCTCCGATCTGCCGAAGGGGCCGGACAGCCCGTTCCACGCGATCGTGGTGGAGGTGGAGAACGTCGTCCGGGCCGGCATCGCGCGCGGAGAGTTCCACGACGTCGGAGACGTGCACCTCGCGGTGGAGCTGCTGTCCGGTGTCATGCGCGCGGGCGCCGAACGCATCGGCCGGGACCCGGACGCCTTCGCGGCCACGGTCCGCGCGGCGCGGGAGATCGTCCTCGCCTCTTTGGCGCTCGACCAGGTGGTCGTGTGCCGAGACGGACAGGCACACGCGGTCCGGGGAGCCGGCACGCCGGACAAATCCGATCGGCCCCTTGAGGAGGAATGACCAAGTGAACGGCCTGCCCGAGCCTTTGAGGCAGTCGGTGGCCGCTCGAACCTACGTCGCCGTCTCGCTGTCGGGAGCCGTGGGCGCCGCCGGGCTGGAACTGTACGGCGCGGGAGCGCTACCCATGGTTGCGGCCGCACTCATGGCCGTCACCGCGCTGCTCACCTGGGCGACCGTACGAACGGATACTCGTTCCTAGAGCCGACGACGTGCACGAGATGCCCGCCTGTCTGCCCGCGACCACTTAGGCCACCATCTCACCGGTAGGACTCAGTCTGGTCGGCGGGAGGCGAGGAGTTCCTCCACCGCCTGCGACGCCTGGATGGCGCGGGGGAAGCCGCCGGGGATCGTGGTGAGGTAGACGATCTCCTTCAGGTCGTCCTCGGTGGCGCCGGCGTTGAGGGCGTACCCTCCGTGGATTTTGATGGCCCGCGCTGACACCGTCTTTCTTGGCCTGCCGCTGGACCGAGTCGGGGGTGGACCTGCAACGGAACCCGCTTATGAAACAAGCCCAGACGGCCGCGCAGCTACGAAGAACTCGGCAAATGTCTTGGCGAGTGTCTCGGGATGGGTGAGCGGGGCGGCGTGCCCGGCGCTGGGGATCTCGCGCACCCGTGCGTTGAGGATGTGGTCGGCCACGTGCCGCGCGCTGGCGTGGTAGAAGGGCATGGTGTCGGATCCGTGCAACACCAGCACCGGAGCGGAGATCGCGCCGAGCACGGCCGGATCCTCAGCGGTGGGGCCTTCGTAGGCCACCACTTGCTGGAGCATGTTGAGCAGGTGCGGGACGTAGCGGCCCGCGGCCTCGAAGTAGCCGGCCTCCTCGGCCACGGCCATCTCCTCGTCGTTGAAGGGCCCGCCTGCGAACGCGCGGACCGCAGCCGTCAAGTCGCCTTCGGCGGCCAGTTCTCCCATCCGGGCGACGGCGTCGCCGATAACCGCTTGCTCCCGCTCGTCCATCAGGCCCCGCATCGGAGGCTCCACGAGGACCACCGCGTCCACCGCGTCGGACCGCGCTGCCGCGCCGAGCGCCAGGTTGGCGCCGGCGGACCAGCCCACCAGTCCGGTCGGCCCCCCGATGCTGTCGACGTAGGCGAGGACGTCGTCGACCTGCCGACCTGGGCTGAGGTCGGGGTGGTCGCCGCTGAGGCCACGGCCGCGCATGCTCGGCAGATGGCAGGTGAACCGGCCGGTCAGGTGCTCCAGCAGCCGGTCCCAGTCGATGTCGCCGTCGCCGATGCCCCCGTGCAGGAACACCAGTGGCCGTCCCTGGCCGTGCACGGTTCCGCCGATGGTGACGCCGTCGGTGGTGGTGACGTAGTGCGTGCGCTGTGTCTTCATGGCAGGCTCCATACAAGTAAACACGTTTACATTCGCACGATAGCGTCACCCTGTTTAGTAAGTAAATACGTTTACTTACTGCCTTCCCCGGCACTGCCGTGCAGCAGTGCCCGCACTCCCTGGCGGACGTACTCGACCACCTGCTCGGGCGGCGCGGTGGCCAGCCGTCCCTGCGGAGACGCCCACCGCAGCACCCTGATCCCAGCGAGAAGCGCGGCGGCCAGCTCCGCGCGCAGCCGCGGGTCGTCACCGGCCGCGACCGTGGCGAACGGCCCGACGACATTGTTCTCGGCGTAGTCCCGCACCTTCTCGGGCAGCCCCTCCTCATCGGAGGTCTCCCCGATGAGCCGCCAGACCGTGAGCAGGTCGTCCAGGCCGGGCGAGTGCGCCGCGCTGGACGCCAGCAGCTCGGCCATCCGGTCAGGCAGTTCCTCGGCCGGTACGTCCAACCGCCCGAACATCGCCGAGTCCGCCGCCGCCGTGGCGAACAACCCTGCCTTCGACCCGAAGTAGCGGTACACCAGGGCGACGTTGACGCCGACCTCCGCGGCGATGTCCCTGACACTGACCGCCTCGAAGCGGTCACGAGCGAACCGCTGGCGGGCCACCTCCAGCAGCGCCTGCCGCGTCGCTGCGGCGTCACGGCGGCGCCGCGGCGCCGCCGCCGTGCCCCTGGAGTTCGATTCCTCCGCCGCCATCACCGTCACCACCAGGATTCGACGTCAACGGTGGTAACGCTAGCTGACGTCTGCCCTTCTCCCCCAAACAGGGCTTGGGAGCCGGCTGCCGGGTCTGCTCATGACGCATCAGGGACACCCGTGTCCCTAGCGCCACTGAGTGCAGACGAGTCCCGCCGATTCCTCGTCCGCATGTTCGGCCAGGCCCGCGCGAATGCGGAACCGACGGCGACCGACGACGTCATCGACTTGTGCGGGGGTCTGCCCCCGGGCACTGTCGATCGTCGGAGCGAAGGCAACCTACCGCCTGTCCCTGACTGTGGAGCGCATAGCCGACGGCATCCGGGCCAAGCCATGTCTCCTCGACACCTTCGCGGACGAGGGCGAACCGGCCCTTGACATCCGCTCCGCCCTCGCATGGTCCTACAAAGCGCTCGGCCCCGAGTGCGCCGAGCTCTTGCGCGCGTTGAGTGGCGTCGAGGCGGACGATCTCACGCCGAGGACGCGGTGCCGCTTGTGCATTGGCCGCTGACCAGCGTCAAGCTGGGCTTTGGCGGCCTCGCGCAGGTCCACCTGCTCACCGAGCACGAGCCGGGCCACTACGCGATGAGCGAGTTCGTGCGAGCCTACACGCCTCGGAACTCGCCGAGCCGAGCCAAGTCGAAGAGGGTGCGCCTCCGTCCGGGCGCCCCGATGAGGGATCCGGGCGAGGCACGACCCCGGGGTTTCTTGCCGTGGGTGCCCACGCTCAGGCCCCGCCGCTCCCGTCCGTGACGGCGTAGGACCTGACGTGGTCGATCGCCATGTCGAGCCCGATCCTCATGGGCCCGGTGTCGTGGGCCGTCTGCGCCAGGAGGTATCCGCCCTGCAGCGCTGCCATGAGGCCGGTCGCCAGTCGACCGGAATCCGTGTCCTTGCGCAGCACGTGGCCAGAGCCGGGCGCCGGCGCTGGGCCTGCGCCTGCTGCGCCCCCAGGGCACACTGGCCGACCTGGCCTTCTACACTCGGGGCGCCGACGAGGTACGGCCCGGCGAGGAGTTCCACCACAACGGGCTGACCGTGCGTTGCGCCGAGATGGGCGGGGTGCCGCGCGGCCTCGCGCACGCCTGGGACCGCGAGCGGCTCTCGTACGAGACGATCGCCCTGCTGCGGGAGCGCGTCGGGCTGCTACGCCGGCACGTGATCACTGACGTTGCCCGCTTCGCCGAAGCACCTCAGCTTCTGACCGATCTCGCGGCCGGACGCCGGCACGCTGTGCAGGGCGTGCTCAGCGACGACGTCGAGGACGAGAGCGGCTGACCAGCTGAAGTCGCGGCTGCCGTGGCCGCGCAGCGTGAACGGGTCGAAGTACTCGCGTAGCCCCGCGCGCGCCGCGGCGCAGAGTATGCCGTTGGCGAGATGTCCCGCGAGGTCGGGGCGGCGCTTCTTGAGCCCCTGCCAGACGAGCCAGTCGAGGTTGATCCAGCTCGGCCCGCGCCAGTAGCGGGCGGGGTCGAAGCCGGGCGCGAACGGCGAGTAGCCGGGCAGCACGCCGTCCTTGAGCGCGAAGCGGTCGAGCGCGGTGTCGATCAGCGCGTCGGCCACCTTGTCCGGCAGGTCGGGCAGCAGCAGCGGCATGAGCCCGGCGGCGCTGGCGGAGTCGATCAGCTGCCCGGTGCGCACGTCGCGGGCCTGGAAGAGCGCGCCGTCGAAGAGGTGGTCGACCAGGGCCCGGGTCGTCGCGGACGCCTCGCGCTCGTGCGGCTCGGGGTCGAGCCCGAGCTCCCGCGCGATCGCCGCGAGGGTGTGCTCGGCCAGCCCGTACGCGGCGTTGAACAGCGGGTCCTCGACCTGGAACGCCCCGGGCAGGCGGTAGCCCGAGTCCCGGTAGGCGAGGGCCAGGGCGACGTAGCGCGCGTAGTCGCAATCGGTGGGCCGCTCTTCGGCGCTGACGGTGTCGAGGTCCTTGCGGACGAGCCCGGTCTGCCCCGGCTCCACGGCCTGCAGCGGCTCATCCCAGGCCGGGCTGTTGTCCATGCCCGACTCCCAGGGATGCACGATCGAGATCAGTCCCTTGGCGGAGCGCCGGTGCGTGCGCAAGAAGCCCTGCTGCGCCACCAGCCGGGGGTAGATACGCCGCAGGAACGCCGGATCGGGCTCGGCCAGGTGCGTCTTCCACGCGGCCAGGGCGTGCACGGGCGGCTGCACGATCCCGGAGGTTGCCGATCCGGACGGCGCCCGTACTCCCCAGAACTGTGGTCCTGGGAAGTAGGCGGCCTCCGGCACCTTCGGGTTGAACACGATGTGCGGCACCCTGCCATCCGGCCATTGGGCGCAGAACAGTGACAGCAGCTCCGTCCTGGCCCGTCGCGGTGACAGGCGGGCGTTGCCGATCGCGATGAAGGCGGAATCCCAGCTCCACTGATGCGGGTAGAGGCGACGGGAAGGGACCGTGTAGTTGCCGTCCCAGTTGTTCACCAGAACGCGCACGGCGTCGCGAAGAATCATAGATATTTCCTGACGAAGGCAGCGGTTTGGGGAAGCACGATCTCGGGGTCGCCGCGCAGGCGGCACTCGAGAGCGAGGTAGCCGTCATAGCCGACGGCGTCGAGCGTGGCCAGCTGGGCGCTCCAGTCGAGGTGGCCGGTGCCGGGCTGGTTCCTGTTCGACTCGCTGATCTGTATGTGGGCGATGTAAGGGGCGGCCTCGATCAGGGAGCGGCAGGGGTCGTCCTCCTCGATGTTCATGTGGTACGTGTCGCCGACGACCCTGATGGAGTCCATGGCGCAGTAGGAGACGGCCTCGGCCAGGGTGTTGACCATGTGGTTCTCGTAGCGGTTGAGGGGCTCCAGCATGATGAGCACGCCGTTGCGCTGCGCGTGCTCGCCGAGGATGCCGAGCGCCTCGGCCAGCACCTCGCGGTCCTCCTCGGGGGTGCGCGGCGGCTCGAACGGCGGCAGCCTCCGGGAGAACTGGCCCCAGGACGCCGGGGTCATGACTCCGATGCCGCCCAGCTCGGCGTCCATCGCGAACGCGAACTTCTCCTGCAGGGTACGGCCAGGCAGAAGCTGCTCCTGTACGGCGAGCTTCACTGTTACTCCTTGAATTCGAAGACGAGCCGGAGAACCTCGGATGGGTGCTTGTCGAGGAGATCGAATGCCTCGGCGGCCCGGTCCACGGGCATGACATGGCTGATGAGCGCTCGCGCCGGGTGCGCGCCGATGGTCATATGGTGTTGGCGTCGTCACCGCGTAGAGTCTTACCTTCGAATTCGCCGACATGCGGCAGGTCGATAGCATGGCCATATGGCGAGGCCACATCGTGCGGGGGGCGCGACCTCGGCCGCCCATGCCTCGTTCGACACCGAGTCGGAGGAGTGGGTGCGGGCGCTGTGCGCCTCAGAGGCGGAGCGGCAGGCGGCCGTCGAGCGGTTGCACGGGCTGCTCCTGCGGATCGCCAGGAGCGAGGTGAACAGGCGGAGCCCGCAGCTGGCCATCACCGGCCCCGAGCTCGACGACCTGGCGCATCAGGCCGCGTCCGACGCGCTGCTGGCCATCACCGCCAAGATCGGCGGCTTCCGCGGCGAGAGCCGGTTCACGACCTGGGCCTACAAGTTCGTCGTCTTGGAGGTGTCGGCGAAGGTCGGGCGGCATTTCTGGCGTGATCCCGGGGTACGCCTCGAGGGCGAGGATTGGGAGCGGCTGCCCGACCGGTTCGGGTTCGACCCGGCCAGGGAGTCGGAATGGCGCGATCTGCTCGCCGCGCTGCGCCGGGCCGTGGAGGAAGAACTGACCGAACGGCAACGCCGGATCTTCGTCGCGCTGGTCCTGACCGGGGTTCCGCTGGACGCCCTGGCCCTCGAGCTGGGCTCCAACCGGAACGCGATCTACAAGACGATGTTCGACGCCAGACGTAAGATCCGGGCCGCCCTCGCCGCGAACGGTTATATGGACCACGACATGTTGAGGCGACCATGAACGGCTGGGCTGAGCTGGACCGCTTCCTCCGCACCGACCCTCGCGACGTGGGATGCGAGGAGGCGATGGCCATGCTCCATGTCTACGTCGAGCTGCTGGCTCAGGACGCCGGAGCCGAGCGGCGCTACCCGGGCATCGCCGCGCACCTGCGCGCGTGCGGCCCCTGCTCGGACGACTTCGAGGGCCTCCTGGCCGCGATCAGCGGCCCGGCGGGCTGAAAGTCCGCAGACGGACTGCCCCGAAGCCATACGGGGGCCGCTGGCGCAGTTGGAGGCCCGCCTGACGAATCCGCCGCGCCGACCTTGGACTTGAGCCGGACGGCCGCCACGGTGCTGATGCGATCCACCATGGCGGCGCGGCCCTCACCGACATCGACCACGAACGCGGTCAGCATGCGCGCCATGTCGGCGGGCTCGACGTGCGCGGTGAGCACGTTGTCGCCGTACAAGGTGTAGTAGAAGTCGCCGGAGACGATCAGGCGTACCTCGTCCCGGTCGCCGAGCTGAACGGCAGGTCAGCCGCTGGGGCCGGAAGCCGGGATTTCGGCTGTGGATGGCCGTGCCCACGGCCGCCGCGCTATCGGGGGGCACGGGTGGTGCTCTCGGTCTGCGTTGGGGGCTGCGGGGCGCTGTGCTCTACTGCCGGCTGGCGTGATACTGCTCCCAGATGGTCGTGCTGAGTCTTCCTCGTGCGGGGACCGTGATGCCGTGTTGTTTGGCCCAAGCACGGACCTGAGCCGTGGTAGCCCCCTCACAGGCTGGCGGACCCTTTGCGGGCCGACGGTGGCTGCCAGCCGGTGCGTCGAGCGGGCTGGCGGTGGTCTGCGTGCGCTGTCTCGGGCGCCTTGGCAGCGGTCATGACACGTGGCACCTTTCCCAGCGGACGGAAAGAGGGGCCGCTACCCGGCGGCTCATCAAGGCACGCTCACGGCTGCGGCACGTCTGAGTGATTTCCCGTGCTCGGGATGATGCAAGGGCTCCTTGCCACCGCAGGCCAGCTTGTCTTCCCCTGGTCCTGCGTACGACCGGGCTCGCGTCAGCTCTGTTGCGCAGGCACTGGCGGCCCGGTCAGATCAAGGCGGCGATCGCGCCGCAACTGCACCGTCCCGTACGGCGTCCTGTTGGTGTGGAACAGCGGGGTCAGGCCGCGCCGGTCGGTCCACGTCGGTGAGCACGTCGGCCCATTCAGGCTCAGCGAGCGTGTCTTGAATCATGAAGGTATTAGGGCGTCCACCCACCGTGCGCTCCATCCGCATGCCTATTCTGCGGCTGGTCCAGGAGAACCCCTCGTGGGGTTACAGGCGCGTGCACGCGAGCGGGTGCGGGCCTTCAGGCTCCACCCTGTCCCGCGACACCACGGCGCTGTACGGCTTCGGCCTCCGCGATGCGGTGGGTGGACGAGTGCAGCCGGACGAGGACGTCCTTGGCCGACCTGGCGTCGGCGAGGGTGGGGACCGGGACGCGGCCGGCGCTGCGCCCGGCCCCCTCGCCCAGGATGAGGGCCATCACCGAGGCGCCGGCATTCACGAGCTGCCCTCGGTGAAGCGACGTCGCCTCGGGGCCCGCGATCGCCACCAGGCCGCCGACGACGGCCGCGGCAGCGCTGAGCCGTGCGCCGTTACGGCTGACGCGCACGGCTCTGGGCAGGCAGCTCAGGAGCAGATGGGCGCCGCTCAGGTCGCCGGCCACGTGGGCGTCCCAGGGCACGGTCCCTGATTCGTCCATCACGCCGACGCCGATGTCCGCATGAACCAGGCCCTGACAGGACTCTCGTGACACCACGACGACGCAGTGCCCCTCGGACTGCAGCTCGACAACCGCGTCACCGAGTTCGGGACCACCGGGAACCAGCCGCTCGATGGCGAGCCGCTGGGCGAGCCCTTCGTCGTCTCCCGCGAGCATCACGGTCGTCGCCGCCTTGGCCGTGTCGACGACGGCCTCCGCCATGGGGTCGAGCTCGTGGGCCAGTCCCGCGACCGCGACCAGGCGGCCTTCCCTGGTCACGCCGATCGGCAGCAACCCTCGCGCTCGCCACTCGGGAGCCTCCGCCGGGAGGTGCTTGTCCAGATCGGCGAGCGGTTCGGCAACCGTGTCCTCGCTGGTCCAAGTCCCGGACGGATCGGCGAAGTCGATCAGCGAGCAGAGCCGGTCACCGAGCTCGCCGGTGTCCAGGCCGGTGCTGAGAGGCACAAGCCGGTCGATCGTCCACGAACCGGTTGTGATGCTGTCGGCATCGAGGATCACCGTGTCGACGCGGTCCATGTGGCGCAGCGTTTCGGTTTCGAAGACGATGGAGCCGCGCTGCCCCAGCGCGCGGCTGACCGCCCCCGCGAAGGCGTCGCGACTGATGGCTGCGACCGTTGGCGTGGCTGAGATCAGGATGGCCAGAGCCCGCTGCTTGCTGCGCGTGGCGACCCTGGTGACGGCGTACCCGCCGGCCGCCGCCGGGCTCGCCACGTCCGCATAACGCTCGATCGGGCCATGGGACCGGGGGCACGGCCGCAGCCGCGCCGCCGTCCTGATGTGCCGGTAGGCGCCTGCCTGATGAGCGAGCCGCTCTTCCAGCAGCTCCCAGGCCTGTCGGCCGGCTCGCGCCTCGACGTAGCGGCCGGCGGACACGAGCGCGTGCGCGAGCAGCCCGACCGGGCGCAGCGTCAGCGTCTGCGTGATCAGGGTCGCCGAGGTGAACAGGGCGTTCGTGGCGCGGCGGCCGAGGAGCCGGTCCAGCTCCTCGCGCAGGATCGGCGTGGATTCCGCCAGGTGCAGCAGCGCGGGGACGGCAGGGGTGAGACGCGGCAGCCTGGCCGCCCTGCCCGCGAACACCAGCCCGATCCCCGTCACGCCGGCGGCCAGCCGGATCGTCGCGCGTACGTGCTCCTCGGCCAGCCGGATCGGCGTGTGGTGCGCCCGCTCCTCCTGTTCGTCGAGTTCGGCGGCGATCGCCATCAGCTTGTCCTGGTCGACCTCATCCGGATCGCAGCCCACGAAAACGCAGCCGAGACGCCCGTTGACCTCCGCTCGCTCGACTCCGGGTTGTTCGAGCAGCATGTCCTCGAGCCGCTCGGCCGCGCTCTCCGTACCGGGCCCGCCGATGCGGTGCAGGTCGATATGGAACCCTCCCGGGCAGGTGGCGAGCCGCCGCGGGCAGGGGAAAGCGCTCCGCAGGGGGTCGGGCAACACCCCGCGGAGCAGCGTCGCTGACGTCGTGAGGACGCGGGTCAGCAACATGCGATCATTACCCTCCTCGCGGACGAGGGGGGCGTCCTGACGTGCGTGATGGTGCCGCCGGCGTGGGAGGCACCACTGGTGTGCGGCCGTACGGCCGTCCCTCATAGCTCTTCCTCGATCAGGTACGCCGGAAACTCCAACGGCCTGCAAAGAGGGACGATCGGGTCAAGGCGAATACACCGCACCTCGGCCAGATCCTAAAGATCGCCTCGACCGCGCCCAGCAGCCGCTCCGCCGGCTTGGGAGGGACCCTGATCGGGGAGGGTCCCCTGAGGCAAGGAAACGTGGGCGTCTGGCGGCACAGGGGTGTCCGGGAAGAGACCTGCCAGACGCCCATCTCTCGACATCACTCGTTTGGTCGGCCCTTGGCTCGGTGGAGTCACTTCCCGTGGTCGTTTCCTCAGCCTCGCGGTAGCCGAACATCGATTCCGGGCGGGTCGTGGCTGTTTCAGCGAGAGGTGGCCGAGATGGCTTCCATCAACTCGCCGACCTTGTCTTGGGGCAGCTTTGCCGCGAGGTCGGCCTGGCTGATGATGCCGACCAATTCCTTGTTCTCCAGCACCGGCATACGGCGGATCTTGTGCTCGGCCATCTGGTGCAGGACCTCGTCGATGTCGGCGTTGGCGTCGATGGACCGCACCGGGGCTTCGATGAGGTCGCCAGCCTTGACCTCGGCCGGGTTCTTGTCCTTTGCGGTGCATTTCACCACGATGTCGCGGTCGGTGATGATCCCCTTGAGCTGGCCGTTCTCATCGCAGACCGGCAAGGAGCCGACATTCAACTCGGCCATCCGCCGGGCGGCCTCGGCAAGGCTGTCGTTGATTCGCAGGCACTCGCAACCGCGGTGCATGACATCCCGTGCTGTCGTCATAGTCGATCTTCTTTCTCTCCGGGCCCTTTTCGGGCCCTTTTCGCTGTCCGTGCTCTGCCCGCCAAGCTGGGAAACCTCGCTCGACGGGTCCTTGACCTGCACCTTCGATAACCGGTTCCGGAGCATGGACAGCGCTTGTCGTCCTACGGGCTTGGGAAACCACCGGTGTGTCGGATGGAACGGCACGGAGCATCTGCCGGTAGTAACCCAGGGGGTGCCGGTAGGAAGACCTGTCTGAGCCCCAAACCGGCGCGTCCGTCCAGGTAGCCCTGCAGCAGCAGGCCGGACTTGACGAAGTCACGCTCAACAGGATCGTTCGGGCATGACCCCTCCTGGGGTTTCTCATTCCCCGGATGCGGGGAGAAGGAAGCCGGTGAACGTGGAGCGGGAGAAGCGGCTTTCCGCCGAGGCCGCGGCGGGACTCGTCGAAGACGGCATGATCGTCGGGCTGGGCACCGGGTCGACGGTCGGTTACCTGCTGCCGGCCCTGGCTCGGCGGAGATTGTCGATCAGTTGTGTCGCGACGTCGCCGCGCACCAAGCGAGCGGCCTTGGAGCTGGGTCTTGACGTCAGGCCGTTCGACATCGTCGACCATCTCGACATGACGATCGACGGCGCGGATCAGATCGCCCCGGACGGCTGGTTGGTTAAGGGTGGCGGAGGAGCGCACACCCGGGAGAAGATCGTTGCTGCGGCGGCGAGCCGGTTCGTGGTGATCGGTGATTCGCGAAAGCCCGTCGAGGTGATTCGTGCTCCGATCCCGCTTGAGCTGCTGGAGTTCGGCCTGTCGGCCACCCTGCGCAGGCTGGGGCCCGCCCTGGTGCGCGAGGCGCCGAAGAGCCCGGATGGTGGGATTCTCGCCGACTATCACGGTGACGTGGGGAACCCGGCAAGGTTGTCGGAACGGCTGTCGGCGACACCGGGCGTCGTCGGGCACGGCCTTTTTCCTCCCGAGCTTGTCACGGAGGTGCTGGTCGGCCACGGTGATTCGGTCGAGCGACGAACGCTGCGGCCCTGACACGTCTCGCATCACGGCCCCGCGGCGTCCTTGTCCGCGAGCACGTACGAACGCGCCGCCGTCACCCGTCCGGCGGGGATCGACGGATCACCGGCCAGTAGCTTGCGCAGCGGCGTTCGCTTGTTCGATCCGGTGATGAGCCAGTAGCAACTGGTCGGCGCGGGCGAGTGCGGGATAGGTGAGCGTCATCCGCGGATGGCCCTGGTAGGGCCGGGTGAGCGCGACCAGCCGGTCGGTCTCGGTGAGCACCGGGTAGCCGGGGACCAGAGAGGCGGTGTGACCGTCCGGGCCGAGGCCGAGATGGACGAGATCGAATCGGGCCGGCAACAGCTCGGCGTATCGTCGTGCCGCGGCTTCCAGGTCGGCGTCGGTCACCGGCATGGGTACGACCTCGGCGCCCACCGCGCCGAGGCTTTCTCGCAGATGGGTCAGGTTTCGATCCGGATCGCCAT
The DNA here is from genome assembly GCF_015645445.1 of Nonomuraea cypriaca. Taxonomy (GTDB): domain Bacteria; phylum Actinomycetota; class Actinomycetes; order Streptosporangiales; family Streptosporangiaceae; genus Nonomuraea; species Nonomuraea cypriaca. The sequence continues at coordinate 5,113 of NZ_JADOGI010000011.1, read as the reverse complement.
CGGGTGCGACGCGCTCGTCGGCCTGGAAGATGGTGATGTTCGGCCAGGGCAGGTCGCGGGTGACGAGCGCGGCGAACATCTGCCATGGCGTGTGGCCGCCGCTGACTGCGAAGGTGAAACGCCCATGGTCGACGACCGCAGTGGTGGCGAGATTCGCGACCTCGTCGGCGGCGCGAGCGGTCACGGCGTCCGGGCCGTCGAGGATCTGCAGGTCGTGGCGCATTCAGGGGCGGTCCTTCTCTCCGCGTGGCCACCGAATTCGGCTCGCATCGCCGACAGCGCCTCGTCGGAGAAGCGGCCGAGCCCACGCGAGCAGAACCGCTCGAACAGCGCCGCGTCGATCACGGGCGCGGGTACGCTCTCCTCAATCGCGGCGATCAGCGTCCAGCGCCCTTCGCCGGAGTCCGAGACACGCCCGCGGAAATTCGCAAGCTCCGGAGATTGGGCCAGCGCGTCGGCCAGCAGATCGACCAGCCACGAAGCCACCACCGACCCGCGACGCCACACCTCCGCCACCTCGGCGACGTCGATGTCATACCGGAAGGCATCGGAATCGCGAAGCGGGTGCGGTCTCGGCGTCGCCCGCGACCCCCAGGTCCTGGCCATCGGATTGACCATGGCATTGGACCACGTGACCGTGTTCCTCGTCGGTCGCGGACGGTAGGCGCGTCGATGCTGAGTGAGCGGCCCAGGATCGGGCCCCTCGGCCAGACCGAGGTGGTGCTGGACGGCCGGGCCGTGCCGCCCAGCTCGGCGATGCGACGGTTGGCGCAATGCGGGGGCAGGCTCGCCGTCACCCCGGCCAGGATCCAGGGTCTCCTACGACGAACGACCACCAAGGACTGGGCTACGCGATGATCGCCTTGGTCACCAGCGACCGCAACGCGGGGACGACCTCAGCCTCGAACCAGGGATTCTTGGCCTGCCAGCGGAAGTTCAGCGGTGACGGGTGCACGAGTGGGATCATCGACGGCAGGTACTCGGCATAGGCGCGCACAGTCTCGGTGAGGCTCGGCTTGATCCGATTACCCAGGTAGTACTTCTGGGCGTACCCGCCCACCAGGATCGTGAGGCCGAGATCCCCCAGCTCGGCGAGGATCCGCTTGTGCCAGAGGTCCGCGAAGTTCTTGCGCGGTGGTAAGTCGCCGGACGTGCCTTTGCCCGGATAGTAGAAGTCCATCGGGAGGATCGCGAACAGGCTGGGATCGAAGAACCGCTCGTCGTCAACGCCCAGCCAGGTCCGCAGCTTCACACCACTGGCGTCGTTCCACGGTACGCCACTCTCCTGGGCCTTCCGACCGGGTGCCTGCCCGATGAGCGCGATCCGGGCGCCTGGCGCCACGGAGTAGATCGGCTCATAGCCGAGTTCGCGCGCCCAGGCGTTGGAGTCATGCGCGACGATCTCAGCCCGGATCCGGTCGAGCCTGTTTTTCACGATTCCCTCCACGATGGACCATCAAGTCCAGCCAACGGCATCCTAACCTTCACCGGGCAGCCCTCTTTACATCGTCTTCGGGACCGCGCATCGAACCCTTTGTGTGGACCTTTTAGTTCAGCTATGCTGCGCTTCGACTCAGGAGGTGTCGATGAATGTCGTCAGCAGGGGGTTCCACGGGCGCCGCGAACGCGTAACTCCGGACCTGCCTCCCGGCCAGTACCTGACCAGGAACTTCCCGGTGCTGCAGGCCGGACCGACGCCGCGTGTCGATCTCGACACGTGGCAGTTCACGATCAGCAACGAAGCTGGCGCGAAGTACAGCTGGTCGTGGCGGGAGCTGCTCGCCCTGCCGAGTGAGAAGCCCACGGTCGACATCCACTGTGTGACGCGGTGGTCGAAGCTGGGCACGACGTGGCAGGGCGTCTCCCTGGACACGCTGTTCGAGAACGTCGAGACGGCCGCCGACTTCGCGCTCGTCCGCTCCTACGGCGGCTACACCACCAACATGCCGCTCGAGGACCTCCTCGACGGGAGGGCCTGGATCGCCTACAAGTACGACGGCGAGGACCTGAGCGGCTCGCACGGCGGTCCGGCGCGCCTGCTCGTCCCGCACCTCTACTTCTGGAAATCGGCCAAGTGGGTCACCGGCATCGACCTCCTGAACGAGGAGGAGCCCGGCTTCTGGGAGCAGCTCGGCTACCACAGCTACGGCGACCCATGGCGCGAGCAGCGCTACAGCAATGACTGAGTCCGCGACGATCACTCCATCGCCTCCCCGGCCGACGGCGAACGCGTCGATCTGACGGTGCAGCGTATCCCTGACGGCGAGGTCTCCCCGTACCTCGTCGACGAACTGCGAGTCGGCGACCAACTCGAGATGCGCGGCCCGATCGGTGGCTGGTTCACCTGGCGCGACACCGAACGCATGCCGGTCCTCCTCGTCGCGGGTGGTTCGGGCATTGTTCCGATCATGGCGATGGTCCGGCAGCGGGCGCGCGTCACCCACCCACCACCGTTCACGCTCCTCTACTCCGTACGCACCCCGGCCGACATCTACTACGACGCCGAGCTGCGATCCCGCCCCGGCCTGGACATCAGGATCCTGTTCACGCGCAAGGCGTTCGGCACCAATCGCCCGGCGGGGCGGATCGGACCGGACGACCTCGCGACGGCTCGGCCGCCCAGGGATGGACGCGCGCACCTACATCTGCGGCCCGGCCAGCTTCGTGGAGATGGTCTCCGTGCTCCTCCTGGCTCAGGGAGAGAACCCCGACACCATCCGGACCGAACGCTTCGGACCGAGTAAAGGACGATGATGAGCACGATCTCGAACGGCGACCGCATCTACGACATGGCCGACGATCACATCGGGGACTATATCGATGGCAATGGCGCGGGTGGCCCGTTCGGCGAGGCACTCGGCATCGACGCCACAACCACCGTCCTGACCTGCGCACACTGCGGCCGAGCCAGCCTGTTCGCCGAGACCCACGTCTACGACGGCGCCGGCCTCGTGGTTCGCTGTCCCGGCTGTACCTCGGTCCTCGCCCGCCTCGTCCGTACCGCGACCGACGCATGGCTCGATCTGCGCGGTGCACTGTCCGTACGGGTTCCGCTCGCCGCCGGGAGCCCGCGGTGAGAGACGACATCGACAACGACTCCGGCCTGCTCGAGCCCAAGGAGAGCCTCGATGACCGCGGGGTCGCCGACGTGCTCGACGAGGGCTACTCGCCGCCGGAGCGTCCCGTCGCCGTCTTCGACTGGGGTGTCACGGCCCGAGAAGCGGGCGGCCACGAATCCCTGGCGGACAGACTTGCCAGGGAGATACCGAACGTTGCCCTACGCGAGGAGGGCGACGGGATCGGTGACACCAGCGACACCGACGGCGAACCCTTCGACGACGAGGTCGGCATCACCCGTGCCGGACGTCTCGTCGAGGGCGCCGACGAGGAAACCCCGTACGCCTACCTCTACGCACGCGACGTCGGCATCGACGGCTCCGCGGCATCCGCCGAGGAAGCGGCGGTGCACATCGTCGGTGACGACCCCGAATGAACACTCCCAAGACCGAAGGAGACGGCGTCACCATGACCAGCACTGCCACCTCGTCCCGCCGTGACGACGTCGAAGGCCTGCGTTTCATCGGACCCGAACGGCTCGCGCGGAACCTCCAAGCCATCCTCGTCGACCTGATCGAACTGCACCTGCAAGGAAAGCAGGCCCACTGGAACCTCGTGGGCGCCAACTTCCGCGATCTGCACCACCAACTCGACGAGATCGTCGACACCGCCCGCGAGGCCAGTGACACCATCGCCGAGCGCATGCGGGCTGTCTGCGCCATCCCGGACGGTCGCTCGGACACCGTCTCGGCGACCACGACGCTGCCCACGTTCCCAGCCGGCGAAGTATCCACAACGGACGTGGTGGCACTGGTCGGCGACCGTCTCATCGCGACCGTGGCCACGGTGCGACAGGTGCACGACGAGATCGAAGCCGACGACCCGGCCAGCGCCGACCTCCTGCACGCCATCATCGACGACCTGGAGAAGTACCTGTGGATGGTCAGCGCCGAACACCAGCAGGCCTGATTACCCCGGCCTTGCTCACTCTCCGGGGTGGTGGTCATTCGCCACCCGCTCATCTCCCAGCACCGTCGCCCAGTCCGTTGTGGCTTGGGCGGGCCGAAACGCCGTCTGATCATGTGCCGGTGCCGCTCGGGCAGCAGATCCCACAGCTCGTCGCGTCGTGTGAGGAAATCACGGACGAACGGGCAGCGCGGGATAACTGAACGACCTGCCGCACGGAGGAGGTCGAGCACCGCCACAGTCATGGCCGTCGCCACGCCACGTCCCCGCCAGGCCGGCTCGGTCACCGTGCGTACCAGGAACGTCTCGCCTCCGTTGTGTCGGTAGCTGGTGTACCCAACAAGCTCACCATCGCCGTTACGTGCCTCGAACCGCCCCGATGCCGGGACGTCACCGACTACCACCACCATGCCGTCCGCGGTCGCCCCGGCGCTCTCCCCGAATGACTCCCGTGGTTCATGCATGCTCATGATCGAACTCACATCACTCAATAGGGACTATATAGTCCAATAATCATGTATTTTCCCGGGTTGGCCATTGCCTATAGTGGACCTTATGGACCTTTATGGCCAGGACGGCGGCCGTGCCGACGAGCGTCCGACAGGGGAGACCGTCGAAGCCAGGCTCGGTAGGCTGCTCGCGATTCAGGAACCATTGCTTAACAACCTGCACTCGGTACGGGACCTCGTCCAATGGCGGGACGAGGTGGTCCGCCTGGAGCAGAGGCGCGACGACGGGATCCGTCCGCTGGGCGACCTGGCTGAGCTGCTCGCCGACGGCGACGAAGCTGGACGGTCGGCGGTTCGCGCGGGCTTCGCGGCATGGGAGTCGCTCCTGGCAGGCGGCATCACCCGGGTTCGGGACAGCGGCGAACTCGCGGCGGATGCCGATCCTGAAAGGCTCGCGACCGGCCTGATGGCCGCACTACAGGGTGGTCTGCTTCTCGCCCGCACCACCCGCGACGTGCGGCGGTTGGAGGTGGCCCTGGACATAGCCCTCGGCTACGTCCGCGCACACGCCGTCACGCCGTGAGGAACGACTTCACGTGGTCAAGCGCCATGTCGAGGGCGATCTCCATAGGCTTGATGTC
>NZ_JADOGI010000109.1 GCF_015645445.1 Nonomuraea cypriaca | reverse complement strand
GTGGTGGGGGAGGAGGTGTCCCGTGGGTACCAGCAGGCGTAGCGGTGGCCGTCATGGAAGAGGGGTGGCGCCTCGCGCGCGCATCGCTCCTGCGCGTAAGGGCACCGCGGCTGGAACGCGCACCCCCCTGGCAGATCCACCAGGTCGGGCGGCCGCCCGGGGATGACCCGCAGCCGATGGTGTACGGGATCCGTCAGGCGAGGCGCCGCCTGCAGCAGAGCCTCCGTGTACGGCATCCGCGCCCGCGCGAACACCTCACCGGCGGGCCCCTGCTCCACCACCTTCCCGGCGTACATGACGATCACCTCGTCGGCCCACCGGGCCACCACGGAGAGGTCGTGGCTGACGAGGACCACAGCCATGTCCCGTTCCTCCCGCAACCGGTGCAGCAGCCGCAGCACCTGGTCCTGGATGGTCACGTCGAGCGCGGTCGTGGGCTCGTCGGCGAACAGCACGTCGGGCCCGCACGACAACGCCATCGCGATCGTCACCCGCTGCCGCATCCCGCCCGACAACTGGTGCGGGTACCGGCGCAGCATGCGTACGGGATCGGGGATGCCGACCGAGGCCAGCAGGCGCACGGCCTCGGCCCGCGCCTGCCTGCGCCCCATCCCGAGGTGCACCCGCAACGGCTCCATCACCTGCGTGCCGATCGTCCTGACCGGGTTCAGGGCGGTCATCGGGTCCTGGAACACGGTGCCGAGGCGCGGCCCCAGGATGGAGCGCATCTCCGCGGGGGTGTAGGTGGTCAGGTCCTCACCCGAGAGGTAGACGTTGCCGCCACGGACCGAGGTGCCGGGGAGCAGGCCCAGGATGGATCGGATGAGCATGGACTTGCCGGACCCCGACTCGCCGACGATGGCCAGCGTCTTGCCGCGTTCGAGGGTGAAGGAGACCCCGTCGACGGCCTTGACCACGCCGCGCGGCGTGACGAAGTGCGTACGCAGGTCCTCGACCTGGAGGAGGGAGTCGCCGACCTGGTGCGGCTCGGCGGGCAGGGAGGCGGCGGCCGCCTGGCGTATCGGCTCCAGGCCGCTCTCGCGCACGTCCGTCAGGGACCGCAGCCGATCGCCGACCAGATTGAACGACAGCACCGTCAGGAACATCACCAGCGAAGGCGCCAGCACCACGTGCGGCGCGGTCTCCATGAGCGTGCGGCCCTCGTTGATCAGCCCGCCCCAGGTGGGCGTGGGGGCCTGGACGGACAGGCCGAGGAAGGCGAGGCTGCCCTCGGCGACCACGACCACGGCCATCCCGATGAACGCGTACGACGCCGCGGGCACGGCCACGTTCGGCACGATCTCCCGCCACAGGATCCGCCGGTCGCGGGTGCCGAGGACGCGCGCGGCCAGCACGAACTCGCGTTCCGCGTAGGTGAGGGTGGCGCCGCGGATGAGCCGGACCCAGGCGGGCACGCCGAGCACGCCGAGGACGATCAGCACGTTGCGCAGGCTCGCCCCGGCGAAGGCGACCACGGCCAGCGCGAAGACCAGCGCGGGGAACGCCAGCGCGACGTCGTTGACCGCCATGATGACCGCGTCCGCCGCCCGGCGCCGGTATCCGGCGAGGATGCCGAGCGGCGCGCCGATGCCGAGGCCGAGCAGCACGGCGCCGATGCCCACGCCCATCGAGACGCGGGCCCCGTGGACGACCCGGCTGAGCACGTCGCGGCCGAGGCCGTCGGTGCCGAAGGGGTGCGCGGCGCTCGGCCCGGACTGGGGCGGGCCCACCAGCGTCTCGTCGTAGCGGGCGATGGGCAGCACGTCGGCCAGGAGCGCGGCCAGGAGCACCAGCCCGATCCAGCCGGCCGCGAGCCAGAAGGCGAGCCCCAGACGCCTATGCACGACGGATCCTCGGGTCGACGGCGGCGTAGACGAGATCCACCACGAAGTTGACCACCACGTAGCCGACGGAGATCAGCACAACGCCTCCCTGCACCGTCAGGTAGTCGCGGGAAAAGATGGAGTCGACGATGAGCCGCCCGATGCCGGGCAGGCCGAAGAGGGTTTCGATGATCACCGCGCCGCCGATGAGCGCGCCCAGGTTGAGGCCGATGGCCGTGATCAGGCTGATGGTGGACGGCCGGAGCGCGTGCCGCCACAGGATGCGGCGCGGCGACAGCCCGCGGGCGCGCGCCAGCGTGATGTAGTCCTCCTGGAGGGTGGCGATCAGGTCGGTACGCAGCAGCCGCGCGTACACCGCGAGCTGCCCGCAGCCGAGCGTGACCGCGGGCAGGATCACGGAGGTGAGGTTCCAGCCCAGGTCGAGCGAGATGGGCGTCCAGCCGGTCGCGGGCACGACCTGCCAGGTGACCGCGAAGATGAGGATCAGCAGCACGCCGAGCACGAAGACCGGCGTGGACAGCAGCGCGAAGCTGAGCGTGGTCAGCGCCTGGTCCAGGGCGCGGCCGGCGCGGCGGGCGGCGGCCACGCCGAGCGGGATCGCCAGGCCGAGCGCGATGATCTGCGCGGCGATCACCAGCTCCAGGGTGACGGGCAGCCGCTCGGCCAGTTCGGTCGCGACGGACATCCGGGTGATGTAGGACTCGCCGAAGTCGCCGGTGGCGAGCCCGCCGAGCCAGTCGAGGTAGCGCACGATGAGGGGCTGGTCCAGCCCCAGCTGCTGGCGGAGCTGCGCGCGTGACTCCTCGGTCGCCGACATGCCCAGGATCTGCGTGACCGGGTCGCCGGGCAACAGGTTGAGCAGGGCGTACGACAGGAAGGTCACCACGAGCAGCACCACCACGAGCCGGACCAGCCGACGGGCGATGATCATCTTTCGCTGACCCAGATCTGCACGAACGGGTGGTACGGGATCGGCGCGCCGGTCAGTGGCCGTCCCTTCTGGCCGTCGGGCAGCGTGTTCTGGCCGATGCCGCGCACCTTGGTCTTGGCGATGACGGCTCCGGTGTTCAGGTGGTCGATGAACAGGACCGGCATCTGGTCGCGCAGCCGCTGCTGCACGGTGGCGTACGCCTTCTTGCGCAAAGCCTCGTCCGGGGTGACCCGCCCGGCGTCCAGGGCGTCGCTGAGCTGCTTGTCCTTGATCCTGGTGGCGTTGAGTGAGATCTCGCCGATGGGCCGGACGAACGCCTGGTGCCAGCCGTTGTACTCACCGTCGGGGTCGGCGGAGGAGTACGACGTCCAGACGGTGGCGCCGAAGTCCCCGGTGAGCGCCCGGTTGATCAGGTCGGCCTGGTCGGCCTGCCTGATGGTCACCTCGATGCCGGCCTTGCGCCACATGTCCTGGCACAGCTCGACGAGCTGCATGGTGTTGGGGTCAGGGGTGGAGATCGCCTCGAAGCGGATGGGGCCCTTGGCCGCCTCCACCTCCTGGACGAGGGCGGTGGCCTTGGCCACGTCGAACTCCGGGTAGCCGCCCGCGACGTACCACTCGGAGTCCTTCGACCACGGCCCGTCGGCCGGCTCGGTGAGGCCGCCGCGCAGGGTCTTGATGATGGTCTCGCGGTCCAGCGCGTGCGCGAGCGCCCTGCGGACCCGGATGTCGTCGAGTGGGGGAGCGGCGGTGTTGAGCAGGAACACGTACTCGGCCACCGACATGCCCTGCGCCCGGTACACGGCGTAGGCGTCCTGCTGGGCGCCGTACTTGGTCACGTCCTCGTCGCGGTTGGTGCCCATCGCGTCGATGGCGCCGGATTCGAGGGTCTGGGCCCGGGTCTGGCTGTCGGGGAGGATACGGAACTCGATCTCGTCAAGATACGGCAGGCCCTGCCGCCAGTACTTCGGGTTGCGGGTGACGACCATGCGGCTGTCCGGCACGTACTCCTTGAAGATGAACGGTCCGGTGCCCACCGGCTTGGAGCTGGCCGCCTTGAGGTCGGTCAGCGAGGACGGCGGGATGATCATGCCGGGTTGTAGGGACAGGTGGTAGGGGAAGGCGACCCAGGGCTGGTTGAGCTTGACCGTCACGGTCATCGGGTCGGTCAGCTCGATCGAGGTCACCGGCGCGAGCGCCACCGCGTGGAGCGGTGAGGCCTTGTGCGCCTCCAGGTTGCTCTTGACGATCTCACCGGTCAGTGAGGTGCCGTCGGAGAAGGAGATGCCCGACCTGACCTTGATTGCCCACTCGTCGTACTTCTCATTAGGGGTGACCGATTCGGCGAGGTACGGCTGCCAATCGCCGTTGGCGTCCACGCTCACCAGCGGTTCGATGATCGGGGTTGTCATGCTGTAGCTCTGCACCGCGAACTGGTCGGTGACCGGATTGAACCCGTTTCCGTCGGCGCTGAGCCCGTAGACCAGGCGCCCGCCCTGGACGGGGCTCGACGCGTCCCCCGGCGCGCCGCCCTCGGGAGTGGCGACAGGGCGCTGGCCGCTGCACGCCAACATCACCGCCGAGACCAGCACCAGCGTGACCGGCAATCTCCAGCGTTTCATTCACGCCTCCTCCCGGATCGTCCCCCCGAGAGCAATTTCACCGATAGTACTATCGGTGAAATTACGCACAAGTCCCCCGAGGCAATCGTTACTGGGAGGCAGCACATGACGAGCACGCCGCTCACCAGGAGCGAGGCGAAGGACTTGACCAGGCGCAAGCTCATCCGCGCGGCGCTGGCGATCCTCGACGAGGAGGGCGAGGCCGGGCTGACCACCGTCCGGGTCGCCAAGGCCGCCGGCATCGCGCAGTCGAGCTTCTACGTGCACTTCAAGGACCGCCAGGCGCTGCTGCGCGTGCTGGCGGAAGAGGGCGGCGAGCGGCTGCGCCGGTCGATGCGCGAGGCACGGCGCAAGGCCCGCGAGGCGCCCGACGACCTCGAACGCCACCGCGACACGTTCCGGATCCCCCTGGAGGCGATCTGCCGCCACCCCGAGCTGCTGCGCATCCAGCTCCGCGCCCGGCACGACCCGTCGTCCTCGCTGCGCGGGTTCGCCAGGGAGACGGCGGCGGCCTACCGCGAGCACCACGCCGCCGACCTGGCGGCACTCGGCTACACGGCCGACAACGAGCATGACAGGCGCCGCCTGGAGATGATCGCCGACGGCATCAACGCGGCCACCAACGCCCTGGCGATGGGCCACCTGGAGGGCCGCTACCCCGACCTGGACGAGGCCGCCGACATCCTGGTGGCCCTGTCGCGCGGCGCGCTGCGGCTCCTACGATCCACCAAGCCGGGCGGGCCGGCGCACCCGGGTGAAGGCGAGTAGGCGGGGGCGTCAGGCGCAGGCGTCGATCAGGGCGTCGAACAGCAGGCGCAGCCGGGTCGTCTCGCGGTCGGGGAGGTACAGCGCGAAGATGCTGCGGCTGACGTTCGGCCAGGCGACGTCGGCCACGACGACGTCCTCGCGGCAGCCGCGCAGCGCCAGCTCGGGAAGGAGCGCCGCGCCCAGGGACGCGCCGACCATCGCCAGCGTCGCGCTGAAGTCGTCGGAGTGGCCGACCACGCGCGGGTGCAGGTTCCAGCGGGTGAACACCTCGTCCATGACGGCGGCGTCGCTGCTGGCCGGATGGTGCATGATCCACGGCAGGTCCATGAGCTGCTCCACGTCGCACGGCGTGAGGCTGGGCCAGGCCCTGGGCAGCACGACCTTGAAGGCGTCCTCGGCGATCCACTGCCGGTGCACCGAGGGCGGCCAGGACAGGCCGGAGTTCCCCACCTGGTAGACGATCGCCGCGTCCAGTTCCCCGCCGACGCCGAGGCTGGGGATGAGCTGCGACGGCTCGGCCACCGACACCTTGAACCCCGCGCGCTCCTCCGGCTCCATCGCTCGCAGCAGGCCGGGGAGCACGTTCAGGCCGAAGCTCGGGAACACGCCGAGCCGGATCTCCTGCCCGGTGTTCCTGTGCGCCTGCTCCACGGCGGCGACCAGCCGGTCCATGTCGGCCAGGACGATCGCGGCGTGCCGCGCCATCACCTCGGCCGCGCTGGTCGGCAGCACCCTGCGGGCCGACCGGTGGAACAGGCGCACCCCGGTCTGCCGCTCCAGGGCGGCCATCTGCTGGGAGACCGCGGAGGCGGTGTACCCGAGCCGGTTGGCGGCCGCGGCGAAGGATCCGCGCTGGATCACCTCGGTCAGCGTCCTCAGGTGTTCCGGCTTGAGCATAAGCGTTCCTTCACCTCAGAAGTATGAAATGTCGCATATGACAGGCTTCAGACTGTAGTGCGGCGGTTCTACAGTGTTGCCACCGTCGATCGAGAGGCCGGTATGACGATTCGCATCTTCAGGAACGCCAGGATCCACACCGGTGACCCGGAGCGCCCGCGGGCCGAGGCGCTGGCCGTGGACGGCGAGGAGATAGTCGCTGCCGGCACCGAGGCGGAGGTAGGCGCCGCGATCGGCGCCGGCGCCGAGCTGGTGGACCTGGCCGGCGAAGCCGTCATCCCGGGTCTCTACGACGCCCACATCCACACCGGCAAGTACGCGCGCGAACGCAGCCAGGTGGACCTGCGCCTGGCCCGCTCGCTGGAGGAGGCGCTGGCCGCGATCGCCGAGCACGCCGTACGGCTCTCGCCCGGCGCCTGGCTCTTCGGCGGCCGGTGGAACAGCAACGTGTGGGAGCGCCCGGTGCAGCCGGACCGGCACGCGCTCGACTCGGTGTGCCCCGACCGGCCCGCCGCGCTGCCGAGTGTGGACGGCCACACCGTGTGGGCCAACTCCCAGGCGCTGCGGATGATCGGCGTCGACCGCACCACCCCCGACCCGGTGGGCGGCCAGATCGTCAGGGACGAGGACGGCGAGCCGACCGGCATCCTACGCGAGTCCGCCTCCTACCCGCTGCGCGCGTTGATGACCGCGGGCGACCTGGTGGACGAGTTGCGCGCCGCCCACGAGGAACTGCTGGCGCTCGGCCTGACCAGCGTGCACGACATCGACGACGAGGACTGCCGCGCCGCTTACCTTCGGCTGCACGACGCGGGCGAGCTGAAGCTGCGGGTGCACAAGGCGATCCCGGCCGAGCACCTGGAGGCCGCAGTCGAGGAGGGACGCCGCACCGGGGCGGGCGACGACTGGTTCCGCACCGGCCCGGTGAAGCTGTACAGCGACGGGGCGCTCGGCTCGCACAGCTGCCACATGATCGAGGGGTTCGCCGGCGACGAGGGCAACCACGGCATCGCCGTCACGCCGTACGACGACCTGGTGAAGCTGGTCCGCACCGCCGGGGCCGCCGGGATCGCGGTGGCCACGCACGCCATCGGCGACCAGGCAGGCAGGCTGGTCATAGACGCCTACGAGGAGGCCGGCCGGCCCGCCGGGCTGAGGTACCGCATCGAGCACGCGCAGCACCTGCGCAGGGCGGACATCACCAGGATGGCCAGGCTCGGCATCGTCGCGTCCATGCAGCCGGTCCACTGCACCACAGACATGGACCTGGTGTCGGCCCTGCTCGCCGGGCAGGACCTCGCCTCCTACGCCTGGCGCACGATGCTGAACGCCGGCGTGCCGCTGGCCTTCGGGTCCGACGCGCCGGTCGAACACCCCAACCCGTTCGCCGCGCTGCACGCCGCGGTGACCCGTACCAGGGCGGACGGCACGCCGCCCGGCGGCTGGCAGCCCGAGCAGCGGCTCAGCGTCGGCGAGGCGCTGCTCGCGCACACCCTCGGCTCCGCGTACGCGGCCGGGGAGGAGGGCCGCAAGGGCGTGCTCGCCCCCGGACGGCTCGCCGACCTCATCGCCGTGGACACCGACCCCTTCACCGCGAATGCCGACTCCATCCCCCACACCAAGGTCCTGACCACCGTCGTCGGTGGCGAGATCCGCTGGCAACGATCCTGAAAGGAGCGCTCCACCTTGAAGATCCGGATCGTCATCCCCCTGCTTCTCGCCTCCCTCGCCGGCACGGCGTGCGGCGCGCAGTCGCTCACCGCAGACCCGTCCCACGCGGGGGAGAGCGCCCAGCCTGCCGTGCTCGACCAGGCGCCCGCCGACGACAAGGCCGCCACGGTGATCAACGCGATCAAGCCCGACCCCGCGCTGACCGCCAGGCTGCCCGCCGACATCAGGTCCGGCGGCCTGAAGATGACCAGCTCGCTCGGCTACCCGCCGATGAACATGATCGGCTCGGACGGGAAGACCGCGACCGGGCTCGACCCGTCGCTCGGCCGGGCCATCGCCAGGAAACTCGGCGTCAAGCTGGCCATCACCGACGAGGAGTTCAACTCCCAGATCCCCGGCATCATCACCGGCCGGTACGACATCCTCATGTCGTCGGTCTCGGACACCCCGGAACGGCGGACGAAGGTCACCTTCGTCGACTACGTCAACGCGGGCGCCGGGATGCTGGTCGCGAAGGGCAACCCCGAAGGCATCAAGACCCCCGCCGACCTGTGCGGAAAGACGGTCTCCGTGGTCGACAACGGCTCGTCGCTCGCGCTGGCCGAGGACACCCACGCCGCATGCGAGAAGAACGGCGAGAAGGGACTCGACATCCTCAAGTTCGCCGGCGACCAGGAGGCGCTGCTCCAGGTCAGCAATGGGCGCGCGCAGGCCAACATCACCGACTACGTGGTCGCCGCCTACAAGGCCGCCGACCCGAAGACGCAGGTGGAGGCGCTGGCCATCGACGGCACCGAGGCGCTGTGGGGCATCGCGCTGCACCCGGACGGCAAGGAGTTGATCGAGGCCGTCCGCGACGCGCTGAACGCGCTCATCCAGAGCGGCGAGTACGGCAAGATCCTCGCGGCGTGGGATCTGGAGAAGCTGGCGATCGAGTCCGCGCTCATCAACGGGAAGTAGCCGGACGTGCGTACCGAACCGATCATCGGTCCTTCGGGTGAGGCCGTCCCGGTCACGCGGACCTGGCACTGGGGCCGCTGGCTGGCCGGCCTGGCCGCCCTGGCCGTGTGCGGCTGGCTGGTCGCCCTCGTCGTGGCCAACCCCCGGCTGGACTGGGGCGCGGTCGGGGACTACCTGTTCCACCCGCTCATCCTCAGCGGGATCGTGGTCACCATCGAGATCTCGGTCCTGGCCACGGTGCTCGGCCTGGTGCTCGGCGTGCTGCTCGCCGTCATGCGGTTGTCGCACAACCCGGTGCTCCAGTGGCTGGCGACGCTCTACATCTGGTTCTTCCGCGGCACGCCCGTCCTGGTGCAGCTCATCTTCTGGTACAACCTGGCGTTCCTCTTCCCTGAGCTGATCCTGAAGATCCCGTTCACGATGATCGGGCTCAAGTGGGACACCAACCAGGTGATGACCGGCTTCACCTCGGCCATGCTGGGGCTCGGGCTGAACCTCGCGGCGTACTTCGCCGAGACCGTCCGCGCCGGCATCCAGGCCGTGGACAGGGGCCAGACCGAGGCCGCGTACGCGCTCGGCATGACACCGGGCAAGCGGATGCGCGTGATCGTGCTCCCGCAGGCGCTGCGGATCATCATCCCGCCCACCGGCAACGAGTTCATCTCGATGCTGAAGACCACCTCGCTGGTGTACGTCGTCGCCGGGCACGACCTGATGACCAACGCCAGCCAGATCTACAAGGCCAACAACCTGATCATGGAACTGCTCATCGTCGCGAGCCTGTGGTACATGCTCATGACCGCCATCGCCACGTTCCTGCAGGGCAGGCTGGAAAGGCGGTTCGGCTCCGACGCCGTACGACTGGTCCGCGGCGGCGGGCTGGCCGCCCGGGTGCTGCCCCGCCAGCCGAGACCGGAGGTGACCCGATGAACGCCGAACCTGTCGTGGCGGCCCGTGGCGTCCGCATGAGCTACGGCGACACCCAGGTGCTCCACGGCGTGGACTTCAGCGTCGCGCCCGGCGAGGTGAGCTGCATCATCGGGCCGTCGGGGTCGGGCAAGTCCACGTTCCTGCGCTGCGTGAACGGCCTGGAGCCGGTGCTCGGCGGCAGCCTGCGGGTCCTGGGGGAGGAGGTCGGCTACACGCTGCGCGACGGGAAATACCGTCTCTGGTCGCCCAAGCGGTTCGCGACCTTCAGGATGCGGATCGGCATGGTGTTCCAGCGGTTCAACCTGTTCGCCCACCAGACCGCGCTGGAGAACGTCGCCTGCGCGCCGATCCACGTCGCCGGGATGCCCGCTGACAAGGCCCGCGAGCTGGCCGTGGAGCACCTGGCCCAGGTGGGGCTGGCCGAGCACGCCCACAAGCGCCCCCACCAGCTCTCCGGCGGGCAGCAGCAGCGGGTCGCGATCGCCAGGGCGCTGGCCATGAACCCCACGCTCATGCTCTTCGACGAGCCGACCTCCGCGCTCGACCCCGAGCTCGTCGACGAGGTGCTCGAGGTGATGAAGAAGCTCGCACTCGACGGCATGACCATGGTCGTGGTGACCCACGAGATCGGCTTCGCCCGCGAGGTCGGCGACACGCTGACCTTCTTCGACGAGGGCGTGGTCGTCGAGCGGGGCGCCCCCGCCGAACTCATCGCCGACTGCAAGCAGCCCCGTACCAGGGCCTTTCTCTCCAGCGTCCTCTGAGGGCGGGGTTCACCCGAGGGGCGTTTCGCGGACGATGCGGACGGCGCCGGCCGGGACCGTGAGCCGGCCGTCGGCCCGGGTGCCGTCAAGGGCGGTGCCTGTCGCCTCGACGACCGCGTCGGTCTCCGTGTGGTTGATCGCGAACAGGTAGGAGCGGCCGTTGGGGTGGGAGCGGCGTACCAGCTCGACCCCCGGCGTGGCCGAAGCAGGCACGCCCGCCTCGGCGCAGACCGCCGACAGCACCCGCGTGAGGCCCGCACCCGTGGGCAGCGTCGTGAGGTAGTGCGCGGCGCCCTCCGACCACCGGTTGCGGGTCCACGCGGGCTCGCCGGTGGCGTAGACGTCCAGGACGGAGGCCGTGGCGGGGTGGGCGACCTCGCTCCACACCGCGCCGGTGCCGCCGCCGGCCAGCGTGACCGTCTCGCCCGCCGCCAGCGGGAAGAACTCCTCGACCGTGACCCCGAGCAGGTCGCGCCAGGCGCCGGGGTAGCCGCCCAGCCGGACCTTGTCGTGCTCGTCCACGATCCCGCTGTACGGCCCCACAAGCGCGACCCCGCCGCCCGCGACGAAGCGTTCGAGGTTCGCCGCGCCCGCGTCGGTGACCAGGTAGAGGGAGGGCACCAGGACCAGGCGGTAGCCGGACAGGTCGCCCTCCGGGTGGGCCAGGTCGCAGGTGACGCCCAGCCGCCACAGCCCCGCGTGCCAGCGCTTGATCTCCTCGACCGGCTTCAGCCTGCTCGTGGGCTGGGCCGGGTGGTCCTGGGCCCAGAGGCTCGGCCAGTCCAGCAGGATCGCCACGTCCGCCTCGACCGTGCGGCCCGCCACGTCGGCCGCGTCGTCGAGCAGGCCGCCGAGCGCGACGACCTCGCGCCAGATCTTGGTGTCTGTGCCCGCGTGGGGCACCATCGCCGAGTGCCACTTCTCGGCGCCGGCCTTCGACTGCCGCCACTGGAAGAACATGATCGCGTCCGCGCCCCTGGCCAGGTGCTGCACGGAGTTGCGGTGCATCTCGCCGGGCCGCTTGGCGCGGTTGTGGTCCTGCCAGTTGACCGCGCTGGTGGAGTGCTCCATCAGCAGCCAGGGCCGGTCCCGCCTGAACGAGCGGGTCAGGTCGGCGGCGAAGGCCAGGTCGATGTGCGGGTCCTCGCCGATGAGGTACTGGTCGGTGGAGACCACGTCCACCTCCTCGGCGAACGACCAGTAGTCCATGTCCCAGTGGAAGCCGGCCATGAAGTTCGTGGTCGCGGGCACGCCGGGGGCAAGCCCGCGCAGCAGGTCGCGTTCCGCGCGGTAGAGGTCCAGCAGCGCGTCCGAGCTGAAACGGTGGAAGTCGAGCTGCTGGCCCGGGTGGGTGAAGCTGGGGGTGATCCTGGGCGGCAGGATCTGCTCCCAGTCGCTGTAACGCTGGGACCAGAACGCGGTGCCCCAGGCGTCGTTGAGCGCGTCCAGCGTGCCGTAGCGCGCGGTCAGCCAGGTGCGGAAGGCGGCGGCGGAGGTGTCGCAGTAGCAGCGGGAGTTGTGGCAGCCGTACTCGTTGTGGATGTGCCACATCGCCAGGGCCGGGTGGTCGTGGTAGCGGTGTCCGAGCTGCTCGGCGATGCCGAGCGCCTTGTCCAGGTAGACGGGTGAGCTGGGGCAGAACGCCTGGCGGCTGCCGTGCCACAGCCTGCGCCCTTCGGCGTCGACGGGCAGCGCCTCCGGGTAGGAGTGCGCGAACCACGGCGGCGGGGAGGCGGTCGGCGTGGACAGGTAGGTCTTGATCCCACCCTCGGCCAGCAGGTCCATGATGCGGTCGAGCCGGCCGAAGTCGTACTTGCCCTCGGTGGGTTCGAGGAGTGACCAGGAGAAGATGCCGAGGCTGACGTGGTTCACGCCGGCCTCGCGCATCAGCCGGACGTCCTCGGGCCAGGTCTCCTCAGGCCACTGCTCCGGATTCCAGTCGCCGCCGTAGACGATCAACGCAGCTCCTACTATTTTACGATTTATCGCAATAGAGTCTCACGTTGGCCGCTAAAGCGGACACCGCACTCTGGCTCAGCCTCCCATCCGCGACCGCCGTGACGATACGCCTGGTCAGGGTGCTCTCGACGACCAGCGGCCGGTCCCACGCCAGCGCCTGCCCCACCCCCGGATACTCCGCCACCCGCACGAACCACGGGTCCCCGGCCGTCTGGACGAACACCAGCGTCCAGTCCCGCCCGTCCGGCGTGGCGCCGGACATGGCGACCCATGGGCCGCGGCTGCCGTGCACGGCCCGCTCGTCCCCGGGGAGGGTGACGCGGGCGGTGGAGGTGCCGGGCGCGCGCCAGAAGAAGCCGCCGTACCCCGCGCCCGCCCGGCCCTTGGTGGCCGAGCTGTTGATCTCCACCGGCGCGCCGGTGAGGTTGGTGAGCGTGAACGTGAAGTCCAGCGCCCAGGCGTCACCCAGCGGCACGGCGGCGACCGTCCGCTCCTCGCGCGCCATCAGCACGCCCGCCGGCCCGATCCACTCCAGGTGCTCCACGAAGCCGTCGTCGCCGAGCCGCGAGAAGGCCACGTGCCGCTGGCTGCCGTGGTCGTCGAGCCAGGCGGGGCCCTGGTCCCTGACGTAGGTGCGGCCGCCCCAGAAGTTCGCGCCGCCCAGGTCGGAGATCGCCACGCCGGCCCCGAGATGGTGTACGTGGTCGTCCGGCCGCAGCTCGGTGACCTCGACGCCGCCGAGCGTGCGCACCGGGTGCAGGTAGGGCCGCGGCGCGTCGGTGACGGGCAGATCAGGCCGGAACTCGTACGACGCCACCGCCGTCCCCGCGGCCCGCAGCTCCACCTGGGTCCACGGCACGCCCAGCTCCGAATAGAGCGCCAGCTCGGCCGCGCTGCGTTCGGTCAGCGCGGCGACCCCCGGCAGGAACCGGTGCGTGACCGCGCCGGAGTCGTCCCGCTCGACGATCTGGTGCCGCTCCTGGATGGGCAGCGGATCCGGCGCCAGCCGCACGGCGTCGAGCACCTGGGTGAACCCCTCGGTCGCGGACAGCGGCACCAGCAGGTCCGCGCCCGTGCGGAGGTGGCCGATGAGGTTCTCCAGCAGGTCGGTGCGGTCGTGGACGGTGGTGGTGACCGAGCCGTCCGCGTGCTCCACCTTGACCTGGTCCTGGGTGTAGACCAGCGTGGCCCGGCCCGCGTCGCCGTGCACGACCAGGTACGGCTCGTGCCGCTCGGGCGCGCACAACGTCACCGCGATCGTGATCACCAGGCCGTCGTCCATCCGGATCCGCAGGCACGACGTGTCGTCCGACTCGATCGGGTGGGCCCGGTAGAGCTCGGTCTCGATCTCCGCGATCTCGCCGCCGGCCAGCGCCAGCGCGGTCGCCACGGCGTGCGCGAACGGGTTCGTCAGCGCGCCGTCCACCACGTCCACGCCGTCCAGGCGGCGCCGGCCCGACCAGGCGGCGCGGGTGAAGTAGGCCGAGGGCCGCTCCCAGGCGCCCGCGCCGCCGATGCCGCGTACCCGGCCGATCACGCCGTCCGCGATCAGCTCGCGCAGCGCGGGCACCGCCGCCGAGCCGAGCGACTGGAACCCGACCTGGCAGGCCAGCCCGCTCTCCGCGACCGCGGCGGCGATCCGCCGGTGCGCCTCGGGACCGGCCGCGGGCGGCTTCTCCAGCAGCAGGTGGGCGCCGGCGCGCAGTGCGGTCACCGCCAGGTCGGCGTGCGTGTGGATGGGCGTGCAGATGATCGCGATCTCCGCGCCGGTCTTCTCGATCAGCTCGCCGAGGTCAGGCGACTGCACCGGCGAGCCGAACTCGACCTCCACCGGCCGCAGGTCGCAGATCCCGGCCAGCTCGACCATCCCGAGATTCGCCAGCCTGCGCAGGTTGCCCAGATGATGCCGCCCGTGCCCCTGCGCCCCGGCCAGCACAACCTTCACCGGCGCCGTCACTTCGGTCGGTGCGACCCTGACCGGCGTCATCATGACCACCTCAGCCCGAGCCCGGCGTGCTCGCCCGCGCGCAGCACGCCACCCGAGATCTCCACCGGGTACGGCTCCGCCAGCAGCCCCAGCCTGGCGAACGACGCGTCCTCCACGTCCTCCGCCATGACCGGCAGCGGCAGGGCCAGCGCGAGCTGCCCGGACATCTCGCTCAGCAGGTGCGGGTACACCGGCACGTCGTACGTCCTGGCCAGCTCCACGATCCGGAGGAACGGCGTGATGCCGCCGACCCGTACCACGTTCGGCTGGACGACGTCGCAGGCGCCGGCCGTCAGCAGGTCGCGGAAGCCGTAGGTGGTGTAGACGTTCTCGCCGACCGCGACCGGCACGTCGATGGAGCGGCGCAGCTCCACGTGCCCGGCCACGTCGTCGGCTGGCAGCGGCTCCTCGATCCAGTGCAGCCCGAACTCCCGCAGCGCCGCGATCGCCCGCCTGGCCCGGTGCAGGTCCCACCGCTGGTTCGCGTCGATCATCAGCAACCGGTCCGGCCCGATCACCTCGCGTACGGCCGCCACCCGCGCCACGTCCTCGGCCAGGTCGGGGCGGCCCACCTTGATCTTGACGCCCCGGTATCCCGCCGCCACCCAGCGGCGGGCCTGCGCGACCAGCTCGTCCAGCGGGTAGTGCAGGTTGACGCCGCTGCCGTAGACCGGGACCTCGTCGCGCCGCCGCCCCAGCACGTCGGCCAGGCCGACCTCGCCGCAGCGCAGGTCCCACAGCGCCAGGTCGATCCCGGCCAGCGCGATCGTGGTGATCCCACCGGGACCGGCCTCGCGCAGGTGCCGCCACAGCCGGTCCCACACCACCTCGGGATGCGCGGGCAGCCCGATCAGCGCCTCCCGCAGATCATGGTCGAGCAGCGCCTGTACGGCCCGCGCGCCGATCTGCGGCGTCCACGAGAACCCCGTCCCCGCACGCCCGTCCTTGAGCGTGACGTGAGTGACGATCACGTGGTTGGCCGGCACATCCGCGCCCCAGGGCCGAGGCAGCGCTACCGTACGCAACTCGGTACGCAGGTCCGCGACGGTCATTTCAGCTCCAGCCCGGTCTTGAACAGTGCCTCACGATGCCCACGTGGCTTCAATCGGCTTCCTTCGCTTCGAGAAGTTCGCTACGCCAGCTCCGCTTGGCCTGCCAGCCGAGCAGCCGCTCCGCCTTGGCGGTCGAGAACGCGGGGGCGGTGCCGGTGAGGCCCGCCGCGAGCGCCTCCGTGCCAGGCACGACCTGGGGGAGCAGGTCGGAGAGCGGCTTCCTGGCCAGCGCGTCGGCCGCGCCGGCGAAGAACACCTCGCCGTTCGGCAGCTCGGGCAGCGCCTCGACCAGCACCGTGATCATCTCGGACGCGTCACGGGCGTCGATGTAGTTGAACAGCGAGACGCCGGCCAGCTCAGGCCGGTCCAGCCGCTCCTTCAGCGTGTGCCCGGACTGCGTGGGCGCGCCCGCCCACTCCTCGGGCGGGATGACGAAGCACGGCCGCACCGCGGCCAGCTTCGTGGTGCCCGCCCGCGCGAACGTCTTCATCGTCTCCTCGGCCGCCACCTTGGACAGGTTGTACGCGTTCCACGGCCGTACCGGGTGCTCCTCGTCGATCGGCAGGTACGCCGGCGCCCACCCGCCGGGCGCGCCGTACCCCATCACCGTGGGGCTGCTGGCCACCACCACGCTCCCCACGCCGAGCGCCACGGACGCCTCGCACACGTTGAACGCCAGCTGGGTGTTGACCTTGAAGATCGTCGATTCTGGGAAGCTGAAGGGGGTCGCGATCGCGGCCAGATGGATCACGGACTCCGGTCTGAACCTGGCCATGACCTCGAACGCCTGTCCCGTGTCCGTGAGGTCGGCGGGTAAGGCGACGGCGGCCTCGGGAGGCGTGCCTGGGGCGCTGTCCACGCCGATGACCTCGTGCCCGGCCGCCGCGAGCGTGCTGACCACGCTGCGGCCGAGGCGTCCTGCGCTTCCGGTGACGAGGACTGTGCTCACCGTGGGGGGCTCCTTCAAGACTGCAAACAGTTGCACTAAACCTTTGTGTCAGTGAGGGTAAGGCGTCAAGGGTTGATTTCGTCCCCCTCTCGCTAGCTGGGCATTCCCGCCCGGTCTGGCGGCGGGGGTGGTGCGGCAAGCGCTTTCAGGGCCGTCAAGGGTTCTGCAAGCGGTTGCGTTAGGGTGTGCGACTGTGACTGTGACGATTCGTGATGTGGCGCGGGCCTCCGGTGTGCATGTATCGACTGTCTCGCGGACGTTCTCCGCGCCGCACATGGTGAACGCCGTCACCCGCACGAGGGTGCTGACGGTCGCCGAGGAGCTGGGCTACCGCCCCAACCGCGCGGCCAGGGCGCTCACGACCGGCCGGACCCACAACCTCGGGCTGATCGTGGCCGACATCGCCAACCCGTTCTTCCCGCCGTTGATCAAGGCCGCCCACGCCGCCGCGCGGCAGCGTGACTACCACCTGTTCGTGGCCGACACCGACGAGGAGGCGGCCGCCGAGGAGGAACTGGTGCAGGCGTTCTCCAAGCAGGTGGACGGCGTGGTGCTGTGCAGCCCGCGCTCCTCCAACAAGGCACTCGAACGGCTGGCCGAGCGGGTGCCGTTCGTGGTGATCAACCGGCGGCTGCGCGGGGCTGCCACGGTCCTGATGGACGTCGGCCACGGCGCCAGGCTGGCGGTCGAGCACCTGGCCGGGCTCGGGCACCGCCGCGTGGCACTGGTGTCGGGACCCGCGGGCTCGTGGACGAGCGCGGAGATCCGTACGAGCGCCGAGCAGGTGGAGGGGGTGGAGCTCGTCGCCATCGGCCCCAACGCGCCCACCGAGCGGGGCGGCTTCGCGGCGGCCGGCCGGGTGCGCGACTCCGGTGTGACCGGTGTGCTGGCCTACAACGATCTCGTCGCGATCGGGCTCATCGAGGGCCTCAACGATCTCGGGCTGAGCGTGCCAGGGGACGTCAGCGTCGTGGGGATCGACGACATCGTCCCCGGGCGTCTGAGCCGACCGAAGCTCACCACGGTCGCCATGCCCACGGCCGCGGCCGGGCGGCTGGCGGTGGATCTGCTGATCCAGGAGGTGAGCGCGACGAGCACGCTGGAGACGCGGCTGGTGATCAGGGACTCGACCGCCCCGCCACGATAGGCCAAGCTGCAAACGGTTGTACTAATCGCGCAGCGAATTGATCTGACTTCTTTGGGACCCGAGTCCGTCACCTGCGAGAACGTCGTACCGATATATCGGCAACGGCTATGTAACGCCTGCAAAGGGTTGACGTAACTTTCCCGGCGGCTATAGGAAAGCGCTATCCATTCACATTTCGCCGGAAGGTCCGTGATGACGAAAGAGTTCCGTCATGGCTGACTCGGTGGCGGTGAAACCCCAAGCACCGCAGGGCGCGGCGACCGAACCCGCACGCGGCAGTCACCGCTCCACCAAACGTTCCCGCCGTGAGGCGTGGGCCGCCTACCTCTTCCTGGCGCCCTGGTTCGTCGGCCTGCTCGTCATCACGGTCGGTCCGATCTTCGCCTCGCTCTACCTGTCCTTCACCGACTACAGCCTCCTGGAGGAGGCCAAGTGGATCGGCCTGGACAACTACACCAGGATGTTCACCGAGGACCCGAGGTTCATCAACTCGCTCCAGGTGACCACCATCTACGTGGTCGTGTCGGTGCCGCTGCAGCTGGCCTTCGCGCTGCTGCTGGCACTGGTGCTCGACCGGGGCCTGCGCGGCCTGTCCTTCTATCGCTCGATCTTCTACCTGCCCTCGTTGCTGGGCGGCAGCGTCGCGATCGCGATCCTGTGGCGCAAGGTCTTCGGCGCCGAGGGGCTGGTCAACGCGGTGCTCGGGATGTTCGGCATCGAAGCGCCCGGCTGGGTGGCCCACCCGGACTACGCGCTCGGCACGTTGATCATTCTGCATGTGTGGACCTTCGGCGCTCCCATGATCATTTTCCTGGCCGGCCTGCGGCAGATCCCGGCCAGCTACTACGAGGCGGCGGCGGTGGACGGCGCGGGGATCGTCCGCCAGTTCCGCTCGATCACGCTGCCGCTGCTCACGCCGATCATCTTCTTCAACCTGGTGCTGGAGGTCATCAAGTCGTTCCAGTCGTTCACGCAGTCGTTCATCGTCAGCAACGGCAGCGGCGGCCCGGCCGACTCGACCCTCTTCTACACGCTCTACCTCTATTTGCAGGGTTTCAAGAGCTACGACATGGGTTACGCCGCGGCGATGGCGTGGGTCCTGCTCGTCATCATCGCCGCCCTGACCGGAGTGAATTTCCTCGCCTCAAAGTATTGGGTCTTCTATGGCGACACCAAGTAGGGCCGTCCCCTTCCTGTTCCGGCCGCTGCCCAGGAACGGCGGCCGGCTGCTCAAGCATCTGCTGCTGATCGGCTTCGGCCTGGTCATGCTGTATCCGCTGATGTGGATGGTCTCCAGTTCGCTCAAGCCGGAGGGGCTGATCTTCCGTGAGCCGGGGCTGTGGCCCAGTGAGGTCACCTTCGAGAACTACACCGAGGGCTGGACGGCGCTGAAGCACCCGTTCGGCTACTACCTGTGGAACTCGGCGGTGGTCACGGCGGTGTCGGTGGTGGCGAACCTGGTGGCCTGCTCGCTGGCGGCCTACTCCTTCGCCCGGCTGAACTTCCCGCTGAAGAGGTTCTGGTTCGCGATCATGCTGGGCACGATCATGCTGCCGCACCACGTGGTGATCGTGCCGCAGTACATCATGTTCTCCGAGCTCGACCTGATCAACACGATCTGGCCGCTGGTGCTGCCGAAGATGCTCGCGACGGACGCGTTCTTCATCTTCCTCATGGTCCAGTTCATCCGTACGCTTCCCAGGGAACTGGACGAGGCGGCCGAGATCGACGGAGCGGGCTACTGGCGCATCTTCATGAGAGTCGTCATGCCGCTGTGCATGCCGGCCCTGGCCACGACGGCGATCTTCACGTTCATCTGGACGTGGAACGACTTCCTCAGCCAGCTTCTTTACCTCAACAACCCGGACAACTTCACCGTCCCGGTCGCACTGCGTACGTTCCTCGATTCCAGCGGGGAGTCGTCGTGGGGTCCGATGTTCGCCATGTCGATCATCGCACTGGGCCCGATCTTCGGCTTCTTCCTGGCCGGCCAGAAGTACCTGATCCGTGGTGTGGCCACCACGGGACTGAAGTAGTCCTCCACCCCCCAACACCCCCCAACCAAAGATCCCCTAGGAGGTAGAGCCGTGAGCTCTGGCAAGAAGATGTGGTCGGCGGCCCTGCTCGCCACCGCTGTGCTGGCGGTCACCGCGGCCTGCGGCGGCGGAAGCGGCGGTGGCGAGACCGCCGACGGCAAGATCAAGCTGCGCTTCTCCTACTGGGGCAGCGACGCCCGCCAGAAGATGACCGAACAGGCCATCAAGGACTTCGAGGCGAAGAACCCCACCATCGACGTCGAGGGTGAGTTCTCCGACTTCGGCAGCTACTACGAGACGCTGTCCACGAAGGTCGCGGCCAACGACGCGCCCGACGTCATCACCATAGAGATCCGCGGTCTGCGTGAATACGCCGACCGCGGCACTCTGGCCGACCTGGCCGGCAAGGTCAACACCGCGGACATCGACGCCAAGGTGCTGACCACCGGCGCCGTCGACGGCAAGCAGTACGCCATCCCCACCGGCGTCAACGCCTTCTCCCTGGTCGTCAACCCGGCGCTGGTCGAGCAGGCGGGGGAGAAGCTGCCCGACGACACCACGTGGAGCTGGGAGGACTACGTCGACCTGGCCTCCAAGATCACTAGCGGGAGCGGCGGCAAGATCAACGGCACCCAGCTGAGCTGGAACCCCGCCTACCTCGAGATCTTCGCCGCCCAGCGGGGCGAGCCCATCTACCAGGGCAACAAGCTGGGCATCACGCCTGACACGATCAAGGCGTGGTGGGCGGTCATGACCAACCTGATCAAGACCAAGGGCACGCCGGAAGCCTCGAAGAGCGCCGAGATCGGCGCCCAGAGCGTGGACCAGTCGCTGCTCGGGACCAACACCGGCGCGATGGGCATGTGGTGGAGCAACCAGCTCAACGCGATCAACACGGCATCCGGCCAGGACGTGAGCCTGCTGCGGATGCCGAAGGCGGAGGGCGCCACCACCGGCGGCATGTTCCTGCAGCCTGCGATGCTCTACACCGCCTCGGCCAAGAGTGAGTACCCGGCCGAGGCGGCCAAGTTCATCGACTACATGATCAACGCCCCGGAGGCGGGGGCGTTCATCCTCAGCGACCGCGGCCTGCCGGCCAGCTCCAAGGTGCTGGCGGCGGTCCGGGACAAGCTGCCGTCCACCGACATCAAGATGCTGGACTTCCTCGACGAGGTGAAGGGTGAGCTGGCCGACCCGCCCGCCGCCCCGCCGAAGGGCGCCAGCGCCATGGAGGACATCCTCACGCGGTACTCGGAAGAGGTCATGTTCGGCCGGATGACCCCGGACGACGCCGCACAGAAAATGATCACTGAGGTCAACGCCGCCATCGCGGGCTGACCTCACGTACGAAGGAGACACATGAAGTACGCGTTCGTCGGGCTCGGGCACCGCGCGCAGATGTACGTCGACGCGCTGCTCGGCGAGTGGCGCGACGCCGGCACCATCGCCGCCCTGTGCGACGGCAACCGCACCCGCATGGACTACTACGTCGAGCGGATCGGTCACGAGGTGCCGTGCTTCGCGCCAGGAGAGTTCGGCAAGGTGCTCGAGCTCGCCGACGCGGTCATCGTCACGACCGTCGACGCCACGCACGCGCGTTACGTGTGCGCGGCGCTCGACGCGGGACGTGACGTCATCGTGGAGAAACCGCTCACCGTCGACGCCGAGGGCTGCGCGGCCATCGCCGCCGCGGCCGAGCGCAGCAGCGGCAAGCTGATCGTCACCTTCAACTACCGCTACTCACCCCGCAACTCGGCGGTGCGCCGCGTGCTCATGGAGGGCGCCATCGGCGAGGTGACCTCCGTGCACTTCGAGTGGATGCTGGACACCATCCACGGCGCCGACTACTTCCGCCGCTGGCACCGTGAGCGGGCCAACTCCGGCGGGCTGCTCGTGCACAAGTCCACTCACCACTTCGACCTGGTCAACTGGTGGATCGACGCCGCTCCCGAGCTCGTCTTCGCCCAGACCGACCTGCGTTTCTACGGCGCGGAGAACGCCAGGAAGCGCGGCCTCGCGCAGCGCCCCGAGCGTGGGCAGGGCGCCCCGGGCCTCGGCACGGACCCGTTCATCCTGGACATCTCCGCCGATCCCCGGCTGAAGCGGCTCTACCTGGACGCCGAGCACGAGGACGGCTACATCCGCGACCAGGACGTCTTCGGCGAGGGCATCACCATCGACGACAACATGTCCGTGCTGGTGCGCTACTCCAACCGGGCCGTCCTGACGTACTCGCTGCACGCCCACGCCCCCTGGGAGGGCTACCGCGTGGCGTTCAACGGCACGGCGGGGCGGCTGGAGCTGGACGTGGTCGAGCGGGAGTGGACGCCGCCGCACGCCGCCATCGACCCGAGCGCCGCGTCGAAGGAGCACGCGGCCGGGTCGTGGGAGCGGCTCACGCTGCGCCGGCACTGGAGCCAGCCGGAGGAGGTGCCCATCGAGCGCGGGGCGGGCGGGCACGGCGGCGGTGACCGGCTGCTGCTGAACGACGTCTTCCGCGGCCCGGACGACGACCCACTGGCCAGGCAGGCCGGCTACCGCGACGGCATCCGCAGCGTACTGACGGGCGTCGCCGCCACCACCGCCGCACGCACCGGCGCTCCCGTACACCTGGTAGACGACGGGACCCGTCTTCGCTGATCTTGCCTTAGATGGTCAGTTGCCTGCCTTCCACTGGGCGATGAGTTCGTCGTAGTCGAGCGTGGCGGGCTTGCCGCGCTCGTCGGCCAGTTTGGGCGCGGGGGCGCCGGGCTGGTCGTACCAGAACTGGGCGTCGCGTTCCGGGTTGAGCTTCGGCGCGCAGTCGCCGCCGCGCCGCTCCAGCCGGGACAGGATGTCGTCCTGCTGCTTGGCCAGGTTGTCCATCGACTGCTGGGCCGTGGTCTCGCCCGTGACGGCGGTGGCCACGTTCTGCCACCAGAGCTGGGCCAGCCTGGGGTAGTCGGGCACGTTCGTCCCGGTCGGGGTCCACTGCTCGCGCGCCGGTGAGCCGTAGAACTCGATGAGGCCGCCGTAGTCGGCGGAGTTCTCGGCGAAGTAGTCGCTCCTGATGTCGGAGTCGCGGATGAACGTCAGCCCGGCGATCGACTTCTTCAGCGACACCGTCTTCGACGTGACGAACTGCGCGTACAGCCAGGCGGCGGCCCTGCGGTCCTGCGGTGTGTTCCGCAGCAGCGTCCACGCGCCGGCGTCCTGGTAGCCGAGCTTGTTGCCCTCCTTCCAGTACGCGCCGTGCGGGCTCGGCGCGATGCGCCACTTGGGGGTGCCGTCGCTGTTGACGACCGGCAGCCCAGGCTTGGTCATGTCGGCCGTGAACGAGGTGTACCAGAAGACCTGCTGGGCGATGTGGCCCTGCGCGGGGACCGGGCCCGACTCGCTGAAGTTCATGCCCGCCGCCTCCTTGGGGGCGTACTTCTTCAGCCAGTCGACGTACTTGGTGAGTGCGTAGACCGAGGCGGGGCCGTTGACGTCGCCGCCACGGGTGACGGACGAGCCGACCGGGCGGCAGTTCTCGACCCTGATGCCCCACTCGTCCACCGGCAGGCCGTTGGGGGAGCCCGCGTCGCCGTTGCCGGCCATGGACAGCCAGGCGTCGGTGAAGCGCCAGCCCAGCGACGGGTCCTTCCTGCCGTAGTCCATGTGACCGTAGACCTTCGTGCCGTCGATGGTGCCGTTGCCGTTGACCTTGTTGGTGAAGAAGTCGGCGATGTCCTCGTAGGCCGCCCAGTTGACCGGGACGCCGAGGTCGTAGCCGTACGCGTCCCTGAACTGTTTCTTGATCTCCGGGTCGGTGAACCAGTCGTAGCGGAACCAGTAGAGGTTCGCGAACTGCTGGTCGGGCAACTGGTAGATCTTCTTGTCAGGGCCGGTGGTGAAGCTGATGCCGATGAAGTCGTCCAGGTCCAGGGTGGGCGAGGTGACGTTCTTGCCCTCGCCGGCCATGTAGTCGGACAGCGGGATCACGTAGTCGCCGCGTGAGTGGGTGCCGATGAGGTCGGAGTCGTTGACGTACGCGTCGTAGATGTTCTGGTCGCCCTGGATCTGGGTCTGGAGCTTCTCGACGACGTCACCCTCCTGGATCAGGTCGTGCTTGATCCTGATCCCGGTGATCTCGGTGAACGCCTTGGCCAGTTGCCGCGACTCGTACTCGTGGGTGGTGATCGTCTCGGACACCACGTTGATCTGCATGCCCCGGTACGGCGCCGCGGCCTTGATGAACCACTCCATCTCCGCGAGTTGCTGGTCCCTGGACAGCGTGCTCGGCGTGAACTCCTCCGACACCCACCGCTGTGCCGCCGCCCTGCCGTCGGCCTCCCTGAAGTCGCTGGCCGGCCGCTCGGCGCTCTGGGTGCAGCCCGCCGCCATCACGACGACCGCGGTCAGACCTGCGGCCGCGGACCTGGTTGCCCTCATCGCTTGGTCTCCTCTTCTGTTAGCCCCATTTCCCGATCACGACCGCCACCAGCACCGCGCAGCCGAGCGCGAGCCACATGGACAGGTCGGTCACGGCGATCCAGCCGGCCAGTACGACGGCGGCGCTGATCAGGCCGATGTACAGCCGGTCCCCCCGGTCGGTCTCGATGCGCAGGAAACCCCGCCTGGCCACGGGAGGGGAGAGGCGGGCCCAGACCGCCATGACGATCAGCAGCAGGGCGAGCCCGGCGAACACCAGGGCCGTGGGGCCGGTCCACACCATCCACTCGAGCACGGCTACACCCTCCCCATGGCGAAGCCCCTGGCGATGTAGTTGCGGACGAACCAGATGACGATCGCGCCGGGCACGATCGTCAGCACGCCCGCCGTGGCGAGCAGGCCCCAGTCCACGCCCGCGGCGCTCACCGTTCTCGTCATCGTCGCGGCGATCGGTTTGGCGTTCACCGACGTGATGGTCCGTGCGATCAGCAGTTCGACCCAGCTGAACATGAAGCAGAAGAACGCGGTCACCCCGATGGCGGACCGGATCATCGGCAGGAATATCCGGACGAAGAACCGCGGCAGCGAATAGCCGTCTATCGCGGCGGTCTCGTCTATTTCCCGGGGAATTCCCGACATGAAGCCCTCGAGAATCCAGACGGCGAGCGGGACGTTGAACAGCATGTGTGCGATGGCCACGCCGAGATGCGTGTCGAAGAGGCCGACGCTCTGGTAAATCTGGAAGAACGGCAGCAGGAACACCGCGGGCGGCGCCATCCGGTTCGTCAGCAGCCAGAAGAACAGATGCTTGTCCCCGGCGAAGCGGAAGCGCGAGAAGGCGTACGCCGCGGGCAACGCCACGATGAGCGACATCACCGCGTTCATCGAGGTGTAGACGATGGAGTTGAGGTAGCTCGAATACCAGGCGGAGTCGCCGAAGAAGGTGGCGTAGTTGTCGAACGTCACCCGCTGTGGAATGAGCGAGAAACTGCCGAGGATGTCCTCGTTCGGCCGGATCGACATGCCGAACATCCACAGCAGCGGCAGCATGAGCGTGGCCACGTAGAGCCAGAAGACCGTGCGCGCCCACGGGAGCCGCCGCCCGGTGTGCCTCATCGGGGTCACCTCCCGGCCCTGGTCAGCACTGTGAAGAAGACGTAGCAGAGGATCTGCACGATCAGGAAGTAGAGCAGCGAGAACGCGCCCGCCGGCCCCAGGTCGAACTGACCGACCGCGATCTTCGACAGCAGGATGCTGAGGAACGAGGTCGCGTTCCCCGGCCCGCCGCCCGTCACCACGAACGGCTCGGTGTAGATCATGAAGCTGTCCATGAACCTGAGTAGGATCGCGATCGTCAGCACCCCGCGCAGCCTGGGCAGTTGGATGTGCCGGAACGTGGCCCACGCCGAGGCCCCGTCGATCTGGGCGGCCTGGAAGTACGGCTCGGGGATCGAGCGCAGCCCCGCGTACGCCAGCAGCGCCACCAGCGGTGTCCAGTGCCACACGTCCATGACCAGAACGGTGATCCAGGCGTCCGTCGAGTCGAGCGTGTAGTTGAAGTTGATCCCGAGCACGTTGTTGATCGCCCAGCCGCCGAGCCCGATGTCGCCGCGGGCGAAGATCTGCCAGATCGTGCCGACCACGTTCCACGGGATGAGCAGCGGCAGCGCGACCAGCACCAGCGCCACCGACACCCAGACGCCGCGGCGCGGCATCGACACGGCGAGCGCCACGCCGAGGGGGATCTCCAGCAGCAGCACCTGCGCGGAGAACAGCAGCGTGCGTACGAACGCGGCGCGCACCTCGGGATCGCGCGAGATCGACCGGAACCACTCCAGGCCGACGAAGATCCGGTCGTTGGGGCTGAAGATGTCCTGCACCGAGAAGTTGACCACGGTCATCAGCGGGATCACCGCCGTGAACGCCACCGACACGACCACCGGCAGGACGAGCCACCAGGCCCGGTTGTTCTTCCGCTTCACGTCCGGAGCGCGCCGCTCCTCCGCGTCCCGCGGGGCCTCGGCGGGCGCGTCCGTGATCATCCTTGGCCCCTTCCGTTCAGCGGCGCGAGCGAGCCGCACCTGACCTCGTCGCGGAACAGGAACGTCCGGTCGGCGGGGAAGTGCAGGAACTCGACCGCGTCCGGCAGGTACGCCGAGTCCGCCTCGGTCTTGGCGATCAGGTCGTGCTCGCCGACCCGGGCGTGGACCAGGTCGTATGCCCCCATGCGGTCGATCCCGGTCACCTTGGCCGCCACGCCGGGCGAGGTCCGGGTGCCCGTGATCCTGACGAACTCGGGCCGCACCCCGATCCGCACCGGCCCGTCCGGCAGGCCGCCTGGAGCCGCCCCCACGTCCTCCCGCCCGACGCGTACGACGTCGCCGACGATCTCGGCGGGTAACACGTTCATCCCCGGCGACCCGATGAAGTGCCCGACGAACTCGTGGGCGGGCGACAGGAACAGCTCCGCCGGCTCGCCGGCCTGCACGATCGCCCCGTCGTTGAGCACCACCACCTCGTCGGCGAACGTCAGCGCCTCCGTCTGGTCGTGCGTGACGTAGATCAGCGTGTGGCCGGTGTCGCGGTGGATCTCCTTGAGCTTGCTGCGCAGCGTCCACTTCAGCGCCGGATCGACGACGGTGAGCGGCTCGTCCAGCAGGACCGCGGCCACCTGGGACCGCACCAGGCCGCGGCCCAGGCTGACGATCTGCTGACGGCCCGGGTCCAGCCTGCGTGACCTGCGGCGCAGGACCTGGTCGAGGCCGAGCAGCCGGGACACCTCGCGGACGCGCAGGTCGATCTCCCGCTTCGGCACCTTCCTGTTGCGGAGCGGGAAGGCCAGGTTGTCGTAGACCGTCATCTCCTCGTACAGGACGGGGAACTGGAAGACCTGCGCGATGTTGCGGCCCGCCGTGGGCACGCCGGTGACCTCGCGGTCGTCGAACCAGATCCGGCCGGTCGTGGGCGTGATGAGCCCCGAGACGATGTTCAGGAGTGTGGTCTTGCCGCAGCCGCTCGGCCCGAGCAGCGCGTACGCCCGCGCGCTCCGCCAGGTCCACGTCATCGGCTTGAGCGCCCACGTCTCGCCGCCGTCGTAGCTGTGCCCGACGCCTTCGAGCCGGATGTCAGCCATGCAGGTCGACCTCCGCGGCGCTGGTGGCGAGCAGTCGCCCGCCGTCCTCGTCGAAGACGAAGACATGCGCGGGGTCCACGTACGCGAGCGCGGACTCGCCGGGCGTGAACCGCCGGGTGCCCGCCAGGTGGGCGACCAGGTGGTGGCGTCCCTGGAGGAGCAGGTGCAGGAACGTCGCGCTGCCGGTCACCTCGGCGAGCCTGATCTCGGCAGGCAACTCCAGCGCGTCCGGCCCGTCGCGGGTGATCGTCACCTGGTGGGGGCGGATGCCCAGCATGACGGTACGTCCTGAGGCGTGCGCGCGGGGCGCGGGGAAGGAGGTGCCGAGGCACTCGATCCGGCCGTCGCGTACGACGCCGGGCAGCAGGTTGAGCGGCGGGTCGCTGAGCGTCGCCGCGACGGTCAGCGACGGCGGGCGGGCGTACATGCCGGCCACGTCGCCCACGTGCTGGATCCGGCCCGCGCCGAGGACGACAGTGGGCGCGGCGAACGTCAGCGCCTCGTTCGGGTCGGCCGTGGCGTAGACGACCACGCCGTGCGGCGAGTCGCCGAACATGGTCTTCAGGTCGGCGCGGAGTTGTTCGCGCAGCTTGAAGTCGAGGTTGGCCAGGGGCTCGTCGAGGAGCAGCAGGTCCACGGGCCGGGCCAGCGCGCGGGCGATCGCGGTGCGCTGCCGCTGGCCGCCCGACAACTCGGCGGGCCGGCGGGCGAGCAGGCCGGCGATGCCCATGAGCTCGGCCACCTCGCGGACCCTGCGGTCGATCCCGTCGCGGGCGAAGCGGCGGTCGAGGCGGAGCGGTGAGGCGATGTTCTCGTAGACGGTCAGCGAGGGGTAATTAATGAATTGCTGGTAGACGAAGCCGACCGAACGTTTTCGCACCGAAATCCCGGTGACGTCTTTTCCGTCGACCAGCACCCGGCCGGAATCGGGGGCCTGCAATCCGGCGGCGACGCGCATCAATGTCGTCTTTCCGGCGTTCATCGGGCCGACGATCGTGGTCATTCCATTCGATAATTCCAGGCGAATGTCGTCGAGCCAGGTCTCCCCGCGCTGTCGTACGAAGACGCCATCGAGAATCAGCGTCACTGTGCCGGTCCTCTCTGCCTCCCTCCATCTAACATGATCTGCAACTGCGTGCAAAGAGCACGTGTGGTGTGGCAGTGGCCGCTGTGGCGGTAGTGCTTTCTACGCGCTGAGACCGAGATAGCGGTGAACGGTCGGGCCTATCGCCGTGACGACTTCTTCCCTGGTCATGGCGGCCAATGGAGGAAAATTCAGGACATATCGGCATAGGGCCATTCCGAGCATTTGTGTCGCCACCAATCCCGCGCGCACGGGCGCCGCCGCCGGATCGGGGGCCAGCGCGGTCATGACGGGGACGAGCTGCGTGGCGAAGATCCCGCGCAGGCGCTCGGCCGCCGCCGCGTTCGTGACCCCGGCCCGCAGCAGGATCTGCAGCGTCTCGCCCGACTCCCAGCGCTCCAGGAAGTGGCGGACCAGCGTCGCGGCCAGCTCGTCGCGCGGGATGTCCTGCAGGTCGGGCAGCTCCAGGTCGAACTCGCAGGCCGTCGCGAACAGGCGCTCCTTGCTGCCGAAATAACGCATCACCATGGCCGGGTCGATGTTCGCGTCGGCGGCGATGGCCCTGATCGTGGCCCGGTCGTAGCCGTCGGCGGCGAACCGCTCGCGGGCGGCGGCCAGGATGACCGCCTTCGTGTCCTCGGAGGATCTCCTCATGTCCACAACTGTAGGCCAACGCCTGTTGACATTCCAATCCCGCCGTCCTAACGTCAACAGGTGTTGGCCTACGAACGTTGACTTACCGAGGAGGAACCATGATCAGCACAGACGTGCTCGTCGTCGGGGCCGGGCCCGCGGGGCTCACGACCGCCGTCGTCCTGACCCGGCTCGGCCACGACGTGGTCGTGGTGGACGGGCAGGCCGAGGGGGCGAACACCTCCAGGGCCGCCGTCGTCCACTCGCGCACGGTGGAGCTGCTGGAGCCGTACGGTGTCGCCGAGGCGCTGACCGGGCGCGGGCTGCACACGCCCAGGTTCACGATCCGCGACCGGGACCGGCTGCTGGTGCCGGTCGCGTTCGACGGGCTGCCGACGCGGTATCCGTACACGCTGATGATCTCGCAGGCGGACACGGAGGCGTTCCTGCTGGCGCGGTTGCGGGAGTTGGGCGGCGAGGTGCTGCGGCCCGCGCGGGTCACCACGATCGCGCAGGACGCCGACGGCGTCACCGCGACTCTCGACGACGGGCGCTCGGTGCGGGCCGCCTACCTGGTGGGCGCCGACGGCATGCACAGCACCGTACGCGAGCAGGCCGGGATCGGCTTCGCCGGCGGCACGTACGCCGAGTCGTTCAGCCTGGCCGACGTGCGGCTCACCGGCGGCGTGCCGCGCGAGGAGGTCGTCCTGTACTTCTCGCCCGACGGCATGGTGGTCGTCGCGCCGCTGCCAGGGGGCATGCACCGGATCGTGGCGACCGTGGCGGAGGCGCCGCACGAGCCCGACGCGGCGTTCGTGCAGCGGCTGCTCGACACCCGCGGCCCCGAGGCCGTGCCGGCCGTGGTGAAGGAGGTGATCTGGGGCTCGCGCTTCCGCGTGCACCACCGCATCGCCGACACCTACAGGGACGGCCGGATCCTGCTCGCCGGCGACGCGGCCCACGTGCACTCGCCCGCCGGCGGACAGGGCATGAACCTCGGCATCGAGGACGCCGTCACGCTCGGCGAGGCGCTCTCGAAGGTGCTGGGAGGCGGCTCGCCCGAACTGCTGGACGCCTACGCCGCCGCCCGCCGCCCGGTCGCCGAGAAGGTGGTCGGGCTGGCGAGCAGGCTGACGGCCCTGGCCACCGCGCGGGCGAGCCTGCGCCCGCTGCGCAACCTGGTGCTCGGGCTGGCGGGCCGGCTCCCCGCCGTACGCCGCCGCCTGGCCTGGCAGCTGTCCGGCCTCGACCGCAGGTGACCTCCCCAGCCGTCACCCGTCGCGCTCTCAGGGGAGGATGGCGTCGATGTACCCGCCGTCCACCCGCACCGCGGCGCCCGTGGTGGCGGAGGCGAGGGGCGAGCTGAGGTAGGCCACCATGTTCGCGATCTCCTCGGGCTCGATCAGCCGCTGGAGCAGCGACTGCGGACGGTGCTCGCGCATGAACTCCCGCTGCGCCTCCTCCCACGCCAGCCCCCGGTCCACGAGTTGGTAGACGAACTCCTCGACGCCGCCGGTGTGCGTCGGCCCGGCGATCACCGAGTTGACCGTCACCCCGGTGCCCGCCGCCTCCTTGGCGAACCCCCTGGAAACCGCCAGCAGCGCCGTCTTGGACATGCCGTAGTGGATCATCTCCAGGGGGATGACGACGGCGGAGTCGCTGGCGATGTACTGGACGCGGCCCCAGCCCCGCTGGATCATGCCGGGCAGGTACGCGCGGGTGAGCCGGATCGCGGCCAGCACGTTGACCTCGAAGTACCGGCGCCATTCCGCGTCGCCGATCTCCAGGGCGGGCCTGGCCTCGAAGATCCCGAGGTTGTTGACGAGGATGTCGGCCTGGGGGAGCGAGCGCAGCACGCGTTCGCAGCCCTCGTCCGTGGAGACGTCGCCAGGCGCGGCGACCAGGTCGCCGGCCATCCGCTCCTCGCTCATCCGGTTGATGGCGAACGCGACGGAGCCGCTGCCGCGCCCGTTGATCCCGACGCGGGCCCCGGCCCGCGCCAGCCCCGTGGCGATGGCCGCCCCGATGCCCTGGGTCGAGCCCGTGACGAGCGCCGTCTTTCCGCTGAGATCGATTCGCACGATGTCGTACCCCCGCTCGCCATTGTCCGCGATCCGCCTCTCCACAGTGCTCACCGGGGTCCCGCCGGGAAAGCGATCAGGTGCGTAGGCTGGGAGGGGCGTGGAAGGGGCGTGGGTGCGGCAGATCCTGTGGCTGGTGGTGGCGGTCGCCTTCGTGGCGGGTCTGGTCGTGCCGGACGGCACTGAATCGGCGCAGGAGGAGTGCCCGCCCCGCGATCCCCGGGTGGCGGCCCCCTACGCGGTCACCGGCTACTGGGTCATCCCGCGTGCCGACCCGTGCGTGACGCGGCGGATGGTGGCGGCGATCCGGGGGATCGGCGGGGACACGCTGATCACGTTCGGGCCCCGGTTCAGCGTGGGCGAGGACCCCGCTCTCGCGGGCTGCGTCGTGGACGGGCTGCCGTGCGCGCGGCTCTCCGGGAAGGAGGTCCGGCGGGTTTACAGCTATGCGACCAGTGAGGAGTTCGGGAAGGGGCTGCTCCGGTGTCCGGGGATCGATCGGCGGATCGAGAGTGGGGGCCGGGTCTTCTACCGGGTGTCGCTGGCCGCCTCCTGCTCCGACCCGGTGCATGATCTCGTGCTCGTCTCCACCGACGGCGACGGGCTGGGCAACCTGATGGCGGAGGCGGCGGCGTACGGGATGACGGTGTTCCCCGGGCTGCCGGCCGCGCCGCAGCGGGAGGGCAAGCCGTGGGAGCCCGACCACGCGCACACCGCCGCGCTCAACGCCTTCACCGCGCGGGTGCTGGCCGACTACCGGACACGGTGGGGGGCGTCGAAGGCGTTCGGCGGGGTCTACCAGTCGTTCGAGCTGGCCGCGCGCGACCGCGTGCAGAAGGATCCCATCATCGCCCTTTACGCCGCCCAGCACGAGGTGGTCGCCGCCGCGCTGCCGGGCAAGAGGATCGTCGTGAGCCCGTACATCGACGCGCGCAGGGGCCGCGGGTTCCCGCCCGCGCAGGTGGAGGCCGGGATGGCGGACATCGCGGGCACGCGGGCCGGGCTGCCCATGGCGATCGCCGTGCAGGACGGGCGAGGGACGGGGAAGGTGCCGGTGTACGGCGGGCACGAGTCCACGGCCACGGTGGAGCCGCGGCTGGTGCCCGTGGTGGGGGAGGTGAGCTACCGGGAGGCGTACTACGGGGCCACGCGCGACTACATCGAGGCGGCGGCGCGGCACGTGCCGGGCGGGGTCGAGCTGTGGGTGAACGTGGAGGGCTTCGAGCCCACGCCGGCGGCCGGCGAGTGCGGACGGGTGGAGCCGCTGCCGCTGCGGGGACGCACCACGAAGGCCCGCATCGACCGGCAGGTGATGGCCGCGGGAACACACGCCTCGAAGATCATCTCGTACGGCTGGGAGCCGTTCTTCACCTGCCAGGCCCGCTACGACACACCCTCGCTGGCCGACGACATCGCGAGCGGGTGGCAGCAGCCGATCATCGTCAGCGCCTCGGAGAAGGAGATGAACGGGCGTCCCGGGATCCTCGTCGAGGGCTACAACCTGCGCGGCGGCACCCTGCGCGTCCAGGGGACGGTCATCAGACCGGAGTGGTACGGACGTGGCAGGCTCGAATCCGCCTGGGCGCCGTACACGCCCGCCGGCCCGCTGACCTCCATCACGGCCACGAACGAGGCCGGGCACTCCAGCACGAGCCCCTACGTGATCTCCAGGTGAGCGCCGACACGAGGACGTCCGCCGCCTGACCGCCCTCCCGGGAGTGAGGATCGTCACCTCCACCCCCGCCCAGCCCAGGCGCTGGACCGGAGGCGCCCGCAACCGGTGAGGGTGAACTGTCGCTCCCGTACGCTTGCGCTTCACCGGAGGCTGACCTAACTTAGGTTAGCCTTTCCTCACGTTAGGGGGAGTTTTCGGTGCTCGCCAGTTATCTCATCGGTCTGCGCGAAGGTCTGGAGGCGTCGCTCGTCGTCTCGGTCCTCGTCGCGTTCCTCGTCAAGAGCGATCGCAGGGACCGGCTCGCGCACGTATGGACCGGCGTCGGCGCGGCCGTCGTGCTGTCCGTGGGGTTCGGGGCGCTGCTGACGTTCACCGCCGCGCGGCTCGCCTACACCGGGCAGGAGCTGTTCGAGGCGATCGCCTCGCTGCTCGCCGTCGCGTTCGTCACCTGGATGATCTTCTGGATGCGGCGCGCGGCCCGGACGATCTCGGGCGAGCTGCGGGAGAAGCTCTCCGGCGCGATCGAGCTGGGCTCGGCCGCGGTGGTCGTGATGGCGTTCCTGGCCGTCGCCCGCGAGGGGCTGGAGACGGCGCTGCTGTTCTTCGCCTCCATGCAGAGCGCGGCCACGACAGCGGAGCCGTTGATCGGGATCTGCCTGGGCCTGCTCACCTCCGTGCTCATCGGCTGGGCGATCTACCGCAGCGCGATCAGGATCAACCTGACCAGGTTCTTCACCTGGACGGGACTGCTGCTGATCCTGGTGGCCGCAGGCATCTTCAAGTACGGCGTACACGATCTGCAGGAGGCCGGCGTGCTGCCGGGCCTGAGCGCGTACGCCTTCGACATCAGCGGTGTCCTGCCCGCCGACTCCTGGTACGCCGCGCTGCTGTCGGGCCTGCTCAACATCACCCCGCAGCCCAGCGTCGCCGAGGTCGTGGCCTGGGCCGTCTACCTCCTTCCCACCCTTTTCCTCTTCCTGCGCCCGCAGCGCGCGAAGCCGGCCGTGCCCGCGACAGCGGCATGAACAGGAGCATCATGCGTACCGCGATCCACCTGTCGTACGGCGTGCTCGCCCTGGCGGTCCTGACCGCCTGCGGTTCGGGGGCGACCTCCGCCCCGGCGGGCTCCGCCGCGCCCGGCAAGATCACCGTGGCCGCTTCCGACACCGCGTGCGAGGTCGCCGCGACGGAGGTGGCCGCGGGCACCACGACGTTCGCCATCACGAACGGCGGCAGCAAGGTGACGGAGTTCTACGTGTACGCCCCCGGCGACCGCGTCATGGCGGAGGTCGAGAACATCGTCCCCGGGCTGACCAGGGAGCTGATCGCCGAGCTGCCGGCGGGCGCGTACGAGACCGCGTGCAAGCCCGGCATGGTCGGCAAGGGCATCCGCAACGCGCTCAAGGTCACCGGCGAGCACAAGGCGCTCACGGCGGACGCCAAGCTCGCGGAGGCGGTCGGGAGCTACAAGCGATACGTCAAGTCGCAGAGCGACACGCTGCTGGTCAAGACACAGGAGTTCGTGGACGCGGTCAAGGCGGGGCGGATCGAGGAGGCCAAGGAGCTGTTCCCGGTGTCGCGTACGTACTGGGAGCGCATCGAGCCCGTGGCGGAGATCTTCGGCGACCTGGACCCGGCCATCGACGCCCGCGAGGCCGACCTGGCCGAGGGCGAGGAGTGGACCGGCTTCCACAAGATCGAGAAGGATCTGTGGATCACCAAGGACATCGGCGCGGACGGGCCGGTGGCCGACAAGCTGATCGCCGACGTCAAGACCATCGTGGCCAAGGCGAACGCCGCCGACCTCACCCCGCTCAACCTGGCCAACGGCGCCAAGGAGCTGCTCGACGAGGTCGCGACCGGGAAGATCACCGGCGAGGAGGACATCTGGTCGCACACCGACCTGTGGGACTTCGCCGCCAACCTCGAAGGCTCCGAGGCCGCCGTACAGTCGCTCAGGCCCGTCCTCGAGGAGCGGGCTCCTGACCTGGTCAAGACGCTGGACGAGAAGTTCGCGGCGGCCGAGGCGGCGCTCGCGGCGCACCGGAAGGGCGACGGCTGGCGGCTGCACAACGAGCTGTCCAAGGCCGAGCTGAAGACGTTGTCGGACGCGATCAACGCACTGGGCGAGCCGATCAGCGAGATCGCGCCCGTCGTCGCGAAGTAGCGGGAGGCGTGGCGCAATGACCGGCGCGCAGGACGACCGCGTGGGAGGCGCCTCCGAGAGCGCGCCCGAGAGCGCGCCCGAGAGCGCGCCCGAGGGCGCGC